>NC_019702.1:2233797-2552911 GCF_000317085.1 Synechococcus sp. PCC 7502
TCCCGATGTTCCAGAATTAGTACGAGGCAAAACTGGCAGAGTATTTGGACATTTACAAGGAATGTTGACCCTACTTAAAGGTTTACCCTTGGCATATAACAAAGACATGCAAGAGGATAAAGAAGCAATTTTTGATACTGTTACCACCGTAAGAGTCTGCCTAGAAGCGATGACAATTTTACTAACGGAAGGAATTACCTTTAAAAAGGATAGATTAGCTCAAGCCGTAACCGAAGACTTCTCTAATGCAACGGATGTGGCGGATTACTTAGCAACTAAAGGTGTTCCTTTTCGGGAGGCATATAATCTTGTGGGTAAACTGGTTAAAACTTGCACCAGCGAAGGCATTCTGTTAAAAGATTTATCCCTAGCACAATGGCAAGAATTTCATCCCAAGTTTGAGTCAGATATTGTGGAGGCGATCGCCCCAACTCAAGTAGTAAATGTGCGAAATAGCTATGGTGGTACAGGGTTTGAACAGGTTAAGCTCCAAGTAGCAACAGCTAAGACTGTAATATCTTGAAAATCATAAAGATTCATAAACCTGAGCCGTTTTTTGTAACATCTTTTCTAAATTAAAATTTTCTTCATACCTTAAATATCCAGCTTCAGCAAACTGATTTCTGAGTTCAGGATTTTCAATTAAAATTTGCAGATTTCTGGCAAGATTATCAATATCTTTGGGTTCAACTATAAACCCCGTTTTTCCATCAATTACCTGTTCAGAAATACCTCCGACATTACTACCGATAATTGCTTTTTTCTGCGTCATGGCTTCAGCACAAGCAAGACTACAAGCCTCTTGTAATGATGGAAGTACAAAAATATCAAATAGTTCTAATAAATTTGGTAGATCATTAATATAGCCTGCGAAAATCACCTGATTAGCAATGCTTAAATCTTGGGTTTGTTGCTTTAATTCTTTTTCTAGTTCCCCAGTCCCAGCAATTATTAACACTAAATTCACATAATGTTTAGTTAAGTCAGCAAATGCTTGAATCAGATAGGTTAAACCCTTAGCTGGATTTAGTCTAGCAGCAGTACCAATAATAATCTGAGATTTGCGCTCGATCTGGTATTTATGGGCATATTCCTGAGATTTCTCTAAATCAACTTGGGGTTGAGGAACACCGTTATAAATTAAGCTCAATTTTGCAGAATTCAACCCCATATCTTGTAGAATTTTAGCCTCGGCTGCACAAACGGCAATTACCTGATTTGCAACCCAGTTAGAAAATAATACCGCTAGTCGATAGCTAACCATTGCGCCTTCGCCATGATAACCATGTACCGTAAACACAATTGGAATATTTCTTGGTAAAAACAATTTCACCAAAAGCATCAACTCATGCCCAGCGTGAACATGCACTAAGTCTATGGGACGCTCTCGATGAATTGCTATAATTCCCGCTCGAAACTCGGTTAATCCTTGCCAAATATTTTTTTCTAAATTAAGAAACGCGTGGTAATTAATCTTCTCCAATTTGAATGGTTCTGCCCCATTCCCTTCTGGAGCTAAAAGTGAGATATGGTATTGCTGCTGAAAATGCCTAATTAAACTAAGAGCATGCTTCTCAGTACCGCCTAAATTGAGATATGGCAGGATATAGAGAAGGTGTTTCATTTATGGCAATCCCCAAAAAGTTGCTCTTTCCTGAAGCCAGCCACTTTGTCGCCATCCTTCTACAATTTTATATACCCTAAGCCGTAAAGAGTTATATTGTTCTCCCCGAGGTAGAGCGATCGCTAAACTATGAAATGCTAATTTATTCCCCACCTGTGTAAATTCAGGATTTTGCTTTAACCAATCAGCAAGGGCAATTCCATCTCCAGCAAAACCTTTAATTTTGCCTTGTTTGAGTGCCTCTAATCCCGACTGATATGAATCTGCTCCAATTAGTTTTACTTTGGGAAAAGAACCTTGGAGAATAGATATAGTTTCTGAACCTTTAACTACACCAATTAAATCATCCTCGCGGCTAAAATCACTGGGTTTACTACCTTGGCGGGCGATTAAAACTGTGGCATCAGTGTAGTAAGGCAGGCTAAATTCCATCAGCCGTGATCTGTTCTTAGTTAAAGTTACTTGAGCAATTAATAAATCCACCCGATCAGACCACAGGGCAGGAAAGCGTTCTGAATTTTTTACGGGTAGTAATTCTAGATGAGTGGCACTCCCTAGCAGTTCCTTTGCCAATTGCTGACTAATATCAATTTCAAAACCCTTAAGATTACCTGACTGATCAAGGAATCCCAAGGGTGGAAGATTATTTTTAATCCCAACAATTAAACGACCACGAGTTTCAATAGTTTCCAGACTTGAGGCTAAAGTTTGAGAAATAAAAATCCCAGATGCCACCAAAGCCACTGCTGTTATTGAAACAAGCGATCGCATAATCATTATTCTTGTTTACTAAATTAAACTACCTAAATAACCCTACTGGGCAGATTGGGCAGCTTCTACGATTTGAGTAAATGCTGATGGGTCTAGCACAGCAATCTGAGAAAGCATTTTACGGTTGATAACAATATTTGCCTTTTTTAGCTGACCAGCCAGCTGACTATAATTGGTACCACGCATTCTCGCAGCAGCATTAATCCGTGCAATCCATAGACGGCGAAAGTCACGCTTTTTCTTGCGTCTATCTCTATAGGAGTTACGTAATGCCTTCATTACCTGCTGGTTAGCAGTACGGAATAGCTTAGAATGTGAGCCTCGGAAGCCCTTTGCTAGCTTTAAGATTTTATTGCGGCGTTTTCTGGCAACGTTACCGCGCTTTACCCTAGTCATACGATTTAGTAGTTATTTATGTTGAAATCAGAATTATTGCGTTTAAATTTAAGTAAATAAATTTAGGATTAGGCGTAAGGTAACATCCCACGCACTCTATCCACATCGGTAACATCCACAGTAGCTATTTGCGATAGCTTATTTTTGCGAGCAGTGGATTTATGCTCTAAAAGATGGTTTTTGCTAGCATGACGACGCATAAACTTACCAGTACCTGATACTCGGAAGCGTTTTGCGGCAGCTTTGCGTGTTTTTAGCTTAGGCACGATTACAACTTTATAAATTGAAAAATGAGCTTTACAAAGATAACATGATTTCAAATCTACTTACAAATTAAATTTTTAGAAGTTAATTGACTGATAATTCACTGATAAAGATATGGGCATAAATTACTTGCTCGTCTAAACCAATACTGGCAATCATAAAGCCATTAATTTTTACCATACAAGCCATTACCGAGTCATGATTAGGGCAAGATTAGACAAGAATGACAAATTCAGATATATCATCTAATGCTCATGCGCGACCTTAGAGCCTCCGCCCATACCCAACTTGTTCCCACTCCTGAAATTGGCTGGTTTAGAGCCGTTACTTTGCTATTTGGAGATTTACTAGGATTAGCACTAGCTTGGCATTTAGCTGCTAAGTTAAATGAATCTTTTCAGCCTTTACCTGCGGAATATACCCTATGGGAATTTCTGGGAACCTCCAGTTTGTTCTATTTTCTTACCTTGGTTACCATACTTGTCTTAGCATCTCAAGGATTTTATAGTTCCACATCTCAATGTCAAAACTATGTCAAGCAGGCACAGTTGATTAGTTTTATTTACTTAGCTTCCTTAGTGGTCAATTATTTTTATGATCCTAAGCTAGATGCACCCAGATCGCTTTTTTTTGCAGCTTGGTTTGCTAGTGTTGGTTGCGTATTTGTTATAAGACTATTAATGATTTTGGGTATTCATCAGTTAGCGATCGCCCGTTCCCAAATCTTAGTTTTTATTATTGCTCCAGCTTCAAGAATTGAGAATTTAACTAAATCAATCCAAAGGCGACCTGGTTATCAAGTTATAGGTAGTACGACATCAGATCAAGCCTATTCATCTGAAACCATTGCGAAAATTATTCAACTTCAAGCCCATGAGGTTCTGGCTGAAGGACTACCTGAGACCTATTTAGCCTCGGAATTATATTGGCAATTGCGTAATGCCCAGATTAATCTCAGACTTGCACCTTCTAGTTTGGCAATGCTGCACCGACGGGGAACGCCAGAAATATTTGCAGGAATGCCGACAATTAAAATTAGTTCGCAGTTTTTAGGAATTTGGGAATACAGATGTAAACGCCTATTAGATTTTCTTGGAGCTTTATTGGGAATTATTTTGCTTGCTCCAGTATTTATCGTGGTGGCGATCGCTATTAAAGTTAGTTCTCCGGGTGGCGTATTTTTCTCCCAAGAGCGCATTGGGCTAAATGGCAAAGTGTTTAGGATGTGGAAGTTTCGCAGTATGTGTATTAATGCTAGCGATCGCCAAGCCGAATTAGAGAAACTAAACGAAAGTCAAGATGGGGTAATGTTCAAAATCAAGCGTGATCCCAGAATTATTCCCATCGGGCATTTGATCAGACGCTTAAGCATCGATGAGTTGCCGCAATTGTTTAATGTGTTGATGGGACAAATGAGCTTAGTTGGACCTAGACCTCTACCAATTCGGGATGTGGCTTTATTTGCCGATTGGCATCACATTAGACATGGGGTTTTACCAGGAATTACTGGACTATGGCAGATTTCTGGACGTTCAGACCTCGACACCATTGATGATGCGGTACGACTGGATTTGCACTACATCGATCACTGGTCACTGAACCTAGACTTAGCAATTTTGGTAGATACTGTGTCTATAGTTCTGTTTGGTAAAGGGGCTTACTGATATTTCTAATTTTTCAGGCAATTTTTTAGGCGGTTTGAAATACTTTAGGAGTTGGCATTAAAGAATTGAATTATGATGATTGTTAATAAGTATTACGATTAATTACTAATAATTTAATTAAACCCAAAATAATTTCATGGTACAAACTTCATCTTTCAGTAAAAGCGACTGGCAAAAGGGGTATAAATCACTCAAAACCGAATATTCCTACTGGGTTGATGATATTGAAGGTGAACTACCAAAGGCTCTCCAAGGCACTTTATTTCGCAATGGACCTGGGTTATTAGATGTAAATGGCGATCGCTACGGACATCCCTTTGATGGCGATGGCATGGTTTCTAGTATTACCTTTACAGATGGGAAAGTTCATTTTGCTAATAGCTTTGTGAAAACCCCTGAATTTTTAGCAGAGCAAGAGGCAGGAAAAATTCTGTATCGGGGCGTATTTGGAACCCAAAGATCGGGAGGATTCCTCCAAAATATATTCAACCTAAAGCTTAAGAATCTAGCTAACACCAATGTAATTTATCACGGGCAGAAGCTGTTGGCACTCTGGGAAGCTAGTCGCCCCTATCGCCTTAATCCTGAAACCCTAGAAACAATTGGTATTGAAAACTTTGATGGCAATTTAAATCCAGGGGAAGTCTTTACAGCCCATCCCAAATTTGACCCAATCACAGGCGATATGTATGGCTTTGGCGTAGATGCGGGACCAAAATCCACAATTAATCTTTATAAGGTTGATTTGCAGGGAACTTTAACCAAGTTTGCTAACCAAAAGGTTGATGGTTTCTGTTTCCTCCATGACTTTGTGATTACACCCAATTATGCCATCTTTGCCCAAAACCCAGTTAAATTTAATCCTTTACCTTTTATTCTTGGATTTAAGCCCGCCGCAACTTGCATAGACCTCCAACCGCAAACTCCCACTAAGCTTTTAATATTCGATCGCACAGGTAAACTAATAACCCTAGAAACCGATCCCTGCTTTATTTTTCATCATGCTAATGCCTATGAAACCCACACCGATGGGAATACACAAATTATTCTTGATTCCATTTGCTATAGCGATTATCCCAAGCTAGAGGCGGGCATAGACTTTTTAGATGTGAATTTTGATCAAGTAATTCCGGGGCAGTTCTGTCGATTTGAAATTGATGTCGCTTCAGGTAAGGTTAATAAATCGATCTTACAAGAACGTTCCTGCGAGTTTCCTGTAATTCATTCCGCCTATGTCGGACAAAATTATCGCTATTGCTACATGGGGGCGATCGCTAAAGATTCAGGTAATGCCCCACTCCAAGCAATTCTTAAACTAGATGTCCAAACTGGAGAAAAGCAAATTCATAGCTTTGCCCCTAGAGGTTTTGTCGGTGAACCAACTTTTATTCCCCATCCTGAAGGTACACAAGAAGATCAAGGCTGGCTAGTAGTCTTAGTCTTTGATGCCGAATGCGATCGCACCGATATTGTTGTCCTAGATGCCGAAAATATTACTAACTCACCTGTGGCAACTATTCATCTTAAGCACCATATCCCCTTTGGATTGCACGGTAGCTTCACCCATGAGACTTGGCGTAGTTAATATTTTGTGAATAATTTAGGGTTTAACTTTTTCTATGCCGTTATCAAAAATATCGTAATACATAGTTAAATAACCCGATTTAAGATTACTATCTTTACGAGCCTGTTCTAACTTACCCTTAATGCTGCGATTGGAATGGACACTAAAAATTTCGTAGCGATCGCCATTAAATAAATACTCAGCTACATCGGTATATTCTTCCCCCTTAACTAGTTGCCATCGGTGATTAATAAAATTCAGGGTGTAATCCGCCGTATCCAAAACCGTAGAAGGACGATCTATAGTTGCTGATATGGTGGCACTGTAGGGAACCAAAGCATTACTAGGAGGCTTAATAGTACTGGTAATATTACGGTAGAAGCAGTTTTCGTTATAGCAAAACCTAATCTTTGCCATTGTTGCCTTAATTTTTTCCAGTCTTTGTACCAGTTCTTGACTTGGCTCCTGATTAGTTGCAAAACCAGAATTTATGGCAGCGATCGCTTGATCATGAATTGGAAAAGCTAAATAAATTAAAGCTAACAAGACTAAAAAAAAATGCTTCATATTAGCAATAAATTACTCAGTACCTAGGCGATCGACAATGATCAAATCTGTGGCTTCTTCTAGTTCTGGTACAAACTCTGTACCTTTAAGGCGCATACCTAACTCAAACAGAATTTCCGCCATATCATCACGGGACACTTTAATATTTCCGATCGCTGACAATCTGCGCTCTAACTCTTCCTGCACATAGGTTCTAAGGTTACGAATATCATCTTGTAATTTAGACTTGGTTTCCGATAGATTATCTCGCAGAGAGCTAGTACTTAACTCTAGGTCTTCACTGAGTTTTTCAAAGTTACTCGAAGATTTACGATGGGTGCGATCAATAATTTGGCGCAAATCATTCCTTTCCTCTTCACCCGTGATTTGAAGGGCTTTAATCCGTTTATCCACAATATCTATAGCTGAGCGCAAATCACTAGCATTAGTAGTTTTAACCTCTTGAATCCGATCAAGCAACTCTTGGCGAAAATTTGCTAACTCTGACTCCAATTTATCAAAACGGGTATTATAATCTCGGAGTTGTGCGCCAAAGATGATGTCCCGAATTTGGTCAATATTCCCCAGCTTATCGTAAATTTCTTCTTTCTTGAGTTGGTTCATTGGTTTACTTATTTTGCTGATCGATTGTAACAAAAAAGCTTAAGCATAGTCGCTTATAACTTTACCCAGAATCATACCCTACAAACTTTATATGTACATAGGGAAGCACCAAAAATCCCCAAGCAAATTAGTAACTTTAGGCTAACTTACTTGAGGATAAATATAAATTTTGGTAAAAAAACTTTATTAAAACCAAAATTAGACTTTTTCTAAGCTAACTTCAGGGAGTTGCACATTACAGCCGCCCAGCCCACAATAGCCATTGGGATTTTTTGCCAAGTATTGTTGATGATAACCTTCAGCAAAATAAAATTCTGGGGCAGATAAAACCTCAGTGGTAATTGCTCCATAACCCGCAGCTTTGAGCGCAGATTGATACACCTTTAAGCTGGCATTGGCAGACTCTTGCTGAGCCTTTGAGTAGTAATAAATGCCTGAACGATATTGAGTACCAACATCATTACCTTGACGCATTCCTTGGGTGGGGTTATGGCTTTCCCAGAAAACTTTTAGTAACTGCTCGTAGCTGATAATTTTAGGGTCAAACACCACTAAAACCACTTCGTTATGTCCAGTCAATCCACTGCAAACCTCTTCATAGGTAGGATTAGGAGTAATTCCCGCCGCATAACCCACAGCCGTAATATAAACTCCAGGTAGTTGCCAAAACTTGCGCTCTGCTCCCCAAAAGCAACCTAAGCCAAAAATCGCCTGCTCCGTACCCTCTGGATAGGGTGGTTTGAGAGGATTACCATTGACAAAATGAGTTGTTGCCGTAGGAATTGCTACGCTTCTACCGGGAAGGGCATCATTAATATTGGGAAGGGTTAACTTTTTGCCAAAGCCAAATAAAGCCATAATTGTTTTTCCTGTTCTTACTTTACTATTGTACGCACAGCCAAAGATTTAGGATGACAACTTTAAAGTAAGAATTGGGGATGGGGGATTAGGAATTGGGTTTAGGTTTATATTTCGTTGGAGTTTCTGCTGCCTTTTTAGATAGGTCTTTTGATGAATTGGCAGATAAACCAGTTGATGTATTAGGAAAGAGTTGAGCATAGTCAGAGGTGGCAATTTTGTCTAATTCTTGCCAGTCATCACCATAGGTTTGATCGGAGTAAATTTCGATTTTGTCTTGATCAATGGAAGTAACTTTATAAATGTAGGGGGCGAGTGCTTTTAAGATTTCAGCCTGTGGCTCGTGGATATTAGTTCTGACGTATTTATTGACAGTAACGTGGGAGATTCCAGCTTGGGCTGCTAGCTTACGCTCTGACCAACCTCGTAGTTTCATCGTTGCTTTAATGGTAAAAGCCAGCCTTGCAATGCCCTCTACGGTGTATTTGTTCCCATCTATGTCGGACTTATGGAAAGATACTTTTGTCATCATTCTATTTAGGTGATATTTAGGTGCAAGTTGTGAGTTAAGTGAAAGTTTAGGTTTTTTAGATCGTCGATTTAGCCACTTAGGTACATATCTACAGAAATTTATTAAGAAATCTATAAATAGGAACCATAAATTACTAAGATGCAAGTAGAGTCTATCTTTCATTGTTCAATTTTATCCGCTCTCTGAAGTTGTGATTCTGAAGCTTTGATAAAGTTAGCCGATGAAAGCTTACTGGAATTCATAGAAAAGAACTAGGAAAGTGGTTTGTCTGAACTACTAACATTGTTTAATGATATTCAGGTGTTAATGGTACCACTTGGGAGCCTAGTTTGCTTATATTACCTTACTTTGCCTCTAAGTTCTAAAATTCCGAACCAATAGCCTTAAATCAGCCTTAAATCAATAGAATTAAGTTACGCTTATGTGTTATTTTGATGAAACTAACATAGGCTAACGATGTATTAGAATATCATGTCAGATAGTGTCAGACCAAGGATCAGTAAGGCAATATACGAACTAGTTAAAAAGGCTGCTGCTGCAAGTTGTGTACCTGACGGTCATTGGCTCGTAGAAGCAATTAAGGAAAAAGCATTAAGTGAAGGATTTGAAATTATCGATGGCAAGGTAATTAAAAAGGATGTCCAAGCTGAACCAGATATAATAAGTATGCTAGAAGAGACATATTCTATGGAAGCAGTAGATGATTCTGAGAATGCCTAACTTCAAGTAACATTAAGTGAATATCTAACTAGATTTTTCTGTAGATCTCTCTCAGGTTATAAGGTTAATCTGTCAATCATAGGCTTTGGAGAGTATTAAGTTCTTAGATGTAAGTGGGTAAATTTATTATGATACTAACACTTCATATCGAGTAAAGATTATGAAGATATACTTAAGATTTTATGGTTAGCTCAACAGTAACTCAAGCAGTTTGCGCTTTTAGCCATGCCCAAGGAATTACTACTAGTTTGTTAGAGGTGGGGACAAAAGCTCGTTGCTCAAAAACATCATAGTTGTTGCGTTCGATCGCTCCTAAAATATCCCGATACAAAATTAAGGACGACCATACGGGCCAGCGTGCATCACGACAGAGGGCAGATATACCTTTTTCAGCTTGATAGTAAAAATTTCTTGCCCTTTGAATTTGAAATTTCATCAGATTAATCCAGCGATCGTCAATTACCCCATTGATTAAATCTTTTTCCGTATAATCAAAATATTTTAGGTCTTCTAGGGGTAGGTAAATTCTGCCTCGGCGCACATCCTCGCCAATGTCTCGCAAAATATTTGTTAACTGCATGGCAATTCCGAGGGCGATCGCTGCTTCGGTAGCAGAGGCAATTACATGGGGATCATTAGTTTCAAAGCCCATAACGGCAGCAGACATTAAACCCACGGTGCCAGCTACTCGGTAACAATATAAATGGAGGTCTTCAAAGGTATCGTAGCGATCGTAGTTTAAGTCCATCCGCATCCCCGCAATCATATCCTTGAAGGGCTGAATCGGGATTGGGTAGTTGCGAGCAGTATCGGCAAGGGCAACATCAGGTAAACTTTTGGGCTGTCCACTAAAGGTCAGTTCTAGTTGATACTCCCAATCTTTAAGGGTTTCAGGAGTAGTAGTTGCTGATTGCAGTCCATCCACAAGCTCATCGGTACGCCGACACCAAGCATAGAGCGCCCAAATTGCACAACGCTTTGCTTCCGACATCAACATGGTGCCAAGGTAAAAGGTTTTGGCATACTTGGCGGTAATGTCACGACAGGTTTTATACGCCTCTGGTAAAGAAGCGGGATAAAGCATTCCCACGAGATTAAGCAAGGGCTTTGGCGGCAGTTGTTTGACCAAGGGTTTGACTAGAGATGAGGTGAGATTCGGAAGCGTTGTTGATCGCTTGTGCTGTCAGCTTACCAGAAAGAACGGCTCCTTCCATACTGCCCAAATATTCTTGCATAGTATAGCTACCAGACAGGAAAAAGTTGGGGATGGGAGTAGCTTGACTAGGACGATATGCCTGTCTGCCCGGAATAGCTTTGTAAACAGAGCGGGGAGTTTTTACCACTCTGGCTTTCAAAACTTTAGCATGGTGAGGGATTTGTGCGGGGAATAGTTTTGCTAATTCTGACATTGTGGCATCGATAATTTCTTGGTCGGGTTTACCAATCCAGTCCGCAGCAGGAGCCAATACTAGTTCAAGCATAGATTTATCAGGGTCAGCATATTCCTTGCAAGCTACGCTCATATCGGCATAGACACTGAGTAAGGGCGATCGCGAGAATAGGAGTTGATCCACATCGGTAAGTTTGCGATCGAACCAAATTTGGACATTAATTACAGGTACGCCTTCTAGTCCCTCTAATTTTTGGAAAAATTCTAGCTCCTGCCAAGGCTTCGGTAACAGCAATTTGATAATATCGACGGACATGGCGGAAACGTAGGCATCGGCAATAAGTTCATGGCTTTCCTCACCTAATCCACCAATCAGAAAATGTTTGACCGACCCATCGGCATTTAAGGCAATCTCCCGCAGGGCAGTTTGTGTCCAGACTACACCACCTCTCGCTGTAATATGATCGACAATTGGTTGACATAGACGTTCGGGGGGCGCACCATCAAGGAAGGCAATTTTAGAGCCGTAGCGTTGTTGGAGAAATTTATTGAGGGCGGTGAGGATAATCATGGCGGATACTTCCTCAGGATTGATAAAAGTCAGTGCCTTAGAAGCAGCAATAAAAATATCGGTATTTACTTTTTCATCAACACCTTGCAGTCTTAGCCATTCAATCAGGCTATATTTATCCGTGGATTCCACATACTTTTGTCCCCGCACGATCGCTGGAATTAAGCCAATGGCAAAGCGAATTTTTTGATTCCAGGTGAGCATATCGTTGTTTCTGAGGATCGACATGATCACATTAAAAGGAGCAGGAATATCTGGGACATCGAAGCGGGAGAGAATTCCGGGCTTTTCAGGTTGATTAAAAATGAGGGTATGTTGTTTCCATTGCAGGCGATCGCTGATTCCCAGTTCTGCCATTAATTGCAACATGTTAGGATATGCCCCAAAAAAGGCGTGTAATCCAGTTTCTACCCAATCGCCATCCTCATCTTGCCAAGCTGCGACTAAACCACCTAGGGTTGCCGACCTCTCTAGTAAAATCGGGGTATGTCCCAAGTCCGTTAAATATTTAGCGCAAGATAAACCTGCTAAACCTCCTCCAGCGATCGCAACCCGCATAATTCCCCTAATTGTTGGTGTTAGTTAAATTTATTTAAATAATTTATCTAAATAAACGTATGAAATCAAAATGAAATTAAATCTAAAATTAATTTTTCCTATTCTACTGCTTTGCAAAGCTTAACAATATTTAAAAAATGAAAAAATAGTCAAAAAAACTAAAAAAAGTTAAAAATTAGCACTTACAGTTATCTACTAGCTTATCTACTGTTGAAGTAACCTCACGTTCTAGATCGTGCTAAAACTCATGGCGGATTCGGATAAGATTAAGAACTATGAGGTGTGGGATTTAACATGGCAGGCTATGTTCTAGTACTGGCGATTTTGATTTTGGGGGGACTTATTGCAACCCTGGGCGATCGCATTGGGACAAAAGTTGGTAAAGCTCGACTCAGCATATTTAATCTTAGACCTCGCAACACAGCAACTCTAATCACAATTGCCACAGGCGGAATGATTGCAGCCTCAACCTTGGGCGTTTTATTAGCGAGCAGTAGTCAACTTCAGGACGGTTTATTTAGACTGGATAGTATTCGATCTGAGTTAAAAACTGCTCAAGCCGAAAAGGAAAAAATGGAAGCAGCGTTGGCTATTACTAGGCGACAAAGGGATCAAGAGAAACGGAATCTAGAACAAATTAATAATTCTCTAGCTGAGGCTCTATTTCGTCAATCTCGAACCCAAGCTCAATTGCAATCTGTGCAGCAAAAGTTTCAAAGTGCTAAGCAAGAACTAGAGAAAGTACAGGCACAAGAGCAAGAACTGTTAAGTAAAATTCAGGACTTAAACGATCGCCAAAAAAGCCTATTAGCCGATAGTCAAAAACTCTTAAATGAGCGCAACCAACTTAATACTGATCTAGCAAAAATTAGCAGCGATCGGCAGGTTTTGCGTAATCGAGTGGCTGAGTCCCAAACCAAACTCAGCGATCTAGAAAAACAACGTACAGCCCTAAGCTCTGAGCTTAAAACCCTTGAGAAAAATCGAGAGCTATTAAATGCCAGTATTCAGGCTCTGCGCCGAGGTAATGTGGCAATCCAATCGGAGCAAGTCCTGACTGCGGCTGTAATTAATGGCGGTTTATCCTCCCAAGACCTACGTCTGGCGGTATTTCAAGTTTTACAGCAAGCTGATCAAAATGCCCGTACTCTCCTAGATTTCCCTGCGGAGAGCCGTCCAGTAATTCAAGTTTCGGAAACACAAATAGATAATCTTTTACAAAAACTCGCAGATGGGAAAAGCTATATTCTACGAGTTTTGTCGGCGGGCAACTATCTGCGCAAGGAAAGTAGTGTGTCAATTTTGGCGGATATTACCCCCAATAAAGAAGTATTTAAACCTGGGGAATTAATTGCATCCTTAACATTTAAGGCAAATATGTCAGAATCAGAATTGGAAGGACAGTTAGATAAGTTATTTTTACTAGTCAGCTTTCGCGCTCGCCAACAGGGGGTTTTACCCAATCCATTTACGGGTAAAGTCGGTAATTTTCCTCAAAGTGCTTTATTTGATCTAAGTCGCGAATTTAAGCAATATAAGTCTGCCATTGAAATTCAAGCGATCGCCAAGGAGACAATTTTTACAGGTAGCCCCCTAACTCTGACTTTAGTAGTGCTAGAAAATGGGGTTGAGATTCGCCGCTTTGGATAATTTCTCTATTGTTCTATGAGTTTTTTAAAAATTCCTCGAAATTGCTAAAATGCCTAAAATTTCCCTATGCGATCGCTGTAACTATTATGCCCATAGTAAATTTCTAGTCTGTGCGGTGCATCCCAGTGGTCTTGATAGTAACTACTGCCCAGATTTTGACAGTTCAGAACTATGGTCATTGGAAAACCCAGATCACTATAAGGATCAGCAATTAGAAAATATGTTCTGGCACCCCATATTTACAGGTCGTTGTCCAGTCTGCGATTACGAGTTTTCACGCCTGCAACCGCCGCCAATTAATTGGTACTGCGAAGAATGTGAGTGTGAAGAACGCGATTGGGACATGGACTAATTATTAGGCTTTAGATCAATTTCTGGGATCATCAATATAGATCGATTTTTAAATATTAATGAACAATTGCTTTGAATTTGCTAATCTACAGTATGCACATTGAAAAAATCTAAACCTTGATAGAGCGATATACCTTACCTGAGATGGGTAGCCTGTGGTCTGAGCAGCATAAGTACCAAACTTGGCTAGAAGTGGAAATTGCTGTAGTGGAAGCCCAAGCCGAACTAGGCTATATTCCCTCGGAGGCAGTAGCAGAAATTAAAGCCAAAGCCAACTTTGATCCTAAACGGGTGGATGAGTTAGAGGCAGAAGTTCGCCATGACATGATTGCCTTTTTAACGAATGTCAATGAATATGTGGGCGAAGCGGGCAGATTTATCCATTTGGGGTTAACTAGCTCCGATGTTTTGGATACGGCACTGGCATTACAGCTAACTAGTAGCATGAATTTAATTTTGGCACAGGTGGAAACCCTATCCCAAGCAATTCGCTATCAGGCACAACAGCACCGCTATACGGTAATGGCAGGTCGCACCCATGGTATTCATGCTGAACCAATTACCTTTGGCTTTAAGTTAGCAGGTTGGCTGGCAGAAACTCTCCGTCATCGCGATCGCCTGGTGAATACTGCTAAAAATATTGCCGTTGGTAAAATCTCTGGGGCAGTGGGAACCTACGCTAATGTTGATCCTAAAATTGAAGCGATCGCCTGTCAAAAATTAGGACTAAAACCAGATTGTGCTTCTACTCAAGTGATTTCCCGCGATCGACATGGTGAATTTGTGCAGGCTCTAGCACTACTGGGATCATCCATTGAACGCTTTGCAGTAGAAATTCGTAATCTACAACGCACCGATGTGTTAGAGGTTGAAGAATTTTTTGCTAAAGGACAAAAAGGCTCCTCAGCGATGCCCCACAAACGTAATCCCATTCGTTCGGAACGACTAACAGGGATGGCAAGACTGCTTAGAGGGTATGCAGGAACTGCCCTAGAAAATATTGCCCTCTGGCATGAGCGAGATATTTCCCATAGTGCCGCAGAACGAGTGATTTTACCCGATGCCTGTATTATTACCCACTTTATGCTTTCGGAAATTACGGATTTAATCAAGAATCTGTTGGTCTATCCCCATAATATGCAGCGTAATCTCAACTGCTATGGCGGCGTAGTATTTAGTCAAAAAGTTTTACTCGCACTAATTGATAAAGGGTTAAGTCGAGAAGCTAGCTATGCGATCGTCCAAACTTCTGCCCATCAGGCATGGAATCGATCCGATGGAGATTTTCGCAGCTTAATTCAAAATAACCCTCAAGTTAAAGACTTACTTACCCCAGCCGAGTTAGATGCTTGTTTTGACTGTGAAAATCACATTAAAAATCTTGATCTGATTTTCCAAAGGCTAGGTATTTAAATTTATACTCACCCTAAAATGTAGTGATAGAAAGTTACTCCCTTCCTACTATAAAAATACAGCTAATTAATGGGGTGAAGAGGTGAAACCTTTTTGTGGGTGTGCAGAATACCCTAATCTTTCACTGGGAAAGGAGTAATATCACAGAAAAATAACTTTAATATAGCTATGAAAATTATCCTTCCCACCTTGGAACCACATAGAATATTGTTAATACCAGCTTAGTATCAGCAGATTGATTTTCTTTGGCAACCTCTCTGGCAAATAGATATAAAACTATGCCTTGATGTATGCCATACAAGACAATAGCCAAATTCTATTGCAAGCCTAGAAAAGACTTCTGTATCTAATCTACTGGTAGCATTTAGTTAAAGAGTTCACAATATAAACCAAATGTAGGTAATTTTATGAACATAGGGGAATCAGAATCTAGCCGATACGCAACCCGTGCCGAGGTTGAGGAATTGCGGGGAAAGTATCTAGCCTGACCAAGTTGATAGAAGAACTAAGTCAGGCTGTAAGTAGGTTACAAGCTCAACCTTTACCTCAAACCCTTGGAACTATTCCTGAGAGAGTAAGAAGTAATGCTAGTGACTATGCTGTGATTCCTGTGCCGCCACATATATATGTTGAGAATTCTCAAAGCCTAGAACCTAATATCGATATTGATGTCAGTTTAGAACTATTAGCTAAAACTATTAATACCCTTGAGGCGGAAATTGAGGATAAGTTATTTGCAATTTGGCAGGGTATAGCAATTAGGCAGGTCGAGGATAATTTTTGGGGGCATCCAGTTCCCCTAGACTTAATCCATGAAATGGGATTTTCCTCAATGCCAATGACAGAATTTTTAGAATTTGTTGGGAATCTTAATGATCCAACTTTAGAATTTTTACCCTCAACTAAGCATATTAATTACACAATCGGTGGGGTTTCTGCTTGGTATATTACCTTTCAGGCATAGAAAGCCTTAGCTTTTAATCTGATCTAACCTGATCTAAAAAATAGACTATTTCACCCTTTAACCATTCCTTCTCAATATTCGTTAGGTTAAAGCCAAATTTATGAGTTTTTACACCATGTCTAAACATGATTTCTTGAACGGGGTTATCATTTACGGTCATGTTGCTTCCCAACTCAACTTTTTGCAGATCAGCAACTTTACCCGTAGTTAAAAACTTAAAACCCAGTACAGACAGTTTGATCGTAAAGGTAGTATTTGTGATAATTAATTGGGAATTTCCTGCAAGCCCAGTAATTACAGGAATAAGCATACCAATACCCACAACCCAAAAGGGAATCGAAAACAGAGCAAATAATCCCCCCGCCATAGCTGCTCCGAGCGTCCACACTACCAAAAAGCTATTCCAAAATAGGGCAAACCCCAATAGGGGAATAAATTCAAAGCTCCAGCCCGCAGGCGGAATAAAAATTTCTAACCGATCGCTAGTAACATTCAACTTAACTCGGCTACCAAAGGGTTTAGTAGTTCTTGAACCAATATTTGTATTTAAAGAAGCGATCGCCTCTATTTTTCCTATGTTTTGAGTGGTTTTAATAGCAATATCACAATTCTCTAGAGCCTCCAAAGCTTGACGAGCAGAGCTAAAACGATCCTCAGAGGCAGGTTCTAGCATTGTTTCTAACCAGTCGGCAAACCCTGCGGAAATATGCACATAACTGCGGAAATCTATTTTCATCCTCACTTCTGGTAAT
This sequence comes from Synechococcus sp. PCC 7502, assembly GCF_000317085.1. Classification (NCBI taxonomy): domain Bacteria; kingdom Bacillati; phylum Cyanobacteriota; class Cyanophyceae; order Pseudanabaenales; family Pseudanabaenaceae; genus Pseudanabaenococcus; species Pseudanabaenococcus habilitatus. The sequence goes on from NC_019702.1 coordinate 2,251,010, forward strand.
TCGGCGGGCGATCGTCCCGTGAGTAAAAATAAAATTGTTGCCCCTAACCCAAATAAGTCACTAGCAGGCAAAGCTTTACCCCGATACTGTTCTGGAGGCATATAGCCATAGGTTCCAACTACAGTACTTCCGCCAATTTGGGTATGACGATAGGTATCTTGAACTGCCCCAAAATCAACCAGAGTTACCATACCATCAGTGCGACGGATTAAGTTTTGCGGCTTAATATCTCTGTGGATTATGGGTGGTTGCAACTCATGGAGATAGATTAAAATTTCCAGAATCTGCGTGGCAATTTGTTTGATATCGCCTTCACTCCCCCGCCAACCACTATCAATCAGGACTGCCAGCGATTCCCCATCTGCCAGTTGTTGAGCAATATAAAAACGTCGATCGCTTTCTGTATCAACTTGAAAATAATCTAAGTAGCGAGGAATAGCGGGATGATTAATATGCTTTAGAACCTTAGCCTCTCGTTCAAATAGCTCTAGGGTTTTCCACTCTCCCATGCGTTGAAAGGATAATGCTTTTAAGGCAACTTGCTGTTGGGTTTCCATATCTTCAGCCCTGTAAGTAATGCCAATACCACCTTGTCCTAGGACTCCAGCTATACGGTAGCGATCGCCCACTACATCACCAACTTGATGCATATTTTCCATAGATATTTAATTGGTTGAGAATTTATGGCTAAGTAAATTTTAAGGCTGATCCTCGTACTTCCTCATTCACCTTGCCATTGGCATAAACCACATTACCGCCAACAATCGTTGTGTTTGCCCATCCCGTTAAATTCCAGCCTTCAAAGGGACTCCAACCACATTTAGTTAATAGGTTTTGGCGAATCACAGGTTGATATTCCTTTAGATCAACTAATACCAAGTCAGCATCCCATCCCACCCGAATTTCGCCTTTATTAGGGATACCGTATGCCTTTGCTACATTACTACTCATCCATCGACTAACCTGAGCCACAGTACATCTACCTGCCATCGCCTGTGTAAGCATGAGTGCCAGTGAAGTTTCAACCCCCGGCATGCCTGAAGGGATAGTTGCAGGTTCTAGGAAAATGGTATTGGCACTGGATTTTTCTGATGCTGTGGGGACTTGGGTATTTTCTGCTTGTCCTTTTTCTGCTAATGTATGCGGGGCATGATCGGTGGCAATAAAATCAATTACTCCATCTCGTAAGGCTTGCCAAAGGACTTCTTGATCGTGGGGCGATCGCAAGGGGGGATTCATTTGAGCCAAAGACCCAATTTTAGAATAGGCATCTATATTCATCAGCAAGTGCTGGGGGGTAACCTCTGCCGTTACCCATTGCGGCTTGTCTTGTCTTAATAGTTCTGCTTCCTCGGCTGTGGACATGTGCAAGATATGCAAACGCCTTTGGTATTTTTTAGATAGCTTTAACGCTAATTGCGTAGCATTTAACGCTGCCTGATTGTCTTGAATAATAGAATGAATCGCTGGGTCAGTGCTACCTGCAAACTCTTGGCGACGTTGAGCGATACGCGCTTGATCTTCAGCATGGACGGCAATTAATCGCCTTCCTTGGGCAAAAATCCTATCTAAAATTTCTTCTTGATCAATTAGTAAAGCACCGTGCATTGATCCCATAAATACCTTGATCCCACAGGTAGGATTTGCTGTAAGTAGATCGGGCAGAACTTCACCAGTGGCTCCAATAAAAAAACCATAGTTAACAACACATTTACTAGCAGCACGTCTGAGTTTGTCATCTAATGCTGCTTGGGTGGTGGTTAAGGGGCGGGTATTTGGCATTTCTAAAAAGCTGGTAACACCTCCCTTGGCACAGGCACAACTGGCTGTATGCAGGTCTTCTTTATATTCTAAACCTGGTTCCCGAAAATGCACCTGTGGATCAATAACGCCGGGCAGGAGTACTAAGCCTACACCGTTGATAATTTCGGTATTACTGGTATCGACGGGATCAATCTGTTCACTAATAGCCGCGATTTTCCCCTGTTGCAACAAGATGTCCCCTAATAGGAAACTACCATCGGGGAGTAAGATCTGGCTTTGTTTAATTAGTAGATTCACGGTAGCTTATTAGTAGAACTTAGTTAGTATGACTGCCTTTAGCTTATCCTGTGTTAACTAATCTTGTATTAGATATTTTAAAGATGTGCTTTTATTTCCAGTAATAGAGTTTTGAAAATCTGGAAGTTAGTTATCTATTCCTAAATTTAGTTTGCCGCTTAATATTGGGTTTCAATCTCACCAATCATCTGATATTATGGATTGCCCAGATAGATTACTTAAATTTATCTGTTGGAGAGGTGGCCGAGTGGTTGAAGGCGCAGCACTGGAAATGCTGTTTAGGGGTGACTTTAACGAGGGTTCGAATCCCTCCCTCTCCGTAGAGTTTTGTACGTATTTTACCTTTTTGGCTTTCCATTTTTGTAAGGGGCTATTTCTGATTAATTGGGGAGTTTATCGTCCTAGGTTTAGGCGGCGATCGCATTCATAATTCTGGTAAATATTTATAATCCGTAATATAAATCTCTGTAACCCTTAATCCATAGTTATTTGAATAATTGTTAAGGACTTCTAAGTAAGCTCACACACTGTACCTATAATCTTATTTAATCTTTAGGCTATGTGGCTTCTTACAATTAGCTCTTATAACATTCAATATTCAGCCTTGTCAGAAACCCCACAGAGTCTAAAAAATTTCCACTTGTCTTCACATTCTTGAGAGAGAAAAATTAAATGACAACTACTCCTCAAAAACCTGAAGCAAAGGTAAAAGTTACGGTTGATCGTGATGTGGTGCCTACCTCCTTTGAAAAATGGGGTCAGCCTGGTCACTTTAGCCGTGAACTGAAAAAAGGACCAAAAACCACAACTTGGATTTGGAACCTTCATGCCGATGCTCATGACTTTGATAGTTTTACGACTGAAGAAGATACTGCTCGCAAGATTTTTTCCGCTCACTTTGGGCATTTGGGCATTATCTTTATTTGGCTAAGTGGTATGTATTATCACGGTGCTAAATTCTCCAATTACGAAGCTTGGCTAACTAACCCCGTTGGTATTAAGCCCAGTGCTCAAGTAGTTTGGAACATTGTTGGTCAAGATATTCTGAACGCAGATGTTGGTGGTGGCTTCCAAGGTATTCAAATTACCTCGGGGCTTTTCCATCTTTGGCGTGCTTCTGGCATCACTAGTGAGTTTCAATTACTTTGTACCGCAATTGGCGGATTAGTAATGGCTGGCTTGATGTTTTTTGCTGGTTGGTTCCACTATCACAAGGCTGCTCCAAAGCTAGAGTGGTTCCAAAATGTTGAATCTATGCTCAATCACCACTTAGCTGGTCTTTTGGGTCTGGGTTCTCTGGCTTGGGCAGGTCACCAAATCCATGTATCTATCCCCATTAACTACTACTTGGATAAGGGCATTGCACCTAGTCAAATTCCTTTACCCCATGAGTTTATTCTTAACTCTAAGTTAATGTCAGATATTTTCCCTAGCTTTGCTCAGGGTGTAACCCCTTTCTTCACTGGAAATTGGGGAGTGTATGCTGACTTTTTAACCTTTAAGGGTGGTTTAAATCCTCAAACAGGTGCTTTGTGGCTAACAGATCAAGCTCACCATCACTTGGCGATCGCTACTTTGTTTATTATTGCTGGTCACATGTACCGTACTAACTTTGGTATTGGTCATAGCATCAAGCAAATTTTAGAAGCTCACAAGGGTCCTCTAACTGGCGAAGGTCATAAGGGCTTATATGAAATCCTTACCACTTCTTGGCATGCTCAATTAGCAATCAACTTAGCTTTGCTAGGTTCTTTAAGCATTATCGTGGCACAGCACATGTACGCCATGCCTGCTTATCCCTACATTGCGATCGACTATGCTACCCAAGTTTCCCTCTTCACTCATCACATGTGGATTGGTGGTTTCTTGATTTGTGGTGCTGCCGCTCACGCAGGTATATTTTTTATCCGTGATTACGATCCAGCCAAGAATGTAAATAACCTGATTGATCGAGTTTTGCGTCATCGTGATGCAATTATTTCCCATCTCAACTGGGTATGTATTTTCCTTGGCTTCCATAGCTTTGGTCTTTACATTCACAATGACACCATGCGTGCTTTGGGTCGCCCTCAAGACATGTTCTCTGATACCGCAATTCAGTTAAAGCCTATATTTGCTAATTGGATTCAAGGTATTCATGCAGCGGCGGCGGGAACAACTGCCCCCTATGCCAGTGCAAGCGTTAGTCCAATCTTTGGTGGTGACACCTTAGTTATTGGTGGCAAGGTTGCTGCTGGACATTTGGCTCTCGGTACGGCTGACTTCTTGGTACACCATATTCATGCTTTTACCATTCACGTTACCGTTTTAATTCTCTTGAAGGGTGTTTTATATGCCCGTAGTTCTCGGTTAATTCCTGATAAGGCAGAACTAGGATTCCGCTTCCCTTGCGATGGTCCTGGTCGTGGTGGTACTTGTCAAGTCTCAGCATGGGATCATGTATTCCTTGGCTTATTCTGGATGTACAACTCTATTTCTGTAGTAATTTTCCACTTTAGCTGGAAGATGCAATCTGACCTATTTGGAAGTGTTGACCCCAATGGCAATATCACAACTTTAGCGGGTGGTAACTTTGCTCAAAGTGCTATTACTATTAACGGTTGGTTGCGTGACTTCCTATGGGCACAAGCTTCTCAGGTAATTCAATCCTATGGTTCTGCATTGTCTGCCTATGGACTATTGTTCTTGGGTGCTCACTTTATCTGGGCATTCAGCTTAATGTTCCTATTCAGTGGACGTGGCTATTGGCAAGAATTGATTGAATCTATTGTTTGGGCACACAGTAAATTAAATGTCGCTCCAGCAATTCAACCTCGAGCCTTGAGTATTGTGCAAGGACGGGCAGTGGGCTTGGCTCACTATCTTCTGGGCGGAATTGTCACCACATGGGCATTCTTCCTAGCTCGTTATGCGGCATTAGGATAATAGCGAGGAAAACTAAAAACTATGGCAACTAAATTCCCTAAATATAGCCAAGACATCGCTAACGATCCTTCTACTCGTAGAATTTGGTATGCGATCGCTACGGCTAATGACTTTGAAAGTCACGATGGCGTAACTGAAGAAAGTCTTTACCAAAAGATTTTTGCTTCTCACTTTGGTCATCTGGCAATTATCTTTCTTTGGACTTCAGGTAATCTTTTCCATGTCGCTTGGCAAGGCAACTTCGAGCAATGGATCAAAGACCCTCTAAACATCAGCCCGATCGCCCATGCGATTTGGGATCCTCACTTCGGTCAAAGTGCTGTAGAGGCATTTACCCAAGGCGGGGCATCTGGTCCAGTTAATATCTCTTTCTCTGGTGTCTATCACTGGTGGTACACCATCGGTATTCGGACAAATGCTGAGCTTTATGCTGGAGCGATCGCTCTATTAATCTTCTCAAGCATTTTGCTATTTGCTGGCTGGCTCCACCTCCAACCTAGTTTTCGTCCTAGCTTGTCTTGGTTCAAGAATGCTGAATCTCGACTAAATCACCACTTAGCTGGTTTGTTCGGAGTAAGTTCCTTAGCTTGGACTGGTCACTTAGTTCATGTGGCAATTCCCGAATCCCGTGGTATCCATGTCGGTTGGGACAACTTCTTGAGTGTTCCCCCTCACCCAGCAGGGCTTGCACCTTTCTTTACTGGTAATTGGGGCGTGTATGCTCAAAATCCTGATACGGCAGGTCATATTTTTAACTCTGCCCAAGGTGCTGGCACCGCAATTCTGACCTTCCTTGGTGGATTCCATCCCCAAACTGAGTCTCTGTGGTTAACTGACATTGCCCATCACCACTTAGCGATCGCTGTCATCTTCATTATTGCTGGTCATCAATATCGTACTAACTTTGGTATTGGTAGCAGCATTAAGGAAATTTTGAATGCTCACCGTCCACCTGAAGGTACTCCCTTTGGTGGTGCTTTAGGTGCAGGTCATAAAGGTCTCTATGACACGATCAATAACTCTTTACACTTCCAATTGGGTCTAGCTCTTGCTTCTTTAGGTGTAGTTACATCTCTGGTGGCACAGCACATGTACTCTTTACCTTCCTATGCTTTTATTGCTAAGGATTACACCACTCAGGCTGCTCTTTATACCCATCACCAGTATATTGCTGGATTCTTGATGGTTGGGGCATTTGCCCATGGTGCGATCTTCTTCATTCGTGATTATGATCCTGAAGCAAATAAAGATAACGTTCTAGCTCGTATTCTTGATCACAAAGAAGCGATTATCTCTCACCTAAGCTGGGTATCTTTATTCTTGGGCTTCCATACCTTAGGTATTTATGTTCATAACGACGTAATGCAAGCCTTTGGTACCCCTGAAAAGCAAATCTTGATCGAACCTGTATTTGCTCAATGGATTCAAGCTGCCCACGGTAAGGCTCTGTATGGTTTTGATACTTTGCTGTCTAACTCTTCTAGTATTGCCACCACCGCTTGGCCCAATGCTGGTAATGTGTGGCTACCTGGATGGTTACAAGCTATCAACGCTGGTGACAACTCCTTATTCTTAACAATTGGACCTGGTGACTTATTGGTTCATCATGCGATCGCCCTTGGTTTGCACACCACTACCTTAATCTTGGTTAAAGGTGCCTTAGACGCTCGTGGTTCTAAACTGATGCCAGATAAAAAAGACTTTGGCTACAGCTTCCCTTGTGATGGACCCGGTCGTGGCGGTACTTGCGATATCTCGGCTTGGGATTCCTTTTACCTGGCTATGTTCTGGATGCTGAATACGATCGGTTGGGTAACCTTCTACTGGCACTGGAAACATTTGGCAGTATGGCAGGGTAACACTGCTCAGTTTGATAGCTCTTCAGTAACAATCATGGGTTGGTTGCGTGATTACCTATGGTTGAATTCTTCTCAGTTAATCAATGGTTATAACCCCTATGGGATGAATAACATCGCTGTTTGGTCTTGGATATTCCTATTCGGTCACCTCGTATGGGCAACTGGATTCATGTTCTTGATCTCTTGGCGTGGTTACTGGCAAGAATTGATCGAAACCTTGGTATGGGCGCACCAACGTACTCCTTTAGCTCAATTAGTTAGCTGGAAGGATAAGCCTGTGGCTCTTTCAATCGTACAAGCTCGTTTGGTTGGGTTAGCTCACTTCACTGTGGGATATATCTTTACCTATGCTGCCTTCTTAATAGCCTCAACTTCAACGGCCTTTGGCTAAGTTAGTTAGTTTAAGTTAAAAACTAAAGCCTCTCTTTTGAAATAGATTGAGGGGCTTTTTGTTGTGAGTATTTTTACAACTTTTAGAACTTGAAACTTCTTAATACCAATTACTTAAGATGTACCTACAGATACTTCATAGAGTATAGAACTATCAAATCTTGCAGTAAATCATCCGTAGATTCGTTTTCTGAACTTAGCGGTCTGGTTGGATAGTTTGGGTCTAGGGCTGACACTGAAGGTTAAACCTAATTAGCTAAATTTTTTGTAAGATCTTTGTAGTATATTTTTCAGGTGATTCACATGGAAGCTATTGCTGAAAATCTCTATACTCCTATACTGTCCAAAAAATTGAGTCGATTTTACCAAGACTTTCGCTTGAGAGACTGCGGGTGTCGGCTAATTTTGGGGCTTATCTGGATGACAGAGAAGGCAATGATTCAACTGAGGAGTTGTTGAGTATTCCTAATTTTAAGGAAGATTTTCAAAAAGCTTTGCAAGATTTTGAAAAGGGCAATGTAGTTTCTTTCAAGAGCATTCGTCGCCATGTATAGGATATTCATGACTCATAATGCTCAAAAAGTTTTACGAAAAAGCTAGTGATGAGTTAGCTGTTCAAATAGATGATTGTATTTATTACTTGAATCAGAATCCTTATAAGGGGGCTGATATTAAAAAGCTAAGGCATTGCACAAATAAAAGATGAATCAAGCAAAAGTGATAGTGAATTAATAAGCGAATTGAATACCTCAGTATTTCTTCCGATTTTGAATAACAGAAAGTTTTGCTGTGTAATCTGGCTAAATAATGTTTAAGTCTTGTATTTTCACCCTCAACTCTGGTCATATAGGTTTTGCTGATAATTTAGTTTTCCGAGTTGATAAACATTTTGTAGATGCAGTAGCCATAGGTAACTGAGAAATAGCATTTCCAAACTTTTATCATTGTCCATAGGGTCTTAATCTCCTAATACCCATGCCAATATACCTTGACGAAAATAATTCACCACATTCCATAGCCAAATTACGTTTTTTTGACCCAACAGAGGTCTGGAGTTCATCTAGTCCACCAACATCAGGAATAGTCTCTATGGGGGAATGTTATAGTAATTGCTGTGCTATGTCCTGATGACTAAGTTGTGACTAACATCAGTACATCTCTCAATTTGTCTAAATCCCATGCCGTTGCAGTATATTTTTAGATCTTGGGAATATCCAAGCGCTGAATATGCATCAATGAACTGATGACCGCAATCAGCGCAATTCTCCTCGTTTCCCGTTCCTACGAATATGTGTTGATCCACACTTGGGTCATTTCATTGCTTAAACTCGTTATCTTTATATTTACTCATTCATTTTTTATTTGTGCAATGCCAAATTTCTAGCAAGTGTTACAGATTTATCCATAGTTTTTAAACCACTACCTACGAAATCATAGGCGATCGCTTGTGCCATTTCGTGGATTGCTCATAGGCATAGGCAACTTGTAATAATAGTCCTTCCCGCAAAACATTACTAACCATCTGTAAACCAATGGGCAGACCTTGGGCATCAAAACCACAGGGCAAACTTAATCCCGGCAAGCCTGCTAAATTCACAGGGATCGTCATCAAGTCTAAAAGATACATGCTTAGAGGGTCTTCTGAGTTTGTTCCAGACTTAAAAGCAGTAGTTGGGGCGGTGGGAGAAACCAAAATATCCACCGATGCAAATGCTTGATCAAAGTCCCGCTTAATCAAAGTTCTTACCTTTTGTGCCTTTAGATAATAAGCATCGTAATATCCCGCCGATAGAACATAGGTGCCGATCATAATTCGGCGTTTGACTTCTGCCCCAAATCCTTGTTCACGGGTTTGGCAATACATATTCAATAAATTGTCCGCCGACTCATCCCTTAGCCCATACTTCACCCCATCGTACCGTGCCAAATTTGCCGAAGCCTCTGAAGGAGCAATAATGTAGTAAGTTGGCAAACCATAGCGAAACCTGGGACAGGAAATTTCTTGAATCTCGGCACCCATACTTTCTAAATGGGCGATCGCTGTTCTCACTGCTGCATCTACTTCGGAATTTAAGCCTTCACCAAAGGTTTCTGTAATTACTCCAACCTTTTTACCTTTGAGGGACTGGGTGAGATCGGGAGTTAGCAATTCTGAATATTTCGGAATATCAACGTTAATACTGGTAGAGTCTTTGGGATCATAGCCAGCGATCGCCTCTAATAAAATTGCTGTATCCTCCACAGAACGACCAAAGGAGCCAACTTGATCCAAGGAAGATGCAAAGGCTACTAACCCAAACCGTGAAACTAGACCATAGGTGGGCTTAATCCCAACTACGCCACAAAAGGACGCAGGCTGACGAATTGAACCACCTGTATCTGAGCCAACCGCAACTATACATTCCCCTGCTGATACTGCTGCCGCCGAACCGCCTGAAGACCCGCCAGGGACTCTAGAGACATCCCAAGGATTAGCAGTTCCACCCATAGCTGAGGTTTCTGTAGAACCGCCCATGGCAAATTCATCCAGATTGGTCTTACCCACCATCACTGCCCCTAAATTCCCTAATTTCTGGGTTACGGTAGATTCGTAGGGAGGAATAAAGTTTTGCAGCATTTTAGAACCACAGGTTGTAGCAACCCCTTGCGTACATAAGTTATCTTTAATGCCTATGGGTACTCCTGCCAGTAAAGGTATAGCCTCGCCCGCAGCAATTTTGTTATCTATTTTTTGTGCCTGAGCGATCGCCAATTCATCTGTAACTGTAACAAAACTATGTAACTGCGGCTCTAATTTATGGATTTGCGCTAAATGCTCTTGGGTAATTTCTACGGCTGTGCGATCGCCATTGGTCAGCAACTTATGGATTTCTTTAATGGATAACATTATAAATTTGCAGCTTACGTTAATTAATTTAGTTATAGACCTAATCATAGAGTCTTTAGTGGTTATGATCCTAACCCAGAAATCACTTAAATCTTAAAACCACCCGCCCAAGGACAAGTTGATGACAAGAGCTCATTTCTACGCTAAAGTAAAGGCATGATCGCTTAATTATTTACTTTACCTACTTACACAGTGGCAGCAAACAAAATACTGGTGATTGATGATAGCCGAGTAATTCGGAACATGGTACGTGACATGTTACCGCAAGAAAGCTTTGAAATAATAGAAGCAGCAGATGGAATCAAGGGACTAGAAGCAGCCAAACAGAATAAACCTTGGCTAATTATTTTGGACTTCATTCTGCCCCGCATGAGTGGATTTGAGGTGTATGAACAGCTTCAGCAAGACCCTGTCCTCAGTCGAACCCCACTGGTGATTATGTCGGGACGCAAAGAAGAGGTAACCAGCAAAATCCCTGAGCCGTTTGATGATAAGTATCTAGTATTTGTAGAAAAACCGATTGACCAAAAAGAACTAATGGCTGCAATTAAAAAAGCAGTTGTACTTTCCCGTAAGCGTCCACCCATAGGACTGGTTCACGATCAGACCCAAACCCAAATTACCGCATCTGGAGCCGATCCAGTTCTATTAAGCCGTGTAACTGCCCTAGAAACAAAGGTCAAAACTCTAGAGCAACAATTATTAAGTCAGCATAAGCAACTGCAACAACTTGTTAACTTTATTAAACAAAAACTCTCATAAAAATTTCCTCTATCTTAAATTGAACAATTAACTTAGACAAATCCCCAATAATTGCACCAAAATAATGGATCAGCCCAAATGGTCAGTAGTCATCCCTACTTACAATCGTTTGAGTATTCTAAAAAAGTGTTTAACTGCCCTAGAACATCAAGACTTTGATCAAAGCTATGAAATCCTAGTAGTTGATGATGGTTCCACCGATGATACTGTATCTTTTTTGCGATCACATCCTGAGCAGTTTCCCCATGTCAAAGTCTTACAACAAAATCATGCTGCTGCTGCCGCCGCTCGTAACCTAGGTATAGATTCAGCCCAAGGCGAATACATTGTTTTTGTTGATAGCGATATTATTGTAACTCCAGACTTTTTAGCAGGTCATGCTGAGTCTCTTGCCAATGAAGATCGGGCTTTCACCTATGGCAGATTAATCAATACCGCTAACTTTGATGATCCGACTGCGGAAAGGTCAGATTTTGTATTTTTTCCCGGAGCCTATTTTGACACTTGCAATGCGGCGATCACCAAAAAATGGTTAATAGAAGCAGGTAAATTTGATCCTGAATTCAATGAATACGGTTGGGAAGATTTAGAGTTAGGAGTACGCCTGAGAAAGCTAAACCTCAAGCTAATTAAGTGTGCCAAGGCATTGGGTTATCACTATCATGCCCCATTTAATTTAAGTCAAATCCCCCGCCTACTAAATGCGGAAGAGCAAAGAGGCAGAATGGCAGTAAAGTTTTATCAAAAGCATCCTACCCTCAATGTGGCATTAATGATTCAAAGAACACCTTTACATTTAGCACTGTGGGGTCTATTAACTCTAGGTGGTTTAATCAACGATCGCTCCCTTAGACCACTATTACAATGGTTAATCGCTAGTAATAAATCTGAAGTGGCAATGGAAATTTTCCGTATCTATATGAATTGGTACAATGTCTGCTGGATGTATGCCAACTGGGATCAAGAGCTAAAACGAGCAAATTAACTTATCCAATATATTTTTGAGCGGATAAAGTCAAAAAAGTGACCAAAAGGAATTTTGCATAATCAGAACTCTTAGAATTACTGGAATTGCAGAAATAAATTTGCTCTAATTCTAAAAATTAGTTACTATAGTAAGCCGTCATAATTAAAGCTTTAAATTAAACATGGCTAAGAAAAGCATGATCGAGCGCGAGAAAAAGCGCCAAAAATTAGTAGATAAATATGCCACTAAGCGGGCAACTCTTAAGGATCAACTAGAAGATTTAAGTTTGTCCCAGCAACAAAGAATAACATTGCATCGTGAACTGCAACAACTACCACGCAACAGTGCGCCGACTAGATTAAGAAATCGTTGCTGGCTAACTGGCAGGTCTCGTGGTTATTATAGAGATTTTGGCTTATCTCGCCATGTGCTGCGGGAAATGGCACACCAAGGGCTTTTACCCGGTGTCACCAAATCTAGTTGGTAAGCATCTAGTTAGCAAGTTTAGGGTGAATTAGCCACTTTTTTCGCATGGGTTGAACTAAGGTTTTAACTAAAGATGATATTTGGCTAATTTCTTGCAATCCTTCATTTGTCTTAACCGCAATTCCCTGTTGATATAGGGTATATCCTTTAGTTAAAGCTTCACGAATTCCACAGTAATATTGAGGATCAAAGCCAATAGTTTCTAGCTTCTGCTGCCATTGCTGAATGTATTCTTCGATATCTTCAAGATTAGTGATTTCACTGCCTTTAAACAAGTCTCGGTCTTGAATCCGCCGACATAGATCAGCTAATATTTGATCCTCGTGATTTTTCCACAGGTGAATGTGATACATAAAAACTATGTCATCTGCAGCTAAGTAATCTTTAATATCTAAGGTTTGCAGGTCTTGGGTCAGCCATGCAGTTACAGTTTTATCGGCGGGAAGACTTTTAGTAGCTAGTACAACCCTCGCCCGTTCAAAGATTTTGCCTAAGCCAAACCTTGCCGCTAAATTTTTAGGATGGTTATACACCTGTACATACATAAAGTAACGCACAGTCAAATAATGTTCGATCGCTACTAGTCCCTTTTTTGTAATTACTAAACTTTGGGAATCTGGATCATAATTTAATGCTAGGAGAATGCGATCCAAGTCTAAATGCCCGTACTGCGCTCCCGTAAAATAGCCATCCCGTTGTAAATAATCTAGGCGATCGCAATCAAGCTGACTGGAAACCAACTGGGAAATTACGGTTACAGGATATTTTTTAGTAAAAACCAGTTCAAGGTTTGCTGGTAATTCGGGATCAAATGTATACAAAATATCGTAGATACTCGACTCTTGGATCAGTTTTATAGTCCAAAATTCATGCTGACTACCAAATATTTCTTCCCCAGCGTGGCTAAATGCTCCATGTCCAAGATCATGTAATAAAGCTGCCACTAGGACGATACATCGATGCGGTTTTAAACTGGGATACTGATCGACTAGGTGATCAAATGCCCGTCTAGTCAAAGCCATCACCCCAAGGGAATGGGTAAACCTTGAGCCTTCGCCGCTATGAAAAGTGAGGTTAGCAGTATCTAGTTGCCGAATCCGCCTTAATCGCTGAAATTCTGGGGTATCAATTAATTTAATTAGCAGAGATTCAACCTGATCACTCCCGTTGAGGGTAATCGCCCCATGTAAAGGATCATGATAGGTTCGAGATTTCATAGAGCTAACTAGGTACTAGGCTATTAATCATTTGCTGAAGGTTTTCAATTAACTGCTGTGGAGCTTGTTCTGTTTGTGCTTGGTTGGCATCATGGACAATTGCCTCCATTTGCTGACGTAGGGTATCGACAATATCCTGAACAGGTTGAAGAATTCGGTCATTTGTACCAACTTCGGTATTGATCCGCACTTTATCTCTCAGGGCTACTTCCGCTACTTCCAATTCTTGCTTTTGTTTTTCGTACTCAAGGGATAAACGACTAAATGCTTCTTGTTTTTGCCTAAATATAGACCTCGCATTGTCCAGTTCGTAGGTAACTTCTCGAAGTTTGGATTCTTGGTTGGATTTTTCCGCTTCGACCGTAGCTAAAATTGGCTTGAGCTTTTGGGCAGGGTCATCACTGGTATCTATCCCCTGACGACGATCAAGGATTGCCCTTTGTTGGTTTAAGATTGCCTGACGCTCTAGCATATTAGACCTCATCCCTGAGACACTAGCTTCCAAGAACTGATAATTTTCTTCAGCCAATTCCTTGGAACCCTCTAGTTCAAACTTTTCAGCACCAGTAGCATTGTCAATTTGAATTTGGAGTTCGGCAATTTCGCCTTCTAGGGCAGCCAACTCATCTTCTTGTTCCCCAACAGCCCTAGCTGCCTTGTCAAATTCCTGCTGCAATAGATTAATTTCCATTTCCAAGTCATCGGTGGACATTTGCTCTAGTCGTCTTACTTCAGCAGGATCAAGTACATCATCAACGGTACCTCCATAGCTGGCGATGAGTTGGTTTAATTGATCGGCAAGTCGTTGTTGTCCAATAATTTGCGATCGCAGGATCGATGCGGTTGATTCCCTAGCTTTTACTAATTCTTCATCAGCTTTTAATTCAGCTTGAAAATCTACTACCCGATTTTGGGTTTGGATCACTTGCTGTTTGCGATAGTTAAGTTCTTGAATTTCGCTGTCTAAATCAGTTTGAAAGTTACGAATGGAATCTAGGTAATGCCAAAAATCATTGAGGATGGATTGGCGATCATAGAGCAAGTCCAAACAGGAGCCGATTTGATGGTACAGAAAATCAGTACCAATGAAAAAATTTGATATTCGAGTAGTTACATCCCTGAGATAATCTGCTTGCTCTTGGGTGATCACCGCCGACTCAATGTCAAATTCTCGTCGTTCTTTTTCTAGTTGCTGGCGCATTCTCTCGATTTCAGCCCTTTCTCCCTTAGCGATCGCCTGCGCTTCTTCTGCTTCTTTGCGACGGATTTCAATTTGCTCTAGCTCCTGCTCTCGATCTGCTAGTTCAACTTCTCGACGATGGAGTTCTTGGCTTTGATAGTTAAGGGATTGTTTCCATTGCTCAATTTCTTCTTCACCCTGTTTAAATTTATCTTGCAGTCGGGAAAAATTTTGTAAGAGTAGGACTAAACGCTTAGAAGCGTCTTGGACATTTTGAATGTTTTTACCTGCAACATCTACTAATACCATTTGTCCATCTTTGAGGTCTCTCACCTGATTACTATCAGGGATAGGAAGAGTTTCATCATTGCTGATGCCTTGCCAGTTATTGTCAGAAGTGTTACGTGCTAGAAGTTTAACCTCTGTTTTAACACCAACAAATGCCTTTTCTTTTTTGAGTTCCGCCAAGTACTGCACGCTGCCTAATTCTCCTGTCTTTGCTATCTGGGGAGTACCTACATACTAACCAATGTACGTCAGTTTACACCACTCATTCCAAAATTTTGTTTGGTATTGACTACTTTAAAGGAAAATTTTGAAGGAAAGTCACAGCTTCTGCCCTGATATATCTTTAGGTTTTGCCCAGTTTAGAATCATTTGTCCATTTAAAAAAGTTGTATCTGCCTCTGACACAATTTTAGTATTAGCAATCGCTAGACTTTGAATACGATTTTGTAAAAGACTCAAGGGCAAGATAGGTGGCTCTAGGGTTAAAAGACTGCGTAAATGTTGAGCGCTCAGATAAGCTAACCCGTTTTGAGTACCAATAACATTAGCGATCGCCTTAAAGACGGGATCGGTTTCAAGGATCGAGGGCTGGGTTAGTGCCGCTTGAATAGTTGCGATCGAGTTGGAAATCAATACATACTTTTGAATAGCGGATTTATTAATAGATTCAGTAGCAGAATTAAGTTCTGTGTGTGCTAAGGCTACCTTACCAGTGACAATTCGATCCGTGGCACTAGGGGCAAGCTTAGTCCAAAGGGTGAGTGGTTGATTATTGATTTGAATTTCACCAACGGTAAATTTAGATTTAGTGCGGGCATTATTATCAAGTTCTGCCAAGGCAGATGAAGCTTGCTGAAAATTTTTAGCTTCAATAACTAGGAGCCAGCTATTGGAGTTAGATTCCTTGGGAATGGCGATCGCATATTGATCCTGAATCCAACTTAAATTTTCGGGAGCAAGGATAAAGTCTAGGCTTTGAGTGACCTTATCAATTCCTGTTTGAAGTCCTGCTGGAATCAGGGGCGGGCGATCAGAAATACTGGCTAAGGTTTGGGCTAAATTATGACCCACTAATAAAGAACTACCACCGGAAATATATTTCAATATATCCATGTTGTCGTGGGAACCAGATGCAGAGATGGCAGTTTTTCCACCAAGGGCTAGAATTGTCTCGGCTTTTATCCCTAGATCATTACTTTGTAGTCCAATTGTCAGAGTTATGGGTAATTTTTCGGTTAAACCTTCTAATTTTTCTGATCCTAATAAACCTTGAATTTCACTGGGATTGAGGTAAGCGATCGCAAATCCTTGATTGGTTAGTTGTTGGAGGCTATTTTGATATTCGGGACTGCTAGCTAGAGCAAGGCTAGGTGATTGGAGGTTATTAATAGCATTACGGATCACACTGACATCATTGGCAAATAATATAAACTTTCCTACTTTGGCATTAGCGATCGCTCGGCTATCGGTAGTAGAAATTGTCGTAGAAATCAAAGAAACACCTTGATACTGCTCAAAGGCTAGGTCTGCTCCAGATTTTGCTTGTTTTTGCCAAAACCGATCTAAATACTTTTGTGCCAATTCTGGTTTCTGAGTAGCAAGGGCAATTAAGTATCCTGCCTGTAAGCCATTTTTGGGGTCTCGATCCAAATCTGGGGTGGTTACAGCAAGGGTAACTTCGGCACCGAGCCAAGGCTTAATATCTTGTTCGTAGTTTAGGTACCAAGTTTGTTGCAATTGTTTCTTTAATTGACTAATCTCTTGATCAAAATTACGCCGATCATTCACCTTGGTTGCTAGTTTTGCTGCTAGATTTAGCTGTTCAGGATTAAATAAAAATGAAGCAACTAGAGGCGATCGCTTGGGTAAAAATTGGGCAGCTTGGGGTTGCAGATTCGTAAATAAATTTTGAGGATTAGCACTAAATACTTTGGAGACACTGAATATACTCAGTACCGATAATATTATTGCGGCGATCGTCAGACCAACAAAAAATGATTTTTGCTTCATTGTTTGATTTTCCAGTTTTATTTCCCAGTTTGCCCGAGTGTAACCAATAATACTAATTACTTTGCAAGATTTATCTAACAACAGTTTAGGTCGATTTGGCACTTTTAATACCCTCAACTTTTGAGATGAATGAAGGCTAAGGATTTCCTGAGGAAAACACAAGCTTTAAAGCCCACTGGTATAGTTAAGGAGAAAGTTAAGCAAATTAAGAGTTATTGATTATGAGTAATATAGAACTTAACCAAGCTCAAGAAACAACCCTCAGTCGAGACTTCACCACCCTAACCCGTCACGTTTTATCCCAATCGGGAGACTTTTCTGCTGATGCTTACGATCTAAGCCTGTTAATGGGAAGAATTGCCCTAGCAGGTAAAATGATTGCCCGTGAACTCAGCCAAGCTGGACTGGCAGCAGATGCCCTCGGAGTCACTGGAGAGATCAATGTTCAAGGTGAGGCTGTAAAAAAAATGGATCAGTACGCCAACCGTGTATTTATCCGTGCCTTTGAACAAAGTGGGTTAGTATGTCGCCTTGCTTCCGAGGAAATGGAAAAACCTTACTATATCCCCGAAAACTGCCCTATTGGACGCTATACCCTACTTTTTGATCCCATTGATGGCTCTGGTAATATTGACACTAACTTGGCTGTAGGTACAATTTTTTCAATTCGGCAGCAACAGGGCATAGATGAGACAGGGGAGGCACTAGATTTACTCCAGTCAGGACATCAGCAAGTAGGAGCAGGTTATGTTCTCTATGGCTCTAGTACTATGTTTGTATATAGTATTGGCAAAGGAGTCCATGCGTTTACGCTCGATCCCAGCTTAGGTGAATTTATTTTATCTTCAGAAAATATTCGTATTCCCGATCATGGCTCTACCTACAGTATTAACGAGGGCAACTTTTGGCAATGGGATGAGGGTATGCGTGAATATATCCGCCATGTACATAAACAACCGGGTTACTCAGCAAGGTACTCAGGTGCATTAGTTGCTGATATTCACCGTATTTTATTTCAAGGTGGGGTATTTCTCTATCCAGGTTCCCAAGGACATCCCGATGGCAAGCTGCGCCTACTCTATGAATCTGCCCCCTTAGCTTATTTAATCACCCAAGCGGGAGGTAAAGCCACTACTGGAACCGAAGCAATTTTGGACGTAATTCCAGATAGACTCCATGCCCGTACGCCCTTAATTATTGGTAGCACGAAGGATGTGGATTTAGTGTTGTCCTTTCTCCAAACCCGGGCTAATGGCTAAATTCAAGACCTAGATTAAATACCCAGATTAATATTTATCTAAAAGTCCACAGGTAATGGAGCCGTCCAATGAACCTTCCCCATCTATTAAACAGGCTACTCCAGATTTTGGATTTAGATTAAATAGGCGATCGCCCAAATCTTGGCGAAAGAAAATGTGTGATTTAATATTGTTTCCCACATTAATAAATATGGGAGCCATTTCCTCAACAAACTTAAATGATTGACATAGTTTTTGAGAGCAACCAATTTTAGCCATAGTCTGAGCGTTTGAGGTTGCCGCCGCCATTCCCACTTCGGCTTTAGCAGGGGATATAGTCATTAAGTTCAAAATTAAAGCAAGCGTAGCTAATATAACCAGTCTGAGTCTCATTGCTTTTGTGTAATTGACTAACATCAGCCAATTAAATCCTTGTATATATAGTCTATCAATTGCCCAAATTGTAGTGTGATTTTGCAATATAAGATCATGAGATTCTAAGCTGCGATTTGTGTGATTTAAATCATGGTCACTTCAAGCCTGCTTGAGATTTAGAAATCACTTGATCTCGCTTAAATTCAACTATGGCGTTGCTACCCTGAGGATTTTGCCATTGATACAGTTTATCGTCATTGCTAGTGGTTACTAATTTTCCTGAGTTACCGATTAACTCTTGCACTTGCTGAATGGTCATGCCATTTTGGATTTGATTAAACTTAGCCAAGGAGATGACATCAACTACATCAGAGGCAGATCGATCAGAGTTAGTATCAGAGTTTATTTTAACTAGTGATCCAACTTCAGAAGTGGAAGCTTTAGAATTTATCTCAGAGTTTAATGGTTGAGAAACCGTAAAAACTAATTTGATCACGGTACCTACCATCAATCCAAAAGTCACAATTACTAAACCCACCAGAAAGAATGGATAGCTGCGGTTGTAATTAGGAGTAATTTTAATTGGCTTTGGCTTGTTCTCAATTGGCTCGTAGGTTGGTTTCATGCTTACCCCATACCCGGAATTAATCCCTTAGTTAAGCGTTTAATGGCAGCATCGGCAATATCTCGGTAGCGTTCTTCCCCCGATAGAAGTTTTCCCATGCGTTTAGTGGCAGCAGGTCGTTTAATCCCCACTTTATAGGCAAACTTGGGAACTCGATAAAATAACCCTGCTAGTCTTTGCGCCCATGCCATATCTGCTCCCCATTCTTCTTGCACTCTTTTTGTATAGTTTTTTAGGGCTTCCCTATCACCATTTAAGCTGTGGGCGATCGCCTGTGCCGCTAACATCCCCGTAAATAAAGCAGGGCGGATACCTTCAGCTGTGAATGGATCGACAATACAGGCAGCTTCTCCGGTTAATAGGGCATTTTGAGTATGGAGTGGCATATCTCCATCCCAGAGACATAATGGATGACCATATTGTTTAATCGCCGATAGGTCAACACCAAAAGTCTGAGCATATTCTTGAGCAATTTCTTTTAGGTTCTGTTTCTCTTCTCCACCCCTAAATGTGCCGATGCCAATGGAGTAGCCATCAGCTTTAGGAAAGTTCCAAATATAACCATTATTCACTGCACCAAAGTCAAAGTGGAGAGTGGCATCATTATTTGTATCTACTTTTGCCTCTACTTCTAGGGCAGCACCCATGCGTTTCTTGCGTTCTTTGAAACCTAGCCATTTTGCCATTGAACCCCTAGCCCCATCCGCAGCAATTAAATATTTTGCTTCTAAGACTTCAGTTTGATCAGCATTTTTAACTGTGACTAGCCAGCGATCGCTCTGCCATTTAATTCCTGTAACTTCGGTATTGTCTCTAACTTCTGCCCCTAGTTTCTGTGCCTCTTTAATTAGATGATGGTCAAATATATCCCGTCGTACCATCCACATTGGTTCAGCTAAACCTAACTCTACTAACTGTGGATCACCCATTTGCCATGTATAGCGCACTTGATTGACAGTTAAAGAAACTGCGGGCTTAAAATCAAAATCAAACCAACGCTGGACAGAAGGCGGAACCCCACCACCACAGGGTTTATAGCGAGGTAGCAACTCTTTTTCTAGCACTAATACGGAATGCTTGTGCTTTGCCAGATGGTAAGCGGCTGAACCACCGGATGGACCTGCTCCAACAACGATACAATCGTACATACTTAAAAACTGCGTGAGGTCAATTTACTGGAGTTAACTAGGCTTAATAATTTATCAGTATAATCGATCAATAGAGTATAGCTATATCTGGCAATTCAGCCAATAATGTTTTGGATTTATGTTCATTTTAAAGCTAAGGCCTAAAGCTTAGTGGTGCAGAAAAGTCTTAAAAGGGTTGACAGACACTGGTTTTCATAATGAGACAGGGAAAGGGGTAAAACATGAGATACTCAAGTTCTCCAACAAAAGTTCTAATGCAATGCCCCACCTCTATCTTCAGCTACAAACACAACTGCGTCAATGGATTAAGCCAAAAGATCAAAGACATCTCCAAGGATTTTCCGAGGCAGTAGCAGCCATACTCCAATCAAAAAGTGCCTGCTTGAGCCATTGGCTACCGTACTTAAGCCATCGGAACTGCAAAGCAAGAAGTCAAATGGAAAGACTAAACTACCTTGTCCATAACCCACACATTATCGCTGAAACATTTTATAACTCACTGCTGAAGAACTTTCTGCAAGCATTTGTAGGAGCATCGTTAGAACTAGTTCTAGACACAAGTGTACTGTGGGATAAATTTTGTTTGATAGAAGTATGCTTAATTTGGGGAGGAAGATCGATAAGCCTAGCGCAAGTAGTTCTAGAACATGGTAGTGCCACAGTTGGGTTTGAGCATTATCGTCCAGTGCTAGAACAAGTCCTCACCGTATTACCAGCCCAGAGTAATGTCACTTTGCTAGCCGACCGAGGGTTTGAACACGGAGAATTAATACGTTGGCTTCAGCACAATCAATGGTCATGGGCAATTCGGGCAAAGACTAATCTACAAGTGACTTTATCGAGAGGTAAGACTAAAAGTGTAGAACAACTGATCCCACCTACAGAGCAAGCTTATTTGATTCCCAATGTCACAGTATTGAGTCATATTAATTGCCACCTAGTCACAGCAAATCTATCAATGGCTAATGGTTCGTGGGTTGTCCTTAGCAATATTCCCCCCTCGTTGCTGACCTTTGCTCTCTATGGCAGACGCTTTGGGGGGATTGAACCTCATTTTAAGGATTATAATACCAAACTTTAAATACGAGCTACAGATAAAGCCTCTAAAATATAATCCCACCCAACAATCGAAGCAATTACCTCCTGAGTCATAACTTCTAACCTTTCCCGCATTAATGCACGCAACTGGTCAAGATCTTTTGGCAGTTTCCACCTCAACCCTAATTTGAAATGCTGCCACACTCTTTCAATGGGATTAGTCTCAGGTGCATGGGCAGGCTGAAATAGCAAAATAATATTTTTAGGAATCTTTAACCGTTTTGCTCTGTGTGCTCCTGCTTGATCCACTTGCATAACGATGATGTCACCTTGAAAATATGCGCTTACTAAGTTCAGAAATACTTGGAAGCATTCACTATTAAGGTGAGTAAATTCATAGAAAAAGCTTTCCCCTGTTGATGGTTCTACAATTCGATAGAGGTAAGTTGCCTTAAACTGCCACTGAACTTTACCTTTGGGTTTGACTCCTCTTGCTGTGATCTTCCTTCCACTAATTGTCTTTAACCCAATTCGTGTTTCATCTTGACAAAAGAATCTCACTTTGCCATTTAGTCCGATTATATTAATGCCGAACCAGGCAATCATGCTTATAATACTGGCAAGGTTTTTTTATATGCTTCTACTTGCTCTTCTGACTTTCCTGCGCTGACTGGACGTGTCACTTTCGGTCTGGCTTTCAGCCGATATCGGACTAGATAATGCACAGTTTTATAGTTTGATTTGATTCCTAATTGGTTCTCTAACCATTGGCAGATCTGCCCATAACTTTCAAAGCCTTCTGCTTCTTCCAGCTTTTTTATCAATGCTTTCTGCGCCCATTGTGGAATACTCTGTTTTCGCCCTGTTCTAGGTTTATGTCCTAATAGTCCTACTATTCCCCCTTTGCGATAATTCCCTAACCAATCTTGCAATGTAACTCGATGCCGTCCCAGTATTGTCGATGCTGTCTGGATTGTGCTTGCTTGTTTTGTTTTTAACAGATACAGCATCTGAATTCTTTCTTTATCTGATGCGGTCTTTTGCACTCTCAGCATATGTTTTAGCTCTTCTTCACTTTCTTTGATCTCTAATTTGTATACTCCTGCCATTTTTTTCTTTGAACTCGGTTTATATATTTATACCATCTGTAGCCTATACTCTTCGATTTGGTATAATACCTAAAACTCATTCTAGTAATAAGAGATAAACCAAAATTTAGAGCTTAATTTGAATGTATTGTTTAAACTAGTTCTTAGCCTACCATCGTGATACTCTATGGTAATTTTCATCGGGTCAAATATTGGGGTGATTTTACAACCCAAATCACCCTTAAAAGATCGTATTCATATGTCTTGTTGAAGAATGATCTTTTAGAAGTTACTTGGAACTCCCAAAAGCCTTACCAGTTATGGCTCCCCAGCCAATGGAGCTAAGCGGATTCGAACCGCTGACCCCCTCAATGCCATTGATGAGACATTATTGGCTAGGGGTATTAATAGGTATAGCTTTTGGGCATTGTCAATAAATGAACGGGGTAGATTTCGGGGTAGTTATGATTGATGTAAAAGTTAGGTTTTATTAGGTTTTGACTGGTTTAATTCTCGACATTCATTAACTCTTTCTTTGCCGCTTCAGTGATTACCCGCCGTAGCCATGCCGATCTATTAGGTAGTGATCGCACTAAAGCATCAATTTCTAATGGCAATCTAGCCCCTAAAGTTAAAGGGGATAGTTTATCGGTTGTGTCGTCTTGCCTAGTGACGTATTGAAGATTATTTTTAGGATGTGGATTGCCCATAAGCGTTATTTGTTTGTGAACAAAGATAATATATCTTACAAGATTAAGTACAGTCAAATAAAAGCCCCGTATTTGTACAGGGCTAGTAAGTTTAATTAGTAAAGTGTTAATTGTCTGTCTTTTTCTCGGCTTCTCTACCTTTGACAAAGATTGTAACACCGCCAATAAAAGCGGTGACTATACTCCCTATCGCCACGCCCTCACTACCAATCTTCAAAGAATATCCCGCAAAGCTAATCACAGCCAAGAAAAGGATGAATCCTAAAGTTTGTCCTCGCATTTCAAATGTACGAATTGTCTTTGTATCGCCTATTTGCGCTTGAGTCTCCATGATTTCTATGGTGTGACGATGAGCTTGTTCTTTTTCGGTCAAAGTAACTATACGGTCAACCATCCCAGGAACAATATTTTCGTATTCTACTAAAATCGAAGGGTGAGGGAATTGTCCTGTATAAAATTCTAAAGTTTGTTCTTCATACTCTTGACTGTGAACTACATTAGATTCTTTTGGGTCAAGAGGTTGAATGTTCGTATCTTCAGACATGCTTTTTTATGGATCGATAGATTTTGCAATAGCTACACGAAAACATGAACTCACTTTTGACACGTCAGACTTTAACGCTTCAATATCCTTGAAGTTTACTGTCTTGACAAATGATTTTCTAAGTGGATGCCCTAGGAAAATTTTACTTTTTCTTGGAGTTGGCATGATATTCAATACCGAACCCATTCCAAGCACAAACGCGGCAGTTCTAGAAGGGAGAGGGCGAATTCTGGAAGGCAGAGCGTGAATTCCGGGGGGCAAGGCGGGAATTCCAGAAGGAACGGGTACCTTTTGGATTGCTAGTACTTTTTGTAAAACAGAATTTGGTGTGTTGATTTCCATAAATTTAACCTGGTCCACACATGTACAAATATGTTTGGAAGTCGATCTATATTATCTCATTTCGCAAACAAGCGATCGCTAAGGTTAATTCAGCGATCGCTAGTCCCCACTTATTAAAGTTAGTGGGGACTAGCGATCGCAATCAAATCAACGATCGCATAATGCAATTCCTGAACTTGGTCGATCTAATCTTCGATTAAAAAGCGATCGCCACCAAGCTAAAATTCACGGGCGATAAAGAGGGACAAATCTGTGGACATTCCCGTAGACACCTTGGGGACAATGTAAACCCTAAAAGCATTAATAGATAGGTATTTAAGCCTTTAGAATGTCCGATCAATGTCCGTAAACCTGTCCGTTAAAATGTCTGTTATTTTAGTCGGACAACCTGATAAAACCTGACATTTTACAGGCACCCAAAACCTAGCAAAACTTAGTATTTTGCCGACATTTCTACCGACACAAAACCGACACCTTACCGACATCTAAAACTATAAAACCCTCTAACAATGAGGGTTAGATGATATAGACTTTATTTGATTAGCTCTGGTAGTAATTCCTTATACGATCGCTCTATAACCGCTACTTGTTCGAGGGTATGAAGGTGTAGCAGTTTTAGCTCTTTAGCTACTGCTTGAGCTTGTTTAAGGCTCATTTTATCCACTTCCTTACTAAATTTGATGTAATCCATCTCGACATCAAACGGCAGTTTTTTAGGATTTAACATTAGGATTTATTTTTTAATTGATTGGCAGTATAGGCGATCCGCCTCATCGTGCAGTTGTTCGATTTGGCTAAATAATAGTTCTAAACTTCCTGCGATCGCCTGACTTTCTGGCTCCCAGAGGTAAGCAAATAAATGTGATTTATCAAGTAGCATTGCCAGTGAGTGAGCTTTTAAGGCTACGTCATAATGTTCTTTAACCAGATTAGATTCAGTCTCTAGGCTTTTTAATTCAATACTGGTTACGTTTTTAACTTTGCTGTTATCTACTATCTCTAACCCTGATAATGCCTTGTGCAGACTAGCCACATCATTAATGAGAGTTTCAACTATATAGCTATCCCCGCCGTCTCCCAGATTTGATGTAAATAAGCTTTCATCATTGCCAGTGTCATCGATGGAGAGCGATCGCCAAAGTGTTTTTAATTTACCCGCAATAGCAACAGTCTGACTCTTGATTTTAGCTAGTTCTAAGTCTTTGTTTAGTTGTTCGATATTCATTGCTAATTCTCCTATTGGTTAATGTTTTGGTTAATTTGGTTGTTGCGATCGCATAAATAAGACTTTCTTAAAAACTGCGATCGCTATGGGGTAAAGGCTATAACTGACAGTCCCATTTAGTGCGGACAACTTGATCAAGTAATTTGCAGACTAGGCGATCGCCACCGAGCAATCGTGCATTGGGGCAGTTGCCACAAGTTTTGATTTTGGGTTCAGTGGTAATCATGATTCACCACCATCAAGGCGATCAAAGTATTGACTTCTTAACTGGGTGCGCTGATTGCTGGTTAAAGATTGCCAATATTGCTTAGTGAATCCCATACGGGCATAGAGGGGAGATTCTTGATTGCTTGGACTCCAAGAGCCACAATCTTTGTAATGGTGTTTTAGGACTGTTCTTGATAGCATTGGATTAATTCCTTAATTGGGATTGTTTTGATAAGGTGATCGCTGTTTTCTTGGTCGGAAGTGCGATCGCCTTAACTTTTTATATAGTACTTTATTTATCAAATACTTGTCAAGTAGTTTATAAAGTATTTTATTTGCAAATTACTTTAAGCAATTGCAAGCTTTTTGGGTCTGCCCCGTTTCTTATGGACTGTGATTGTATTTTGAGTCATTGGTACTATGACAACCCCAGAACTAGGCAAAACAGGTGGGGTTATTAGGGTTCTAGGCTGCGTACCTGAAAGTAACCCAATCACATTAAATGCACTTAGAGCAAGGTTTTTGGGGTGCGTACTTGATTGATCGTCACACCAATCATTAAGTAACTTTATCCTGATAGTGATCGCCTTAATAGTGGCTGAAAGTATTTGGATTACGCTAGAGATTAGAACTATTACAAGCAGTGCAAAACCAGTAAGAATAAGCTTTATAGCGGTTAAAGTTAATTTAGTATTGTTCATTGTTAGTTCCTGTGTAGAGGTTAGGAGTGGCTATCAGAGTGTAGAGATTGCTGAACTTTTTATATGGTACTTTATTTATAAACTACTTGTCAAGTACTAAATAAGTACAATACTTTAGATATACTTTATATTGTGCTTTTATTTAAGGTACTTGGTATATACTTTATAAGTACCTTAGAAATAATTGATATGGCAAAACCTCTAAATATCAAGCCAGTGCAGATTTACCCAAGCCCTGAGCTTTATGATGCCATTAAAGAAACTGTCGATAATGGTACTTATAGAAGCATGAATGCTGCTGTGATTGCATTGGTGGAAAATGCTCTATTGGGGAGTAACAAAGCTGAAAATAATCAATCCTCTGTAGATATTGGTACTGTAAAGCAGTTAATTAAAAACGAAATCGCAGGGCTGAAACAGCAATTATTAGATGAGTTATCAATTCTGATCGCTAATTTTGGCAGTGGTCAGGCTGATACTGCGATCGCCAACAGTGAGACTAAACATAACCAAGTTGATTTAACGGATATTCCTGCTACTCAGGCGATCGCAGTTAGTCCAGAAATTACCCCAGATAATCCAAAACCCTCTCAAGATGGTTCAGAGCATCCTTACCCTATTGGGGCAGAAATAAGGCTTAAGGACTTGGCAGAATATCTAGGCTTTGATCGGGTTAACTACTCTACAAAGGCTAAAAAACAGGGGATAAGCCAAGAGGATTACATTAACAATATTGCTAGGGATAGAGGTGAAGTTTGGAAACGTGTAGAGCATTCTCAAAATAATGTAACGGTTATTAGAGTTAAATAATGGAGCGATCGCCACTATGGACAAAGAGCAAAAATTTAAGGAATTTTCAGAACGTAAACGACCACAAATCACCTATGGGGATGTAAAGGGGACTGGCAAGATTGAAGCCGTTAGCATCTCTGGAGTTTTAGGGACTGGAGACGGTTCTATATCCCCATTCTCAAAAGAATTGAGTAAACCACTGAGCAATCATGAAATAGAAATGATGCTGTCAAATCAGGCGATCGTACTTAATGCCATTGGGAACAGACATCTTCAAATGAGTATTGATTTAGCAGAACTAACAAGCGGGTCTCAGGGTAGAGAACAATGTGAAATTTACCTTAAAAACAGTTTCAAAGCTTTTGAGCTATCCCGTAAATGTCTGACGGCTCTCAATGAAGTTCGTAATCCCAAGCGATCAACATTTATCAAACAGCAAAATAATCAGCTTAATTTAGGTGATAAAGATGGGCAGAAAGTGGACAGACTCCCAGAAAGCAAGGCAATCCCAGTTAATTCGACAGTGGAAACCGTGGACAAAATCTACAGGGGCTAAGACTAAAGAAGGTAAGGCAATAGTTAGTAAAAATGCCTTAAGAAAATGTGAGTATATAAAACCTAAATCTGGGGGAGATATAGAGGCTTTTAGGGAGTTTTTAAGGCAAACCAGAGAGCTTTTAGCAAGGTACGGTAAATAGTTTGTTTTGTAATTTAGTGCAAGAAATATTTTGAGTTTTTAGCTAATCCTAGATGCGATCGCAACCATGAACCAAACTACTTAAATCGTTTCTAAATACTAGGTTTTCCGAGGTTTTATTAATTGATAACAAAATACTTTTCAAAAGTAGGAATTTTTGCCTCTCCTATTCCACTGCTAAGTTTAGTAAAAACTTTCAGATCATTTGATTTAGACCAATTGCTTCGCTTTTCCACAATTAACTTTGCTGCTTTTTTTGCATCTATTCTTTTGAAATCATGTAGTTTAATAATGTACTGGATCATTTCAAAGATTAAATCTTCTGAAGCGGTTAAAAGATCAATTTCAAATTTTTGTTTTGATTCAATATCGATCTGTTTTTTTCGTTCTTCATCAGCCAAAATACACCATACATAATCTAACTTAGCCTCGATTGCCCCAGCTAAAATATCCCCATTTAGTAAGACCTTATAGCTATCATCGGTTTCTTGTTCAACAATTACAGGTAGAATATTACGCCCTGATTGGCTAAGTTTATCTGCGATCGCACTAATTATTACCTTGTCAGTATTAGTCCCTTCATATCTAATTTCATGACGTGGGATGCGAAGATATTTACCGAGGTCGCTAAAGTTTTCCATAGTTATTCGTAGATAAAGTTAGGGTTAATAAAAATTTCTTTAGTAAGTTCTTCGTAATCTCTGGATATTTTTGAGGTACTAATTGAGATAACGGGGTGCCGTTTGAAAGTAGCTTGTCTAACAGCAGCAAATACTCCAAGCTTAGTTTTATAGACTTTCAAAGATGCTTTAGCCAGAAATTCTTCAACCGCTTTCTCTAACTTAGACCCCATATCAGTATGATTGCTGAATACAACCCCTAAAACCCTTGGATTTATATCAGCAATAGGTGTTTTGTTAATATCAGTTGTTCTAAGCGATCGTATTTTCTGAACTAATCCTTGGTTAATATCTTTGGCATGATGTAATGCCCTTTGATCGAAGTCAGCAGGAATCAACATAGCATCACAGGCAAATAATGAAGATACCGTAGCTATATCTGGGTCTGGGGAAGTATCAATAAAAATGTAGTCGTATTTTGGAGCGATCGCAGCTAGTAGCCTTTTTAGTAGGGTCTGCTTGTTTTTTATTTCATATTCATCACTACGAAATTTTTCAATGGTGTCTCGGTCAGTTGGTAAAACACTAATACTGTACTTGTCTTGACTAC
The DNA here is from genome assembly GCF_000317085.1 of Synechococcus sp. PCC 7502. NCBI lineage: Bacteria > Bacillati > Cyanobacteriota > Cyanophyceae > Pseudanabaenales > Pseudanabaenaceae > Pseudanabaenococcus > Pseudanabaenococcus habilitatus. The sequence continues at coordinate 2,280,002 of NC_019702.1, forward strand.
TAGGAAGGGGGAAATTACGTTCGACTATCAATTTCTCTAATAAATCTATAGCTTCTTGAGTTTTGCCTAAACCAATCTGGTCGAAACATTCAAGTATTTGGTATTTATAATCGCTTGGCTCAAGCCCTAACCCACGGGTTAAATCGCTTTGTCCATCAAAATCAACTACCAAAACCCGTTTACCCATTTTGGCTAAAACAGCAGAAATATTAATGACATTAGTTGTTTTGCCTACGCCGCCTTTACGATTCCAAAGGCTGATAATCAAGGCTCTTTGTGGATGTTCAAGATAATATTGAAGCTGTGCAATCAGTTTAGGCAAGTTATCCTTGTTAACTCTATAAATATCCGTAAGTGGTAATACTAACCCGTCTACACGTCTAAACAATTGCCAAAATTCTCCACTAAATACCCACCCAAGGGGAGCAGAAGTAGGAAGAGTTAGATATTGTTGTATTCCTGCGCTAGTAATACCAAAAACAGCATCTCTGTATAACGGGCAGTTAACAAAATTTTCAGTAGGCTGCTTCTTTTTAGTTTCGACATACAGCAAAGGCTTAGAGTTTTTACCATACAAGACAAAATCAGGTTATAAACCTGATCCGACATTCGGTTGAGTGAGATATCTATACCCCAAAAATTCTAATAGATGGTTAGTGAACAAAGAGTTTAAGTTAGGTTCGCTTATTTTTGTACCTAAATCCTTCCATTTTTCGACTAATTGTGATACTTCCATTTGCGTTTTTTAGAAGAAATTCTGCCTTACCAAAAAGAATACCAAATTGGCTATATTCAGCATAACAGTCGGCTGCTATATCCTGATCGCCAGTCCATCTAATTAATTTTTACCAGTAGTTTGATTTTTAGCCCTACGATTAAGTAAATCTTTGGTTGCTTGAGTTGTTATCGAAGATCGCCGTCAAAGGGTTATAACCTCTACGCTTTAACTCTTCAAACTCTTCCTTAGCCTTGGTTATTTTGGCTTCTAATTCGGCAATGGTTAAATGTTCCCCACTAATAGATTTTGTTTCTAGTGGCGGGTATAAAGCTTTAACCTTAGCTAAAGCTCTCTCTAATTCTTGCTCACTTGCGATCGCTAACCTTTCTAACTGGACTAGATCGCAGTCGATTAACCCCGCTTCACATAGGACTTTTGAGACTTCATACTCCAATCTCTCCGCCCTTAAATTTGGGCTAGGTTCAAGATTAATCCCTAACTGTTTTAGATAGGCTTTGACAAGGGGATTAGTTTTATCCTGTTTCCACACTAATAGGAGTGATTTTAAGATTCTTTGGTTATTCATGTTTTTTATAGTTGCTTAAAGTTAGGATTCCAAGTGGTTTTACAGGGTTCACAGAAGGAAAACCCGCCTATGCCTTGCTGTCTAGGTACATAATCATTAGCGTTTTGATGGCATAACGGGCATTTTCCAAACCAATCGGATAGGCGATCGCATTTTGGTAACTTGCAGTCATCGAGTGGGTAAGGTTCACCCTTTGAAAATAGGTAAACTTTTCCCTCTGGATTTTTAGCCCTACGTTCAACTCGATTAAATCCGTTGGGGAAAATTACACCCGCCCCAACTTCAGGAATTTTAGAAATCGGTAAAGTCATCATGATTTTTAATTCCATTCTTAGAGTAGGCAGTCAATTCAGTCAACGATGTCTGTAAGTCTTTCTCTATCTCGATTTGACTATTGACTGGCACACAGTCAACTTGGCAGTCACCACAGTCAACTGGTTCAGTATCAAAACTAAAATCATTGACTGTCTTGACTGGGTTATTGACTGCTACACAGTCAACGGTTAACGCTATATCTAGCAAGGGTTCTATCTGTTGGTGACTGGATTGACTGCCTCTAGTAACAATAACTATGTAGTTAGATTGGGTTGGATCACCTTTGGCGATCGCATATCCAAGATTTACAACCTTGCTCATAAAGTCTCGAATTTCCTGTAACTTTGGTTTTTTAGTAGACCACCATGCCCTAACCTGAACAGCCTTAATTTCTCCACAGTTCTGGAATCTGTTAACAAATTTGAGTATTCTTGACATTTCTGGGTTATCCCCAATACCAAACTCTGCATAAAGCTCTTTACTTTGGGCAATTAACCACCTAGTAAAGCTAATAGCCTTTTCCAATGTCTCTACTGATACCCCTACTAAGAGCCCATCCCGATGGCTAATACAATGGGCTATTAGAGCTATCCGCCCCGCCCTTTCTTTCATCTTGGGATAAATTGCCCTAAGTATGGGTGAAGCCTCGACTAGCTTGATAGACTCCATTTCATCATGCCAATCTGCCCAAAGCTGCTGTGCTTGTTTGCTAAGGGTGTAAGTAGCTGCTGGCAAATTGCTTAAGTCACAGTAAAGCCCTTTTAGTAAGTCACCCACTAGATACTTACCGCCGCTAGGAGCAGGGGTTTTAGTTAATGGCAACCGTATCCATGAAAATCTAGCCCATAAGCCGTCTTCAGAGCTTAAATCATCGGTCATTATGTTTTGTAGAATAGAAGGCTGTATGCCTCCAATGATGCTTATCCCTGTCCGCTTGGCAAAAACTCTGGTGTCGTCACTCTTGCGGTTACTTTTCCAAGCCCCACCGTCGTATGCACTTAAGAATTTGGGGCGATCATTACCTTTGCCACTACGGTATTGGTTGAAACCTTGAAAGAAAGTTGCAAGCTCATCCATATAGAGGGTAAACCCTTGTAACGGCTGCTTAGATATGGTTTGAGAAATATACTCTAGGGTAAAATCACTCAAATAATAATCCCGTCCTATTGGTTTTCTACCTGTGGATTCCCCTGCTTTTTCCTGCGCTTGCCATATCTCTAGTTCAGCTTTGTATATCTCCTCTGCATTGTATTGAAGTTCGATTAGGGGTGAAAGTATTGCCCGTGACTTGGGTGATTTCATTGCCCCTGTCTCTGCTACGGTGCCAACCCAAAAGATAGGCGGACAATGGTAGTCGGTTCCAGAATCGATTAACAATGTGGTACCAATTGGGATTAGGCTCCCTGCTGCTGCCAATAAATCGGCATAGTAAAGCTCTGGGGAAAGTCCCATTTTCTGAGCTAGTCCAGTTATTGCTCTTTCAAATATTTCTGGTAATAGTCCTCTCTGGGGCTTTGGATAGCTGGTTAGTGTGGCTAGATATTCAGCGTCTAGGGTTGAATTGTCATCATTGCCTTGATCTGCGAACTGAGCTAAATCAAAGGGTGCTATCGCAGATTCAATATCTTCTTTAGTGCATCCGTCAACTATCCAATCATAAACATCACGCCCATCTTTAGCAGGGATATAGTCCCATTTACTAGGCTCTGCAAGCATCATTTTGATACTGGCTGCTACTGGTTTGAATGCCTCATAGTGGGCTAGTGCTTTTTTAATGCCTGTCTCATCACGATCGGGACAGATTATCAGATTGACACTTTTGAATAATTCCAAAGTTTCCAGAGTTGGCTTAGTCCTTAGATTTGTGGCAACTAAACCAAACCTGTTTACTAATTCATCTGCACCTAGTTCACCTTCTATTAGATAGATAGGTTTCTGATTGGCGATCGCCTCTTTGACTTCAGCCCATCGGTAAGGCAATAGTTCAGATTCTTTAATACCCAGTGGTTTAGCCCAAGTAGTAACTTTCTTACCGTCTGGTTTGTACTCACGATTAAATCGGTATTGGTTACCTTGCCTATCGCTGTAAATATGCTTAAAGTTTATTCCTACTGGTCTAGGAGACTTTTCACTGGGAATTACATAGATACCACACCGATCGTCAGAATTAGCCCCTATGTACTTCCAACCGTCCTTAGTTAAGTCTCCATTGATGCTTGAATGGCATAGAACCATAGAGCCGTTTTCACTGATTCTGCAATCTTTATCTTTTGTGCGATCGCATATCGGACAGGGGTTATTAATACCTGAATTTCTGAATTTTGAATTATTCATTAGTTCGATCCTCCCGTAACTGGGCGATCGCATCTACAGCAAAGTAATTTACCTTTGAATAAATAACCACGTTTACAGCCACAGTGCTTACAAGATGGATTAATACCGACTGAGCGTATTTGAGGTTTGAATGATTGAACTGGGAATAAATCTAATTGATCGTGATCAGCAAGGAAAGCATCAATTAATAATGAGCTTGGTTTAGTCCAAGTGTCTGAGGTAAGGCGATCTATGCTTGGGTGAAATATCAAGTTTGAGGTAGTATTAGTTCTAACAGTTGTTAAATTTTGTCCTACCCCTTTCCTGTCCAGAGAGGGATTTTTTTTACTCATTTAACTAGCTCCTAATTTTTGGCTAGTAGGTAAGCTAGATAAATATTGCTCTATTAATCTTTGGTGGTCTGGGCGATCGCCATTGAGCAGATAATCTTTGACTAGATGCAAATTCCACAGCACTTTACGCTCTGGTTTTATCCAATACAAAGGACTAGGTAATTTCTTTCTTAACTCTGATTCCCCAAACTTGCCGATCTCGAAATGTTGCGATCGCAAGGTAACACTACTGACATAGGGGAAAGTTTGAGGCATGATAGGTTTAATCGCCATAGGTTAAAAACTCCTAAGTTATTTAGTTTGTGGTCTGGTTACGTCGGTAGCTTTCAGCTTCTAATTGATGAGCTACCGACTTCTTTTTTGGGTTGTTCTAATTGGTTTTAACGGCTTTAGGACGTTACAAGCCTAGAATTACATGAATAAAAAATGCCCGCTTGCTCAGGACAGCATAGGGAGTAGTACTTTATAAAACTTTATAATTACCGCTATTTACTTCCTAAAGGTGGTCTGCCTCCAGCCCTTTTAGTTTCGGGTTTAGGGGTATAAGTTTTTTTGTCTTTGCCCGTCCAGTGCAGATCATCACCCCTAATTGTGGGAATTTGGTAATATTTCAGTTCTTTAGTGAGCCTTTCGTAATCACGTTTATGGGATAACCAATTTTCTAAAAAGTCTTGTAAGGTTCGATCTCTTGTATCTATGGCTTGGTGTATCGCAAGAGTCCAAAGAACATCTGTGAATGCCTCTCCAAAGTAGTCATTTGAAGGTATTGGACGGCGCAAATCTTGTGGTAAGCAACCATAATTCTTAAGAGAATTAAGCAATTTAGTTAGTTCAGATGACTTAATCTTATAAATCTCACGTTTACCAAAAGTCTTACCTTTAGAATTAACAAGGGGCTCACCCCAAAAGCCATTAGCCTTAAGAGCATGAATACATTCACTCATCTCACAAGTAAGCCATAAAATATTAGGATCATTAGCGACGCTTTGAGCGAATGGAAGAAATAACCAAAGTTGCCTACATAACTCATATCTATGTAAAGATAATTTTGCGAATGGTCTGTATCCAATATCCAAATCAGTTAAGAGTTCAATCTTTTGAGACCTATACCATCTGAGCCACTTAGCGGAACCCTGATATAGTTCTTCACAAACATATACCATCTGCCTTTGCCCATAGTTTTTAGGCTCATTTTCTCGAAGGAATATCTTAGGAAATCTACTATATTCCTCAAAAATATTTAATACTCTAGGTTCCTTATTGGCTTTATGACATCCTAATGCTTCAAGTCCCCTGATCATTGCATCAAGTGCTTGTTGCTCTGGTAGTTGTTTTAAGTTCTTCTTTTTCATCTGCTTCAAAACTCCATAAATACAGATTGTTGATTAATCGAACTCGCATAATTTTGAAACATCACTTTTGGATTGTGACCAGATGCCTCTGCTACATCGATATAGTTCGCTCCATTAGCTAAGGCATGAGATATAGCTGAATGTCTTGTAGCGTAGGGTTTACGGTATTCAATTCCTATCTTGGAGATTATCGTTTTCTATGCCCTGCGATTGAAGTTATGGTCATCTAACGGGTTCCCTTGAGGTGATGAGAACACTAAATCATCTGGTTTATGGGGTTTTTCAGAATGCAGTTTAAGCATTGCCGAAATATTAGGACTAATAACCACTGTCCTAAATTTTCCCGTCTTGGTTGTATTCCGATGGGTTCCCCTGCTAATCGTTTCACAGAAAATAATGTGACTAAAATCATCAGCGACATTTCTCCATCTCAACCCCGCAGCTTCACCAAATCGACACGCTACCCCAAATAAAAACTTAACTAATGGGTAATAGTGGGAATAGTAGCGATCGCCCTTAAAAGCATTCAGGATTAATTGAATTTCATTAGCTGTGAATGGTTTAATCCGTTTAGACTCACTGGGCTTTATACGTTTTAGATGATTCTCCCAAGGGTTAGATTCTGAGATGTGATACTTTCCTTTTGCCCAATTCCAAGCCCCTTGTAGTAGCCATAGGCGATCTTTTGCTGTTCGACTTGATGCCCTCTCTAAGAGCAAAGCCAAGAAATTACCCGCAGCAAATTCCGTAACCTTAAATGCAGGAATATTCAGAGACTTTTCTAATTGCCTAAACAGTGGGTTATACCTACCACTAATTGAGCGAGTGGTTAAACCCTTTTCTTTAATTAGGTGCTGTATATATTTCTGGAATAACTCTGGGGCAGTAATTTCAGTGGCAGTTTTACCCCTTGTGCGAGGTTTGTACTTTAGTAAGGTTGGGTCAAAATATCCTGCTTGAATATCTAGCTCAATCTGGGCTGCTTTCTGTTTTGCTACGGCTCTACCAGTTGGATCGTCATTAACACCACAAGACATTTGCAGACGTTTGCCTTGGTATATCCAACGTAGTCTTAACCTACCGTCATGATTTTCTATGGTAATTTTCATCGGGGTAAATATCGGGGTAGTTTTACAACCCAAATAACCCTTAAAAGCCCATATTTACATCTCTTGTTGAGAATGAATGATCTTTTAGAAGTTACTTGGAACTCCCAAAAGCCTTACCAGTTATGGCTCCCCAGCCAATGGAGCTAAGCGGATTCGAACCGCTGACCCCCTCAATGCCATTGAGGTGCGCTACCAACTGCGCTATAACCCCTTAATACTTACATAGACATTTTAGCAGTAAAGCGATCGCTTGCCAATTTTTTAATGCAAGTTAGACCGCTTTAGCTTAATTTTAAGTTATTTTTTTAGAGAGTTTTTATCTAACCCACTTCTGAGCTACCAATTCGGCAAGATCAACAACCCGTTGGCTATAACCCCATTCATTGTCATACCAAGCAATTACCTTAACCAAGTTGCCACCGATTACCATAGTCAGGGGTGCATCTACGATTGATGAAGCATCAGTTCCTCTATAATCTATTGAGACTAGTGGTAGTTCGTTGTATTCCAAAATGCCCTTTAGATTACCTTCAGCCGCAGTTTTTAAGGCTTGATTCACTTCTTCGGCGATCGTGGATTTTTCGGTTTCAATTACAAAGTCAACAACAGAAACGTTAGGAGTCGGTACCCGTAAAGCAATCCCATTCAGCTTACCTTTGAGTTGAGGTAATACTAAAGCGACAGCCTTTGCTGCCCCAGTGGAAGTAGGAACAATGCTCAAAGCTGCTGCTCTAGCACGACGTAGATCGCGGTGACTAGCATCTAGTAATCTTTGATCACCAGTGTAGCTGTGGGTAGTAGTCATTACGCCTTTGACAATGCCAAAGTTTTCATCAAGGACTTTAGCTACTGGAGCCAAGCAATTTGTGGTGCAACTGGCATTACTAATAATGTGATGTTTCTCATGATCGTAGATTGCATGGTTGACACCCATGACAAAGGTACCATCTTCATTTTTACCAGGGGCAGTAATTAGGACTTTTTTAGCTCCTGCTTTTAAGTGTTTACTGGCGCCATCACGATCTACAAATACTCCAGTGGCTTCGATAATTAAATCAACACCGAGAAGACCCCAAGGTAGATTTTCAGGATTGCGATCGGATGTAGTTTTAATACGATGTCCATTTACTGTAATTGAATCGGCATCATGACTAATATCTGCTTTAAAAATGCCAAGCATAGAGTCATAACGCAGTAGGTGTGCGTTGGTGGCAGGGTCTGAGGTATCATTGATGGCAACGACCTCAATCTGGCTGTCCTTTCGATCTGCCCAACATCTAAGGAAATTACGTCCAATTCGCCCGAATCCATTAATTGCTACCTTAATCACAGCCTATGCCCTTTATAGAATTATTTAATGAGTATGGAGCCTATGATACCGAAAAAAGGTAACTTTTAATTATCGATCTTAACAATTTAAAAATAGTCTAAATTTATACTAGTTCCGCAGGTTCTAGTAGAGTATAAAAACAAACAGGGTTGTCTATAGAATTTTGTGGAAGTATAGATTTAGATACCAATGCCTACAATTTATGTTGCGATTACTGATCATGGGTTTGGTCATGCCACCCGTACTGCTGCGGTAGTTGCCGAGATTGAACAACAATGCCCAGATATTTCTATAATTGTAGCCACCACTTCACCACGCTGGCTATTAGAATCTTACCTATCTAAAGATTTTATGCTGCGACATCGGGCATTTGATGTGGGCGTAGTCCAAGCTGACAGTATTCAAGTAGATAAGACTGCTACCCTTGCCAAGGTTAACCAAATTCGCGATCGCTCTAAAGAAATTATTAGCGCAGAAGTCGAGTTTCTGAAGTCCCATCAAGTGGATTTAATTTTTGCTGATACGCCACCCCTTGTTGCTGGAATTGCCACTGCTGCTCAGATTCCCTGTTGGATGGCTGGTAACTTTGGTTGGGATTTTATCTATCGGGATTGGGGTCAAGATTATGCAGAAATTACTGATTGGTCGGCGGAACTGTATGGTCAATGCGATCGCCTATTCCGTTTACCTTTTTATGAGCCGATGACGAGTTTTACTAAGGCACATGAGCATAATCAAGTATTTGATGTGGGTTTAACTGGAGGATTTCCCCGTTATACACCTGAAGCATTGCGATCGCTTTTAGGATTTAAAGAGCAGAAATTTACGGTACTGCTGACATTTGGAGGACTTAGTTTAAATGAAATCCCCTATCAGAATCTTGCTCTATTTCCCGATTGGCAATTTATTACCTTCGATCGCCATGCCCCAGACTTACCAAATTTAACAAAAATTCAAAGCCAAACCCTCCGTCCTGTGGATATTATGCCGATTTGCGATCGGGTATTTTCTAAACCTGGATATAGTACCTTAGCGGAGGCGTATCGTACTGGGGTGCCTTTTATTTGCATTACCCGTGAGGGCTTTTTAGAAGCACAGACTTTAATTGCTGGAGTTCAAGACTATTTTGAGCATCTAGTAATTTCACCCGACGATTTTTATCAGACTAATTGGGAATTCTTGCGTGATCCTTTGATTCCTCCCTTAAAAGCCCCTAACTTGGATATTCATGGTGAAGTAGCGATCGCCCAAGCAGTTAAAGCTTTTTTTAGCTGAGTTGCAGTAGAAGTAATCGATATAATGGCATTAGCTAGTATCGAGGATCTAAAATTTGGGGATAGGTTATGGAAAAACGCACTCTTGGTAGCACCGACATCGAAATTTCTCCGATCATTATGGGGACATGGCAGGCGGGCAAAAGAATGTGGGTAGGCATAGAAGATAGCGAAACCATTAAAGCGATTAGAGCGGGATTTGAAGCGGGAATTACGACTGTTGATACTGCTGAAGTTTATGGTACGGGACATTCGGAGCAAATTGTGGCACAGGCATTATCCGATGTGCGATCGCAGGTAGTCTATGCCACTAAGGTTTTTGCCAATCACCTGAAATATGATCAAGTAATTGAAGCTTGCGATCGCTCCTTAGAAAACCTCAAGACGGATTACATTGATCTCTACCAAATTCATTGGCCCTCAGGCACTTGGAATAGTGAAATCGTCCCCATTGCGGAAACCATGAGTGCCTTAAATAATCTTAAACAAGCGGGCAAAATTCGAGCGATCGGGGTATCTAACTTTTCTAAAGCACAACTAGAGGAGGCATCACAGTACGGCAGAATTGATAGTCTTCAGCCCCCCTATTCTCTATTTTGGCGGAAGATTGAACCAAGTTTAACTAACTATTGTCTTGAACATAAAATCTCGATCTTGGCATATTCTCCCCTTGCCCAAGGATTACTTACGGGTAAATTCAAGCGGGGGCATCAATTTGTCGAAGGAGATCACCGTGTGGCTAATAAATTATTCAATGGTGAAAATTATGAACGCGCTCAACGGGCATTGGAAAAGCTGCAACCAATCGCCGATCACTATCAAACTACCCTGGGAAACTTAGCCTTAGCATGGTTAATTTTTACTTCTGAAACTAGACCTCAAGTTCATGCGATCGCTGGTGCTAGAAATGCCGATCAGTCAGTCCAAAATGCCAAAGCCGCGGAGTTAAAGTTATCTGAATCAGACTGGTCAAAAATTGACGAGATCGGACGTTCAGTCACAGATTTCCTAGATGATGCTCCGATCATGTGGGATTTTTAGCTAGTTAATTAGCCATCATTCTAATTAAACGCTTGACAATGTCTATCAGTTCGGGTGGATTATAGGGCTTAGTAATGTAGGCATCTGCCCCCTGCTTCATCCCCCAGTACTTGTCAAATTCTTCACTCTTAGTTGTACACATAACTACAGGAACATTTTTGTTCTTAACGTTATTTTTAATCCAACGACATAGCTCATAGCCATTCATCCGAGGCATAACTACATCCGTAATTACTAAGTCAGGGACGCTAATCTTAATTTTTTCAGTGGCATCTAGTCCATCGAAAGCCTCAACTACGGCAATATTTTGCTGCCTCAGATGTTCTGAAACAAGCTCCCGTACTGTTGGACTATCATCAACGACTAAAACTGTGGTCATACTATAAGCTGTGTTTTTAAGTGTTTTTAAATGCGTTTAGTTTGTAATCTTATTAGTTGGGGTATGCTTACAACTTTTTTACTGCTGTTGAAACTATCATGTTTATAGTAACTAGATAAATTTCAATATAGGAAAAGTTTGTATATCGTAAACCGATAACTAAAACCTTAGTTAATTAAAATCTATAAGTTAAGATTTATTGATTAAAGTTTTGTTAAGTCACTCATCCTAGATAGAAAGTATAGCAGAGTCTGTCTATGAATATTAGAAAAAGTAGTTAGCAGCATGAATTAACTGTTAGGCTTTGCCCACTGATATACACCTGATATACAACAGATATACATAAGCCGCAGAATTTAAGTGAGTTTTTGGCACTACGCCGCATTTGTTAGAGTAGAAGGGCACTAGAAAAACAGATGACTTTCGGGCTGAATATTAATTTCCATTGGTACGGTGAGTGGATCACTTTCTAGGGCATAGATAATTGCTTGGGCAGCTGTATTTGTGCTGAGCATTTTAGATCGATCCACTTTTAAGCCCGCATGATCCCAAAAGGGTGAATCTATACCGCCTAAATAAAAAAGCGTGAATTTAATCCCGTACCGCTTGACTTCATCTGCCATGCATTTACTAAAACCAACTACGCCATACTTTGAAGCACAGTAAGCTGATGCCATTGCCATTGAGTGTTTTCCCAATATGCCGATCACATTACAAATATGCCCGAATTTTTTATCTTTCATGACATTAATCGCAGCTTGGCAGGTATAGAAACTCCCCTTAAGATTAAGGTCTAGCATTTTATCCAAGTCCGATGGCTCAATTTTGTTAAATTGCTTGAGTATGCCCGCACCCGCAGCATTGACCAAGGCATCTATTTTCCCATACTTGGCGATCGCTTTTTCCATCAGTACTAATACTTGATCTGGATCGGTAATATCGGTGGGAATGGTTAGATGGTCACATTCAGGTATTTGCGATCCAAGTTCAGAGGATAAATGATCAAGGCGATCGCTATTTTGGGCAGCTAAAACTAATCTTGCGCCCTTGGCAGCTAATTTTTTAGTCAAGGTACTCCCAATTCCCCCAGTTGCCCCCACAATCATTACAACCTTGTTTTCCATGCTTTACACTTCTTAACTATTTTTCTATCATACTTCCTTCCCACTATAAAATTGGAAAAACAGATTGAAAGAGAAATCTTTGATACTAAAAAACATCTTGGACAATATCTAAATGTTCTTATGCGTAAACGATTCAACCCAAATTCGACAAAACTTCATTGGCAAACTTCTAGTTATCTCAAGCCACTTCCTTTTATAAAATCACAAAATATATCACTTATAATTGGGTTGGCGGTATTGGGAATTTTGTTGGTTGCAATATTTTTATCAAGTCACTCTGCTGTGATGGCATGTGGAGGATATGGAGGAGGTACTTGCAACCAAATGATTGCTAGTGGGATCGAAGATTTTTTCCATTGGATATTCGATATATTAATTAAAGGATTGATTTTGTTGGGAATATTGTTTGCAGGCATTCTTGGGTTGGTTAAGTTCCTTACTCGCAAATACTAGAGAGGAGTGACATACTTCGCTATCCTAACCTAGCAGTTAGTCATTCCTCGATCGCCGCCAAAGCCTTCATTTTTAAAATGATCTCAGCCAAAATACCTAAATTTCAAAATTAAATCCCTTTTGCCTCAAGTCCAAATACTTTTGTTCATCAAATTGATAGAGTCGAGCCGCACGGTGTTTTACATCCTTTTCCATTTCATCTAAGGGAATAAGTAAATCCATACTCAGAATTTTTTTACGAAAATTACGTTTATCCAGATTTTGTCCCAAGATTGTTTCATAAAGCTTTTGCAATTGTGTGAGCGTAAATTTAGTTGGTAAAAGCTCAAACCCAATTGGCTCATATCGAACTTTACCCTTAAGTCTATTCAAAGCTACCGACAGAATTTGCTCGTGATCAAAGGCTAAAGGTGGAGGATTAGCTACGGAAAACCATGCTGCAGCTTTGGCATCTGTAGTTGCTTGAATTTGATGTTCACTTAAATTAATTAAGGCATAGTAAGCAACTGTAATCACGCGATCGCGCGGGTCTCGCCCCACCGCCCCAAAGGTATAAAGCTGCTCTAAAAATACTTGAGTAATTCCCGTTTCTTCTTGTAATTCCCTTAAGGCTGCTGCTTCCAAGCATTCATCTAAAGCTACAAATCCTCCCGGTAAAGCCCATTGCCCCTCAAAGGGTGGAACTCCTCGCTGGATCAGCATCACTTTTAGGTCTTGGTCATCTAAGCCGAAGACGACACAATCAACTGTGAGTGAAGGTTTTGGGAATTTGTAGGTATAGATCATGGATTGGAATAAAAAAATAGTTGACTTAGTGTAGTAATCACACTATATTAATAAGTGTAATAAATACACTATACAGTGAGAGCTAAGGCAATGTTAGAAAAGTTGGAAATAGCAGGAGGATCAATTACAGGTAGAAACCATACCGTGGTTGGTAAAAATAACCAAGATGCTTATTTCAGCATTAGTAATGACCAGTTTGCGATCGCTGTAGTGTGTGATGGCTGCGGGAGTGGAAAAGATAGCGAAGTTGGCGCAAAAATTGGCGTGCGTTTGGTCGTAGAGGAGGTCGCTGACCAATTACAAATTCAGCCTCAGCTTAATCAAGAATTCTGGGAACAGGTAAAGCTCAATGTATTAGAGCAACTGCAAGGAATTGCTAAATTACTCAGTGGGAATTGTTCTGAATTCATATCCCAAATTATTAATGACTATCTCTTATTTACGATTGTGGGCGTGGTAATTACCCCGATAGAAACTGTAACTTTCTCCATTGGGGATGGCATAGTTTTCGTAAACGGGGAAGTTAGTTATGCTGGAAAATTTCCAGATAATGCTCCGCCCTATCTCGCCTATGGTTTATACCATGCCGATTTGATCGATTTTCACATTCACGATCGCTTACCCACAGGTGAAGTTAAATCCATTCTGATCGGAACTGATGGAGTAGCAGATTTAATAGCAGCGGAATTCAGTCATCTTCCGAAAAAAGCAGAATGTGTGGGATCAATTTCTCAATTTTGGCAAGATGATCGATACTTCTCCAATCCTGATCAGATTCGGCGCAGGTTATCTCAAGTTAACTATGAGTTCATTAAACCTAACTGGAGTAATCGCACACTCACAAAGGAAACAGGGCTTTTACCAGATGATACGACTCTGATTGTAATTCGGAAGAAATCTTCTTAGTGGTTTTGGAATTAATTTGTAATTAATGGATGGTGGGTAATTGTGGATGTTTATATAAAGGGAAAAAAGGCAAATTTGAAGCCAAGTCAAGCAATTGGGAAAGGAGGAGAAGCGGATGTATTTGAGATTGCAGGCAATAAGGCTGTAAAAGTATTTAAACAGAGTAACCATCCTGATTATCAAGGCTTACCTGAGGAACAACAAATGGCGATTGCCCGCTTAGCAGTGCATCAAACTAAGTTACAAGCATTCCCGCAGAATTTACCCAATCGGATTATCAAACCCGAACAATTGGCAACGGATCGCTGGGGAAAAAAGATATTAGGCTACACCATGCCTTTATTAAAAGGAGTTGATTCTTTACTGAAATATAGCGATCGCAATTTCCGTAATGTTAATGGAATTAGTAATCAGGTCGTAATAAACATATTCCAAAACTTACATGAAACTGTGAAGCAAATCCATGCTCAGAATGTGGTGATTGGGGATTTTAATGACTTGAATATTCTGGTTCTTAAAGATGAAGCCTATCTAATTGATGCCGATTCCTTTCAATATGGACAATATTCTTGTCAAGTTTTTACCCAACGCTTTGTCGATCCATTGCTTTGCGATCCTTTGCTCAGTAAGCCTGAATTAGTGCGATCGCATAATCCGAACTCCGATTGGTATGCCTTTGCAGTGATGTTGATGCAGAGTTTATTATTTGTTGATCCCTACGGTGGTGTTTACAAGCCTAAAGCTTCTCAGGTTAATAGTTCTGGTAAAGTTTTGCCAAAGATTCTCCATGAAGGGCGATCGCTGCATCGGATTACGGTCTTCCATCCTGATGTCAAATATCCTAAACCTGCGATTCCCTATGGCGTGTTACCTGATGATTTATTGAATTATTTCCATCGTTGCTTCATCCAAGATCAGCGTGGTGAATTTCCTAATCACTTGCTTGCAAATTTACATTGGTCAAAATGTTCAGGTTGTGGGATTGAGTATGCTCGAAATACTTGTCCAATCTGTCGAAATCCGCTGCTATCCATGCCGATAATTCCTATCCAAGGAATAAATATTACGGTAACGCAAATATTCCAAACTGAGGGAGTAATTTTACAAGCATCATTACAGGGTGATCGGCTTCATTGGTTATCCTACGAACAAGGAGAATTTAAGAGGGAAGATGGAAATGTAATTCTTAAGGGGGATTTAGGCTCAATGCGGGTTTGGTTGCATGGTAAATCCACATTAGTCGGAAAGCAGGGACAGGTAATTACTCTAGGAGAACCTAATTCTCGTCTGGCGGTGGATAGTTATCGAGATTTACCTATGTGCGATCGCAATAGCTATGGGCGTTACTGGCTCCACAATGGACAATTGATGCGGGATGGACTTCTAGGTTCAGAATACATTGGTGATGTCCTCATAAATCAAACTCAATTTTGGGTCGGTGAGCATTTTGGATTTGGATTCTATCGAGCGGGGAATCTTCAAGTTGCCTTTGTATTTGATGCTAAAGGTCAGAGCCTTAACGATAATGTCAAACTTCCATCATGGAATGGAGAACTGATTGCCGCCAATTGTGTTTTTAGTGAGAAATATTGCTGGCTCTCTCTGGCAATACAAGCTAACGGAACCAGACAGGATCTTATCTATATGATTTCAGCCACTGGGGAAGTTATAGCGGAGAGTTCATCCCATGATTTTCAGTTATCTAATATTCATGGAAGTTATGCCGTAGGAAATTTTCTACTTATAGCAACCGATGAAGGAATTATCAAACTGGAACCACAGGGAAGAAAAGTTATCAAAGTGAAAGATTTCCTCAATACCGAACCATATATTGATGCTAACTGCCAGATATTTGCTAGTAAACAAGGGTTATATGCTGTAAGTGACCATGAAATTCTCAAGATTGTAATTCTCTAAAAATAATGAGGTTAAAAATATGATTGATCCTATGATTTCTCTCGCTTTTTCGATACACAGTAATAAAGGAGTCTATGCCCTTTTATTAGGTTCAGGGGTTTCTCGATCTGCGGGAATACCAACTGGTTGGGAGGTAGTTTTAGATCTCATTAAAAAGCTGGCAGTTCTTGATAATCAAATCTGTGATGATCCTGCGGCTTGGTACAGAGAAAAATTTGACAAGGAGCCTGATTATTCTGAATTGCTGGAGAATCTTGCTAAAACCCCATCTGAGAGGAGCAAACTTCTTAGAGGATATTTTGAGCCTACTGAGGAAGAGCGAGAAGAAGGAAAGAAATTACCGACACTTGCACATAAATCAATAGCCGAGCTGGTTTCTAGTGGTCATATTAAAGTAATTCTAACTACCAACTTCGATCATCTTATGGAAGATGCTTTGAGGGCTATTGGTATTGAACCCACTGTAATCAGTACCATTGATGCAATTGATGGAGCATTTCCCCTTATTCATACACCATGTACAGTGATTAAGGTGAATGGCGATTACTTAGATAGTCGAATTAGAAATACTCCAGATGAATTAGCACAGTATGATGATCGCCTAAATAGGCTACTAGATAGAGTATTTGATGATTTTGGACTAATCGTCTGTGGATGGTCGGCTGATTATGATATTGCTTTAAGAGCAGCGATCGAAAGATGCCCAAATCGAAGGTTTACAAACTATTGGTCGGTTAGGAGTGAATTGCGAGAAGATGCCAAGCGATTAATTAATTTCAGAAAAGCTGAAGTAATTAACAATTATGATGCAGATTCTTTCTTTCAAGAACTTGCAGAAAAGGTTTCCGCTTTAAGTGAATTTGATAAACCGCACCCTCTATCAGCTAAAGTTGCTGTTGCTACCTTAAAAAAATATATTCCTGAAGATCGTTATATAATTCGCCTTCATGACTTAGTTCAAGAAGAAACGGAGAAACTTCATAGTTCTCTATCTCCTGACAATTTTCCTTTAGGGATTGAATTCGGTAAAGATGAATTTATTAAAAGAGTTAAACATTATGAATCTCTAGTTGAAATTCCTTTAGCATTGATGGCAATAGGATGCTACTGGGGTAACGAAAAGCATGAATCAATTTGGGCAAAATGTCTCGAAAGAATTGCTAATCCACTATCATATATCTCCTATAGTTCGTATTGTCTAGAATGGAAGAATTTGAGCTACTACCCCTCACTTTTACTGTTTTATGCTGGAGGTATAGCTGCGATCGCTGCTGGAAGATTTAGAAACTTGAACATTCTTATGACTCAACAGACTAATAGAAGTGTAAAACCCTTGGCATTATATCTAAATACCTATTCAGTTATAAATAGGGATACTTGGAACCAGATTTATGGAACAAATTTTTATACACCTATAAGTGATCACCTCTATGATCTACTTCGAGCCACTTTTCAAGAATTACTTCCCGAAGATAGCTACTATCAAAAATACTTTGATTGTTTTGAGTATCTATTAGCACTGACCTATGCTGATCTCTCGATAAAGGCAAATAACTCTTGCGATTGGGTTCCAATGGGAAGTTTTATGTGGCGAGGCGGTATAGATAAAGAGATTGAAATGGAAGTTAAAGAGTCTAACTCAAATTGGGCACCCCTTAAAGCTGGAATGTTTGAAGGTTCAATGCAACGTTTTCAGTCTGCAAAAGCTATTTGTGATCGGATTATACCTAAATCGCCGTTCATATAACTACTTAAGACAATTTCATAATTCGAGACTTGAAATAAATCACACATCAATTAGCAATTAAATACGCATCAAAACTATGAATACCAAAACTATTACTCAATTTCCCATTCCTAACTTCTTCGATCGCGCTAAAGTCGGTGAGGTCTGGCGAGTTCCCTATCAAGATCGAGCAGTACAGGCAGAAACATGGGCAAAACAGCAACGGATTCTCCCTGCGGCAAAGGATAAAACTCGGATTTGCTTGATGGCGATCGATGTTCAGAATACTTTCTGCATTCCCAACTATGAATTATTTGTGGGCGGGCGATCGGGGATGGGGGCAGTTGATGACAATATCCGTCTTTGTGAATTTATCTATCGCAACTTGGGCGTAATTACCGAAATTGCCCCAACAATGGATACCCATACCGCCATGCAGATTTTTCACCCTACCTTTTGGATCAACGATAATGGCGAACATCCCATTCCGATCGCTACGATAATTACTCTAGATGATGTTAAACAAGGCAAATGGAAAGTCAATCCTGCTGTGTCTTATAGTTTAGCTAGAGGCAACTACATGGCAATCCAAAGACACGCCCTCCACTATGTCCAAAAGCTTAGCGATAATGGCAAATATCCCTTAATTATCTGGTGCTATCACTCCATGCTGGGTGGAATCGGTCACGCTTTGGTTTCGGCAGTGGAAGAAGCAATGTTCTTTCATAACCTGGTGCGGCATAGTCAGACTAATTTTGAGATTAAAGGCGGGAATCCCCTGACTGAGAACTATTCGGTATTACGTCCTGAAGTAATGGATGGTTCCGATGGCAGACCGATCGCTCAAAAAAATGCACGGTTTATTCAAAAACTTCTGGAATTTGATGCTGTAATTATTGCTGGTCAAGCTAAAAGTCACTGTGTGGCATGGACGATTGATGATTTACTTTCCGAGATTATGGCTCAAGACCCCAAACTGGCAAAAAAAGTCTATCTATTAGAGGATTGCACTTCACCTGTGGTTGTACCTGGGGTTGTGGATTTTACTCCCCAAGCTGATGCTGCGTTCCAACGCTTTGCTGATGCAGGAATGCACCTAATTAAGTCCACCGATCCTATTCAAAATTGGATATCTATATGAACTATAAACCTTCAGGGCGTGAGATTAAAATTAGGAAATTATTAAATCAGGAGGAAGTATGTTAGGAGCGATCGCAGGTGACATTATCGGTTCGGTATATGAATTATGGAATATCAAAACTAAAGATTTTCCACTCTTTAAATTCGGCTCCCACTTTAGTGATGATTCTGCTCTGACTGTGGCGATCGCTGATAGTATCTTGCATGGACAAAGCTATCAACAAAACCTAAGAAGATATTTTCGCCGCTATCCACTCGCAGGATTTGGTAAAAACTTTACCCTATGGGCTTTATCACCCATGCCAAAACCCTATAATAGTTGGGGTAATGGTTCCGCTATGAGAGTTAGTCCTGTGGGATTTGCTTTTAATGACTTAGATACGGTTTTACAAGAAGCAAAGCGAACTGCTGAAGTTACCCACAATCATCCTGAAGGCATTAAGGGGGCGCAAGCAACAGCCTCAGCAATATTTCTAGGCAGAACTGGAAAAACCAAAGCTGAAATCAAATCATATATCGAGAATACCTTTGGATATAATTTATCGCGATCGCTAGCTCAAATTCGTCCAAATTATAAGTTTGATGTTTCTTGTCAAGGCACAGTTCCGCAGGCAATTATCGCCTTTTTAGAATCCACTGATTTTGAAGATGCCATTCGTAATGCGGTTTCCCTCGGTGGAGATAGTGACACACTTACTTGTATTACAGGTGGAATCGCTGAAGCTTTTTATGGAGGGGTTCCCGAAGCGATCGCTAAGCAAACCCTTAATCATCTTGATCAAAACCTGCGATCGGTAACAGAAAGGTTTAGAGCTAAGTTCCCACTTTGATTTTTTCTCTCATTAATTACTTATTCCCAAGTCAACTTAAGGATAAAAATATGAACACTCCCAATATTAACGATCTATTCCAATCTGCCCACGATGACGGACTGCTCTCCAATGCCTCCATGCAGGCTCTGAATGTATTTGATATTGGGGCTCAGATTCAAGCAGGACTGGGTATTTATGTCGATGATGTCATAGCAAGTGAAGTTGTGTTAGTCACAATTATGCCCGATGATTCTGGGTCTATTTCCTCTGGAGGTAATACCCAAGCGGTGCGTGGTGGTCACAATTCTGTTTTAGATGCTCTCGCTGCTTCTAATCAAAAAGATAATATTCTTGTCCATAATCGTTATCTCAATGGCAATGTCTTATACCCTTACTGCCCTCTGGATCAATCTATACGCATGGATACTAAAAACTATCATCCGAATCAGGGTACGCCCCTCTATGATCAGGTTGTCGTGCTTTTAGGAACCGTGCTGGCAAAATCTCAAGAATTTTCTGATAATGGTGTACCCGTGAGAACTGTAACCCTTTTAATTACCGATGGGGCGGACTGTCATTCTACTCGTGCTTCTGCTAAAACAGTGGCGGCGATCGCTAAAGATATGCAAATGGCAGAAAACCATATTATTGCGGCTATGGGTATTAATGATGGCTATACGGATTTTCGGCAGATATTTAAAGACATGGGGATTAGCGATCGCTGGATTCTCACCCCTGGGAATAGTGACACTGAAATCCGTCAAGCTTTTCAAGTATTTTCGCAGTCAGCCGTAAGGGTTAGCCAAGGCGCAACTGGTCTAGGCGGCTTTGGGAATCCGTAGATGATCTAGGTTCCAAATTCCCATCCCAGCACATAGTCACCAGATAGAGCAGTTTGAGAAATCACTTCTAAAAGTTGAGCAACATCTTGGCGTTCTAAGTCTGAATTTTTAGTGTCTGCAATCAATCGGTTTTGATGCTTATGATTTGCAGATCGCTTTGGCAAATAATTTAATTTTGGTGACACAAAATACAAGAGAGTTTAAGCGTGTGGATGGGTTACAACTTGAGGATTGGGAAGTATAAATCCCAGAGATATTAATTTTTATAATCTATCGTAAGAACCGAAATAAGGATTTCCTGATAATTCTGCGAAATATTTACTTAATAAATTCACACCTAAAGATATTTTTAGGTAGTAAAGTAATACTCAAAGGGGCAATTTTGTTGTGACGCTCGCGCGACTCACAAACCTGATGCTTTCTTTAAGAGTCCAGAAATTGCATTTACTTAAATTACTATATGTCAGGCAATCCACGCGGTTCACTCTGGAATAAATGGGATCTTCATGTTCATACTCCTTTATCCATTGTTCAAAACTATGGCGGAGATGATGACGCAACTTGGGAACAATTCTTTACTGATATAGAGCGGTTGCCTGAAGAGTTTAAGGTTATTGGGGTAAACGATTATATATTTATTGATGGACACAAAAGGGTTTTACGGGCTCATGAAAATGGAAGAATGGCAAATATTAAATTGTTTTTGCCTGTTATTGAGCTTCGATTAGATAAATTTGGTCAAAGTGGAGGAAAGTTAAGCTGTGTAAATTACCATATTATTTTCTCTAACGAGGTGAAATTAGAGGATATTCAAGAAAATTTTCTGAATAGACTCTCTAAAAGGTATGCCCCATCTATATCTTCTGAATGTGAAGTCTTTGCTAAAAGGGAAAGTCTTATAGATTTTGGCAAGAAAATGTATGAGGCTACTCCAGATAGGAAAAAAGCCAATGAAGACGAGAAGGGTCAATCTCCTGAAAAGAGCGACAAAGAACTATTAGAGATTGGCTTCAATAACTTTCATCTTAGTATAGAAACAATTTCAAATGGCTTAAAATCATTATGTTTTGAGTCTAAGTTTTTAACCGCAGTGGGGAAAGCTGAATGGGAAGACATTCGATGGGGTGAATACGGACAAGGTGCTGCAGAGAAAAAAACTATCATAAATAATGTTCATTTTGTGTTTACATCTGCAAAAACAATAGATGCTGCAATTAGATCAAAAAAATCATTGTTTGAAGAAAAGGTTAATGATTTATTGTTTGATTGCAGTGACGCTCACTATTTTTCTGATCACCCCACAGACCCCATAAAAAAAGTACACAATCGAATTGGCAAATGCTTTACGTGGATTAAAGCTGATTTGACTTTTGCAGGTTTAAAGATGGCTTTAAAGGAAGCAGAAGAAAGGTGCTATCTAGGGGAAAAACCAGACATCATTAGTCGAGTAAAGTCCAATAAAACAAAGTATATAAAATCAATATCTATTCAGAAAATTGATAAATCAAGTATAGGAGAGTCTTGGTTTGACAATGTTTCTATTCCATTTAATCACGGACTTATTACAATTATAGGCAATAAGGGCAATGGCAAAAGTGCTTTAACAGATATAATTGCATTACTCTCTAATCACTCTAGTGGATTTAGTTTTCTTACTAAAGATAAATTTCGCAATCCTAAAGACAATAAAGCAAAACATTTTGAAGCTAGTTTAACTTGGGAAGATGGAAATACAACACTTTTACTAAACCTGAATGACTCATTTCCAAATAATTCTGCCACTAAAGTAAAATATATTCCGCAAGATTTTTTTGAGACAGTTTGTAACGAAACAAATGTCTCCATCCAAAGTCAATTTGGAAAAGAGCTAAAGGATGTAATTTTTTCTCATGTTCCCTATGACGAGAGAAATAATTGTGATTCTTTGGATGACTTGATTAGTTATCGTACAAATGAAATTAGTAAAAACCTTGATGATTTACGAGCAGAATTAAAAGCAATTAACAGAGATATTGTAAATTTAGAGAAGTTCATTTCAGATGAATATAGACAAAATATCAATAATAAACTAAGTGAAAAACAAAGTGAATTAGAATCTCGTCGACAAAATCAGCCATCAGAAAAATCTAAGCCACAAACAAATAATGATCTTCAGTCTGAGATTGAGAAATTGCAGAAAGAGATTGATTTTTTGGCGGCAAGTATTAAGCAATCAGAAATTCAGTTAACAAAACAGAAAAATCTCAAGGTTCAAATTGATAAAGCCTTTTTAAAATTAGATAAATTTGAGAGAGATTACAAAAATCTTGAAGATGAGTGGGAAAAGGACTGTATTTTGATTGAATTAAAAATTCATGACATTATAAAGCTAGAAATAGACAAGAAGAAACTGGAAACAAAAAAAGAACTATGTCTAAAAACGATTGAAGACATCACTCAAGAATTGAAAGTTAAGCAAAGACAAAAGCTTGATTACGAAGAAAATATCAAATTAAAAAAAGAAACATTAAATGAGCCAGAAAAAAATTATCAGGCTTCCTTAGCACAGTTTCAAGAATGGCAAAACAAAGAAAAAGTTCTCATTGGTTCTTGCGATGAATCTGAGTCAGTTGAATATTATCAGGGATTATTGGATAAAGCCCAAAATATTTTCCCTAGTCAACTGCAAGATGAGAAAAATAAAAGATTAGAGAAATCTAAAGAAATATTCTGTTTTATAGAGAAGTTGGTTAATCTTTATAAAGAATTGTATAAGCCAGTTCAGGATTTTATTGATAGTAATGATTTATTAAAGCAAGAATACAGATTGACTTTTGAAGTCTCGATAATTATCAATAAATTTCATGATAAGTTCTTTGAGTATATCAATCAGAGTGTTAAAGGTACTTTCAGAGGTTCTTCTGAAGGACATACCAAACTTTCTAGCATTATCGAGTCGTCTAAATTCGATCAAGAAGACGATGTTAAAACATTTTTGACAGAAATCATCCATAGGCTTGAGTTTGAGGACAGACACACTGATAAACCTGTAAAGATAGAAAAGCAACTGAAAACTACTAAAAATTTAGAAGATCTCTACAATTTTTTGTTTGCTCTTGAATATCTTGAACCAACATACTCACTTAAGCTTAGTGGGAAGGAAATCAAACAACTTTCCCCTGGTGAGCGAGGTGCTTTACTATTAATTTTCTATCTATTGGTAGACAAGTCTAATATTCCTATCATCATTGATCAACCAGAGCATAACTTAGATGGTGAGTCAGTTTATAGGCTTTTACTCCCATGTGTCAGGGAAGCAAAAACAAGACGGCAAGTTTTTATGGTTACGCACAATCCTAATCTTGCTGTCGTTTGTGATGCTGAACAGGTTATTCATTCGGATATTGACAAGAAAAATGGAAACTTAGTAACTTATACTTCTGGATCGCTTGAAAACCCTGATATCAATCAGAAGGTTATTAACGTCTTAGAAGGTACTCTTCCAGCATTCAAGAACCGTGAGTCAAAATATCGGATTTGATATACTTCTAGCAAATAAAATTATCAATCAAAAAAAATGCTATCAATCAACCTAGATCGAGAAACAGAAAGCTACTTAGCAGAGATTATTGCTCAAGAAAATAGCACATCCGAAGAGCTTCTCAAAAAGCTAATCTATCAACATTGGCAGACCCTAAAACCTCGCCAAACCCTCGCCCAAAGAAGAGGTGGACATCCTAAAAATTTGTTGGAAGATGCCGCCCCTGATGCCTCACTACGCGAAAATCGCAAACAAATTATCCTAGAACACATCCAAAATCATCATCAAAAATCCAATTAATGAAGGAATATCCGCCCATTATTCGGTAGTGCGTCAAAGTAAAGTAGAGTAGGTGCAAATATTATCCCAAGTCCACTTTCTATTGGTTAAATTAGCTCTCTGGGCAGCAGTTGTCTTTTTTCGAGAGTGAATCCATATCCAATTAAAAAATGTGACTAATAATCTGACTGCTATTTCAGTCCACTCCCATAACTTGCTGAATTTATGCTGTCGTCGATGAAATCTACCTGTCTGTTGCCTTAAAATACCATTCGTCCTCTCTATTCTTTGAGTGCGATCTTTGCCGATATAGTGTTCTACATATTCTGCCAACACTCTCTCATATCCTCCCCACCCATCAGTATTCCAATGCTGGCAATCGGTCTTTCCTAACTATCTCCTCAATTAATTCATCCGTATGTTTTCCTACTCTTGCCGCTAAAATCAATCCACTATCATTACCTATGCTTACCCCAATCCAACAGTCTCCTGACTCAAGTTCTGTTGGTAAGCAGTTTTTCTGTTTTTTCCTACGAATGACCACATTTCATCACTACTGATTTCTTCTGTCTCTACTGCTTTAACTTCTTGGTTATGAACTATTTGGGCTTTCTGTGAGGCTTGTCTAATTATGCTAACCACTGTGTTATATGCTAATCCACTCAATCTTGCTATACCTCGTAAGCTTACTCCTTCACTTTGGCTTTGCAGGACTAAATGAATCTTTTCTGCATCTATAGAGCCTGTTTCATATCTCATGAGTAGCAATTCTTTTTAGCATCAAACGAATAAAGCAAAGATTGAGTTTAGCTGTAGCATTAACGAGAGTTCTCTCAAAGTTCTTAACTAAGATTTTGCATCTTTCAACCCAAGCATTTGACCTTTCAATTACCCACCTTGTCGGCACAACTACAAACCCAGACAGACCTTTTTCTGCCTTCTGTTGCTTTGATACCTTAGGAGAAATTTCAAACCTAATCTTAGTCATAATCTCAGGATAAACCTTCTGTAAATCAGTCGTCAATTTTTCGATATGATAACCACTATCCAGCAATATCGTAGTTAGGGTAATGTCATCTGGCTTCGATTTGAAGTAATCAATGTTAAACGTTAACATCTCAATCAGTCCTTGGTCATCTGATACATTTGCTCTTGTTAAATACCCAGAGTGTCAACGGCTAAATGTCTTTTGATCCCGTTAGTTGCTTTGTAGGAGCAGAAGCCCTTGGATTCTATACTTGCATTACAAGTATTTTTCACTGCTTGTGAGTCAATGATGATTAAAGTTGTCCATTTTGATTTTTTTTGACTGTTCACGGGCTGTTGAATGCAAAGCTTCCATAATCGCAGTAAATGTACCTGTATCTTTCCACTCCTTGTAGTATCGATACACTGTAGAGAATGGTGGTAAGTCTCGGGGCATATCTCGCCAATTACAACCGTTTTTGAGTTGGTAGAGTATGCCGTCTAAAATTTGTCTTTTTGTCCATGTTGGCGGTCTAGTTTGCTTTTTCTTTGGGAGCAATGGTTCTATAATTTCCCATTCTTTATCTGTTAGGCTACTTGAGTATGGATTTAGCATTTTCTAAGTATCATACATCTTGCTCATAATAGATATGAAACAGGCTCTATATGCCGATGATAGTAAATCGTATCCAAGGTCTCCACAAATGTCTTCTTACATTTAGGACATTCATACCTGACGTTGCCTTTGCTGGTTGTACCATGTCCATAAACTTTATGATGTCCACACAATAGGCATTCCATGTCTTTATCTACTATCTCTTTTCTCTATACTACCTCATCTTGATGCACTACCCATTATTCTTACGGATAGCAGCATTTTGTTCGCATACTACAGTGCTAGAGATGACTACCACGGATCAGTTTGTAACTTCTTTGAAGAATGCTCAAGCGAACTGATTACCACCACAGCTTGCGTAACTGAAGTGATGTATCTATTGAGCAAAAACTATCGCACTCAAAATGAATTCCTCAATGACTTAGCCCAACAACTTTATCGATGTATTCCACTTATACCCGAAGACTTTAGCCGCATTAGAGAACTCAATGAACAATATGCAGACCTACCAGCAGACTTTGCGGATCTATCTCTAATTTCAATCTCTGAAAGACTCAATATTTCCGCAATCATCACATTAGACAGTGATTTTGACATTTACCGTCGTTATCGTAAACAGCCATTTGAACGCATTTTTTTATCATAAATTCTTAATGACACTTACGAACAAGCTACATGAGAATATCCATAGATCAGCATTTAATCTCCAATACTCTACTAATGATGGCTATACGGATTTTCAGCAGATATTTAAAGAAATGGGGATTAGCGATCGCTGGATTCTCACCCCTGGAAATAGTGACAGTGAAATCCGTCAAGCGTTTCAAGTATTTTCGCAGTCTGCAGTGCGGGTTAGTCAAGGGGCAACTGGTCTTGGTGGGTTTGGTAATCCGAAGTAGTCGATGCCGATTAAGAATTCTGCTCTCAATTGTTTTACCATTGAGTTTGAAGTTCGGCATTAAGATTAACTTTCAGACTTTACACAATTCCCTTGCCCCCCTTTTTCCAGACATTACTAGGACTCTTCAGTTACACCAAAGACTTGACTGAATATTTTCTGTACTTTGTAACCAGAATCAATCGACTCTAGGGGGTCTTTGCGTAAGCGATGGCGTAGGCACAAAGTAATTACCCGTTTAATATCATTCACTGTAACTTCAGTTCTTCCCTCTAATGCAGCGATCGCCTTAGCAGCCCGATTAGTGACAATATCACCCCTAAGTCCATCCACATCTAGCTCCGAGCAAACCTGAGAAATATTGAGGCGCAGTTCCAAATCAATGGTTACAGATTTCAATAGTTCCATTGCCCGCACCAGCTTAGATTGAATTTCTGACTGTTGAGGATTATAGGTTTCTAAAAATTTACGGGGTGCTTGATCAAACTCTGTGCGTTGTTCCACAATTTTTACCCGTAGGGCTGGCTCTTTGACTGTGCGAATTTCGGCGTGCATCCCAAACCGATCTAATAGTTGCGGACGTAATTCTCCTTCTTCGGGGTTACCTGACCCAACTAACACAAATTTAGCAGGGTGACGAATGGAAATGCCCTCTCTTTCTACGGTATTCCAGCCCGATGCTGCGGAGTCTAGCAGGACATCAACTAAGTGATCGTCTAGGAGGTTAACTTCATCTATATATAAAATGCCTCGGTTTGCCTTTGCTAGTAACCCAGGTTCAAATGCCTTTACCCCCTCAGAGAGTGCCTTTTCAATATCAATAGTGCCGCATACACGATCTTCAGTAGCACCAAGGGGCAGATCAATCATGGTGACTTGCTTTTTAACTATGGGCAGGGATTCATTATGGCGGACTCTTTCCCTTACCTCATCACTCTGTAAATCTGCATCGAAGGGATGACTATTAAAGGGATCGTCAGCGACAACTTCAATTTCTGGAAGTAAATCTGTTAAGGCGCGGATAGTTGTGGATTTGCCTGTACCGCGATCGCCCATGATCATAACCCCGCCAATTTTAGGATCGATCACATTTAACATAAGTGCTAATTTCATTTCCTCTTGCCCAACGATCGCACTAAAAGGAAATACGGGGCGTTTGGTGGGTGTAGGTAAAAGATTTGTAGTCAAAATGAGATATTTATAGATTTGTGTACTTCTAGCAATATAGCCTAAATCGAGAGCAAGGTCATTAACAACTACTCAGTAATAATAAATTTAAGTTGCTCTAGATATATTGGTTGTGCCGCATATTTTTAGCTACGGTTATAATCCTTGCTATTTACTCAAATACACCTAAACCAATCAGCGATCAGGATTGTATGGTTAGCGGCAACCTGTATCGTCATATTCTTGGGTTGGTGGTGGGCTTGATCCTATTGCGGTTTTCAAATGAGAGCGGCACGAGCATCGACTTCAATAAAGTAGTCACGTTTAGGATAATGATTAGGGAACTAATTCCTCATTTTTGGGAGTTGACGGAGAATGAGAATCTAAATTTAATTCCTCTTCCTTGGACATGAAATGATACTTGCCAGAGCCAATTTTCTGAGCACTATAAATACCCGCACGACCTGAAGAAAGATAGCTCATTGTACAGGCGATCGCAATAAATACCCCAGATTCTATGCCAAACAGCTCGATTCCCATTAACGTTGCTGAGATCGGCGTATTAGCTGCGCCACCAAAGACTGCGACAAATCCCATTCCTGCTAATAAAGGTGCAGATAACGGCAGGATTAATGACAAAGCATTTCCTAAAGTTGCACCGATAAAGAATAAAGGAGTCACTTCGCCTCCCTTAAAACCTGCTCCCAGAGTTAAAGCCGTTAAACCGATTTTGGCGGCAAAATCCCAAGGTGGTAACTGCTGATTAAAGGCTTCAACAATTGTAGGAATCCCCAAACCGATATATTTTGTACCGATCTCCCAAACAATCAAAGCGATAATTAAACCCCCGATCGCAGGACGTAAAGGAGCATAGGATATTTTCGATTTAAAAAAGTGGCTAAATCTATGTGTGAGTTTTGCAAAAAGCATCGCCGTAATCCCAAAAGCTAATCCAGCTAAAATTGCGGAAATTAGCTCCATTAAGTTTATTGCTGGAATCAAGGTCGCATGACGATATGCCGTATGGTGCAGCCCTAAACTTAGAGTCATGCGATCACCCACAACTGCGGCAATTAGGCAGGGGAAAAGCGCATTATGGTTAATCGTACCGATTGCTAAAACTTCTAGACCAAAGATCGTTCCTGCTAAGGGAGTCCCAAAAACTGAAGCAAATCCACCACTGAGACCAGCCATTAATAAAATTCGGCGATCGCTCGATGTGAAGTTAAATATTTTTGTTAACTGATCGGCAAGGGAAGCGGCAATCTGAAGTGCAGTTCCTTCCCGACCTGCCGAACCTCCAAATAAGTGGGTTAAGATGGTTCCCAATAAAACCATTGGAGCCATCCGCAAAGGAATAATCTTTTTAGAGTTGTGAATCTCTTCTAATAAAAGATTATTTCCTGCTTCTACGGTTTTACCATAACGATAATAAAGCCAACCACTGAGGAATCCTCCCAAAGGAAGTAAGGCAATTATCCAAACATGCGATTCTCTCCAATCAGTTGCCCATTCTAGAGAAGCTAACAGAACGGCAGAACCTAGCCCCGAAAGAATACCAACAATGCAAGAAATAATAAACCACTTGCTGAGTTGGGAAAAAACAATAAACTGCCTAAGTTGATAAAGCCGTTTCATAACTTTTATATCTCTCTTGTAGCCGTTTTCCAACAAGTACGCGCTGATTTGAAAACAAAACTTTTGCTCTTAGCAAGCATTGCTTAAATAATTTTGCAATTGTTGGGCAATTTCTTGCCGATCTTGTTGACGATGATATTTGATCGCTTCAGTAAACGCCATTTTGCTTGCTTCGATCTTTCCTGTTTGTTGTAAAGCCACAGCTAAGTTTTGATATGCTTCGGCATACTGAGGATTAATTTTTAGAGCTTCAATATAGGCGGCGATCGCTCCCGTAAAATCATGGACAGACTTCCGAGCAATCCCAAGATTAAAGTAACCCGTAGCAAAATCTGGAGCAATGTCTAGGATTTTTTCATAGCAGGCGATCGCTTCGGCAAACTTAGATTCAGACTGCCAGAGGTTCCCTAGATTATTATAGGCAGGCAATTTGATCACATCCGCTACATCTAGTGCGATCGCATTTTGATAATGAGTTTTTGCTAATTCCCAGTTTTGTATATGACTGTAAGCAATGCCAAGATGATAGTTAAGCTCAAACTGCGTAGGTAAATTTTGGGGATCGGATTTCAGTATCGATAAACCTGTTTGTAATAGTGATAATCCTTGCTCGGCTGCACCAATTTCCACATACAATGCACCTAATTTACTATGGGTATAGGCATCATTGGGATCGGCGGCTAATTGCTTTTCCATTAAGCGTTGGGCAAATTCCTGCTTTTTACTCAATAATTCGGGCTTGTAACCATAGTGATGAATGGCAACTTGGGGAATAGTGATCACTTGCTGGGAATCCTGGGGATGACTTTGCATCAGAGCTTCTACAGAATTATCAATAGATTCATGATAAAAACCCGTGAAATAAATATCAAGACGGCGGCGAAATAATCTAGTAATTAAAGAATAAGGCGATCGCCCTGCCCCAATTTCCTCCCGATTAAGATTAATGGCTAGATATTCAGGATTATTTATCGCATTTTGTAAAATCGGAATAATTGCCTGTACCAAGACTTCATCGGCATCTAAAACTAAAATCCATTCTCCCCTTGCCTGCTCTAAGGAATAGTTACGGGCAGCAGCAAAATCATCACACCACTCAAACTTAAATATTTTGGCACCATATTTTTTAGCAATATTGACAGTGCGATCTCTAGAACCAGTATCAACCAAAATAATCTCATCAACAAAACCTTTGACACTTTTGAGGCAATTTGCCAGTCTTTCTGCTTCATTTTTGACAATCATGCAGAGACTCACTTTAATATGCACAGAACTTAAAGCTGTGGGTTTTGATAAATTATTAAATCCTTTACTGGTCATTGATTTTTGTTTTCAATTTCTAAAATAATATCTAAAGCCATAAAAGTAGATTAAAACAATATCACTTCGAGGCTTGTGAGCAACTGAGGTCGACTAAGGATTAAACTTCCAGACTAGCTTATCCTGAACTGACATCCTGAGTTGACAAAGGTAACACATAGATTAAACCTGAAACTATGGTTAATATCACAGCTAACCAAAATAGAGCTAAGGCATAAGGTATTTCTAGCAATAAAGCAGCGATCGCCAGAATTTGACTTACGGTTTTAACCTTACCCCATATATTTGCTCCAATAATAGTTGGTGTACTGGCATCAGGTGCGCCCCGCCATGCCGTGATCAAAATTTCCCTAGCAATGATCACAAATACAGCCCAAGCAGGAATTTGTTCTAGCTCTAGCAAAATTAGCAAAGCTGCAATTACCAGTAACTTATCGACAAGGGGATCAAGAAATTTACCAAATTCACTGACCTGATTGAGTGTGCGAGCTAAATAACCATCTAGCCAATCGGTTAAAGCCGCAATTAAAAATGCAATTGTCGCTATTTGCCGAGTCATAGTGCTGTCGTTATTGCTTAGAACCATAAAAATAATCGGGATCGATAGCAGCCGAGACAAAGTTACCCAATTGGGAATAGTGTTTAGATTAGGCATTTTCTTAAATCAAATATTTTGCTAGACTAAAAAAATCTGAAAATCTGAATACTCAAATTACGGTTGATGACTCAAATAATTGTTGGTGAAAATGAAGGGATCGAGTCTGCACTTCGCAGGTTCAAAAAGAAAATCCAAAGAGCTGGATTAATGGCAGATGTCCGTCGCTGTCAATATCACGAAACTACTATTGAAAAGCGTAAGCGCAAAGCTGAAAACGCCAGAAGAAAAGTTAGGTTTCATCGCTCTTAGGTTTCATCGCTGTTTGGAGAAGCGGGATCGGGGGATGAAGACTCCGAAGAAGCATTAATATCTCTTTTATTAGGGGAACTTCTTTGGGTGACATTCCTCACCTTCCAGCAAGCATAAATTAGTACTAAGGTACTTACGGCGGCATAGGTTCCCCCTGCTGGCATTCCTGAAATTGCTAAGGCGAGGCAACCTGCCCAAATTGTTAAGGTATATATAAATAACACTGTATCTCGCTTAGAAATTCCTGCTCTAACTAGGCGATGATGCAGGTGATTTTTATCAGGAGACATTAAGGATTCTCGTTTTAGGAGCCTGCCAAGAATGACTACTACCCCATCCACAATTGGAACAGCCAAAATCAAGTAGGGCAAAATTACTGCTGCCACTGCTGCTGTTTTCACTAAGCCAATGACACTAACTCCAGCGAGGGTAAATCCTAGATAATATGCTCCGCCATCACCCATAAAAATTTCCGCAGAGCTAAAGGGCTTAAAGTTATAACGCAAGAAACCTAAACAGCCCCCCGATAAAGCCGCTGCAATTAATGCTGCCGCAGGCTGATCCATAA
The DNA here is from genome assembly GCF_000317085.1 of Synechococcus sp. PCC 7502. Classification (NCBI taxonomy): domain Bacteria; kingdom Bacillati; phylum Cyanobacteriota; class Cyanophyceae; order Pseudanabaenales; family Pseudanabaenaceae; genus Pseudanabaenococcus; species Pseudanabaenococcus habilitatus. Next base: position 2,312,357 of record NC_019702.1, read on the forward strand.
ATAGACTTGTGATCAGAAGTACGGCTGAGGCGATCGTAGTTACCCCTGCTGCTAACCCGTCTAAGCCATCGATCCAGTTTATGGCATTCACCATGCCCGACAACCATACCATCGTGATCGGTAAGCTCAACCAGCCAAATTTAATAATGCCAAAGAAGGGAATAGAAATAAATTCGATGCGTACTCCTACCCACCAAGCGATACCTGAAATTAGTAACTGCATAAACAGTCGAAATACGGCAGGCAGCTGAAATATATCGTCTGCTAAACCTAGAAGAAAAAATGCAACTCCGCCAATGGTTACGCCCCAGACTTCATATTCCTTGCTGGGCGGTAGGACTCCAAACCAGCCACCCCACCATACTAGTAATAAAGCACAGAGGGTACCTAAAAAGATCGAAACTCCCCCCAGCCTTACCACTGGAGTTGTGTGCATCTTGCGTTCATTAGGCTTATCGGTTAATCCTGCGATGAGTCCCAGTTTCCGCACTATGGGTGTACTAAACCAAACTACTAGGGCAGAAATGGTGAAAGCGGTAATAAAAGGGATGGCATCTTGATGGAACATCTGCTTTTGCGGTTGGATCGCTCCAAGAATGACTTTCAAAATTAATTAGTGTCAGCATATCAGAGTTTTTAGTGAAAAATAGTGATCTCAATTCTTGATCAAAGTGCCACTAACAGGCAGAGATTAGGTTATATGAGGGGCTGATCGAGATCAAAAATTATGGTTAAGATTATTGACTAAGTTTAGTAAATCGCTGCACCAATCTACTCTATGCAATCATCAAATCCTATCTTTCTTGACGCTCAAGATTTAATCCTTGCTTTATCTGAAGTGTCTATTTCTAGTCAAAAAGCGATCGCAGTGTCAGATTTAATTACCACTATTTCTGATCTTTTAACATCTAAGCAACTGGAATTACTAAGTACCACTGGCATTGACTGTGAAATTAAGCAACTAGGGAAAGAATCACAAAAGGGTAAAATCAAAATCAATATCCAGTTTATTCCAGAACCAAGAGTTGCTGAAATTAGTAATTTTTTACAAATTCCCAAAGCCAAGAAAGACAAAGTTGCTGGTTGGGCTGAAACAGTTAGACTGGCAAGCAGAACCTATGATAGTGGTAAGCGTGATCTGGCTTTCAAATTTCTCAAAACTGTATCGGCTCAAATTCAGAGTGATGAAGACAGAAAAAGACTTGATGATTTAGTAGGTAGCGAAATTAGAGATAAAAAGATTTGGGTACATTATCACTCATTAGTTTTTCAAGGGGGGAGTACAGCAATTAAACTCTAAAAAATCTAAGCACGTAAAGCTTCAAACATTTATCCCTTCAGGCTCAGACTTGGGTTTAGGACTTTTTTACAGAAAAAGTTGAAAAATCTAGGTGCTAAGGGCAAGATTTCAATCTGGTTAATACCAATCTAATAATTAAGCTCGTGATAACAACAAAATACAGTGGATTTTCTATACTATCTATACTGAATTCATGTAAGATCCCAGTGGTTAGCTGTACCACATAAAACTATATAAAAACTATGTCAGATATGATCCGCAGGCAAGTTACAGATAACCTAGAGCAACTTTTGGAAATCCTGCCAATCAGTATTAAAACCAGTATTGAGGAATATGGGCAACTTGATCAATTAGTCGAAGTGGTTATGGACTTGGGGCGATCGCCAGAAGCAAGATACTTTAATGAAACCAGATATTTATCAGAAATCCCCATTAGTCAGGCTGATTTAAATAGTTGTATCGAAAAGGTGGGTGAATTTAGTGGTGATAATCGCGCAGGTATTGAGCGCACTCTGCATCGGATTAGTGCCATGCGTAACCGTAAAGGTGTAATTGTGGGCTTAACTTGTCGGATTGGACGGGCAATTTATGGTACCAGTGCCATGATTCGCGATTTTGTGGAAACGGGTAAATCGATCTTGCTCCTAGGTCGTCCGGGCATGGGTAAAACTACAGCATTACGGGAAATTGCCAGAGTTCTTGCCGATGAAATTAATAAACGGGTTGTGATCATTGATACCTCCAATGAAATTGCTGGGGATGGTGATATTCCTCATCCTGCCATTGGGCGATCGCGGCGGATGCAAGTGGCTACACCAGAATTACAACACCAAGTCATGATTGAAGCTGTAGAAAATCACATGCCTGAAGTCATTGTCATTGATGAGATTGGCACAGAACTAGAAGCACTAGCAGCGAGAACGATCGCCGAACGAGGAGTACAGTTAATCGGCACAGCCCACGGCAACCAGTTAGCAAATTTAATTAAAAACCCAACTCTTTCGGATTTAGTCGGTGGCATTCAGTCTGTAACCCTTGGCGATGAAGAGGCACGCAGAAGAGGTACGCAAAAAAGTATTTTAGAACGTAAGGCTCCTCCCACCTTTGACATTGCGATCGAGATGACCGAGCGTTACAAGTGGATTGTCCATAAAGATGTAGCTGAAACCATTGACGGGCTTTTACGGGGAAGAGAGCCAGCTTTCCAAGTGCGAGCCGTTGACTTAGAAGGTAAGGTTAACGTTACGGAAGAAACACCAAAAATTCCTGAATTGGTGAAAAATCCGATCAGCCGAGGCTGGCGATCCACTGGACGGATGGAACCTTTGCCCCTAGATTATCCAGCACCGAGAAAAGCTGTATCTATTAAGCACAGAGAATGGACTGACGATGAACCAGAAGAAGTAAATGGAAGCTTTAATAGTTCTCCCTTTAGTAGCTCAATTACCTCAATTAATGGGTCACTGGAGTTACTGAATGTCCATAAAGAAGAAAAAGAAGGCGAATTTGCCTATATTTATCTCTATGCTGTGAGTCGCCACCAAGCAGAAGAAGTTATAGATGCTCTGCATTTACCTGTAATCTTAACCAAAGATATGGATAATGCCGATATGATCTTAACTTTGCGATCGCATATCAGACAGCATTCCAAACTTCGGCAAGTGGCGCAAACACGCTCCCTACCCATTCATGTGATTAAAAGTAGTACTATTCCCCAGATTACTAGAGCTTTTCGGCGGATGCTCCAAATTGATGAACCTAATAGTATTTCCCCAGTCAATGATCTAACTTTATTTGCCTATGGAGACTCAGAAGATGAAATGGAGGCATTAGAAGAAGCAAGATTAGCTGTGGAGCAGATTGTGATTCCTAAAGGGCAACCCGTGGAGCTTTTACCTCGTTCCGCCGAAATCCGCAAAATGCAGCACGAATTAGTTGAACATTATCATTTGAAGTCATCTAGTTTTGGTACAGAGCCGAACCGTCGTTTACGCATTTATCCTAGTTAGTTCCAATAAGCGAGCTAAAAATAATCAAGCTCATCAAATTTAGTAGAATTAGTCAAATGTAAAATTAGCGAAATATTTAATACAGCTTTTTTTATTAGGTATTCTTTTATATAAATTCAAGCTAGAAATTCAAGCTAGAAATTCAAGCAAATTATGCAGCCTCTTAACTCACGGGTTCTAACTTTGCAGGCACAGGTGGCGGGTAGACTCAAAGCCAAGGCAAAGGTTCCTCGCCTCGAAATTTTCAAATCGGGACAAAAACGCCCAGAAGTCTATGATCTGGTTGGCGATCGCTATGTCTTAGGACGAAGTAGTGGTAAGTGTCAAATTGTGATTCAAACTCCTGTGGTCAGTCAAGTCCATGCCGAAATCACCCGTAGAAATGCTAATAATTTTGTGATTTCCGATCAAGACTCTACCAATGGCATCTACCGCGGACACCAACGCTTAAAGTCCATAACCCTGAAGCACAAAATGGTGATCACCCTTGGACCACCTGAACTAGAGGCAGCCGTAACCGTGCGTTATATTGATCCACCGCCTTGGTATATCAGGACATTGCAATATACAGGGTTCGGTATTCTTGGCTTAAGTACTCTCTTGATATTGGCGATCGCCATTGAATGGCAAAAATTTTCAGTTAAACCTCTACCCATTGCCCAACAGGGACAAATTGAAGTTTTGGCAGGGGATAAAACCACTTCCATCGCACCTCCAGATCGGGAAAAACACACCGAGATAGGAAATCTATCGGAATTTGGCACCTATCTTCCCAATGCTGTCATTGCCTCCGAAGATAATGCCTATTACTACCACCTTGGGGTAAATCCGGGGGGGATTCTGCGTGCCTTAGTCACAAATGTTAGTAGTGGTGAACTGCGCCAAGGGGGAAGTACAATTACCCAACAATTGGCAAGGTTACTATTAGGACAGACCTATGTTGGTACCAGTGACTCGGCTGGACGTAAATGGCGTGAGGCGGTAGCTGCAATCAAGCTTACCTTTACCTATAGCAAAAATGATCTGTTAACCATCTACCTAAATCGAGTCTATTTGGGCAATGGAGTCTATGGCTTTCAAGATGCGGCTCGACTTTACTTTAATAAGTCTTTACCTGAACTAGACCTTTCCGAAGCGGCAACCTTGGCGGGAATTTTACCTGCCCCTAATCTGATTAATCCATTTAAAAATAAAAAACTGGCATTGGAATATCGCGATCGCATTCTCAATCGCATGGCAGAACTAGGCATGGTTAAACCCGAAGTCGCTGAACGAGCAAGACGATCTATTTTAAAGCTCAATCTTGATGCCCAAGGTAAAGTGCAAGGTACCGTTGCTCCCTACTACTACGGCTATGTCTATGATGAGTTAGAAAATATTGCACCGAATTTAGCACGGGAGGGTAATTTTGTCATTGAAACCAGCCTAGATATTGCGATGCAAAAAGCTGCGGATCAGTCTCTACGTCAAGCAGTAGCTACCCAAGGTGCCGCCTACAATTTTTCCCAAGGGGCGATCGTGACGATGGATGCTAGTAATGGCTCCATTTTGACCATGACTGGGGGCGTAGATTTTCAGAAAAGTCAATTTAATCGAGCCACAAATGCCTATCGTCAACCTGGCTCAACTTTTAAGCTTTTTACTTACCTAGCCGCGATCGCCCAAGGCATACCCCCAACCACCACTTTTTCCTGTAGTCCCCGCAGCGGAGTTGCTGGCTGTCACAACGGCGGAAGCGGTTTTATTGATATGTATCATGGCTTTGCCCTTTCCGAAAATGTCATTGCCATTCAAGTAGCAGATGCGGCGGGTCTAGGAAATGTCTTGCAAACTGCCCGCAAGTTGGGAATTACCTCAAAATTGGAGGAAAACTATAACCTAGTCCTCGGTGGCTATGAAGTCAAAATGTTAGAAATGGTTGGGGCATACGGTACGATTGCCAATCTCGGAATTTATAACACTCCCCATGCCATTCAGCGTATTTACGATACCAATTCCTGTAGCGATCGCAAAAATTACACCAGTTGTGAATTAATCTTTGATGCCAATACCTATTATCAGCCCAGTCCCAGAATTGATCCAAACATCGCAGACACCATGATTGATCTAATGGCAGGAGTAGTAAACTACGGCACTGCTAGAGGCGCATCCTTGGCACAAGCTACCACCGTCGGTAAAACTGGTACCACCGATCAAGGGCGAGACCTCTGGTTCATTGGCTTTGCTCCATCTTCCAAGCTTTTAGCCGCAGTGTGGTTAGGTAATGATGAAGGCATAACCGACAGTAGTAGTGTTTTGGCTGTGCAAGTTTGGAGTAATTATATGGCTAAGGTGATACGGTAGAAATGTTAATAATGATAAAATAACCATAAAGTTTTATAAGGACGATAAAATATGACACCTTCTTTAATTAATTTCTTTTGGGGCTTAGGCTATGGAGCCACTTTCGTGATCATTGCCGTAACCGCATTAGTACTAGTTAGTCAAAAAGATAAAGTTAAGCGCCAAGGCTAAAAATTATAATTACCAAATTTAGGGGTTAAGTCTGGCTTGACCTCTTTTTTAGTCCTAGCTTTAATCACTAAAATCTCGAATAAAAACTTGATTGGGGCAAAGCTGTCATTTTGTTAGAAATTTGTTAGAAATATTTAATACTTATTTTCATCCATGCCTATGATTAACTAGATTAGGGTTAGAATGAGCTAAATCACACCCCTGCATGGTACTTGCTGAAACGTTAGGAGAGATAAATCATGATTAATATTGGCGGCAATCCGCTAATGATACTTTTGGCAATTATTGCAGCCCTTGGTGGTATCGGTTTGTATTTTGTCCGTAGCTTTCGTCCTGAACTAGCAAGGGATCACGATATTTTCTTTTCGGCGATCGCCTTAGTTTACGGAATTATTCTCCTAGCTTTTAACTTTCGCATGGAAATTACTACCCAACTAGCACAGGTACTGGTAGTCGGGTTTGCGGGATGGTTTGCGGTGGAGTCATTAATTTTACGACAGGCTCTCTCTGCTCAAGCACGGCGATCGCCAATGAACCCCATTGAAGACGACCCTATTGACCCAGACTACCGAGGCTATCGGGCAGAAATTGATCCCAATCGCGAATTTGCCCCACGGCGCACCAAAAGCACTCGCCAAATGCGTGGCACCTCCCCCCAACAAACTGAACTGAGAGGTGATGTGGAGCAACGCAAACCCCGCCGCCCCCGCCGTTCCTCTGATGCGGTAATAGATATTGACGAAGATGACATCCGCCCCATCGCCCCTAAGTCTCGTCGTCCTAAAACTGATCGCCCTGATCGCGACTCAGATCGTCCTACTTCTCCTTCTAATGAATCTCCCATTGATTCTGAGTGGAACCGAGATGTACCGCCCCGCCGACCCAAAAGACCGAGAAATTCTGAGCCATCTTCTAACTTTGAAACCGATGAACAAGATTGGTAGTTTTAAGTATCAATGATTCCAAACCATACCTTCAGTTCCTTTCTATAATTTTCTATATTTCTAAAGATATTTGTATTTAAGCAAGTAATTTAGACTATTGTTGGATTACCCAACTCAATTTACTCAACTTAATTGATCAACCCTACTAGCAATACTAACTGTGAGCTATTGCGTTAACCCCAATTGTACTAGACCAGATAATCCAGATAAGGCAACGGTATGTCTTGCGTGTGGTGCTGCATTAAAGCTCAAAGGTAGTTTTTCCGCAATTAGACCTCTAGGACGTGGCGGTTTTGGGGCAACTTATTTGGCAGTGGATGAAAGTTTACCCGGACATCCTCCGTGTGTTATTAAACAATTACGTCCTAATACCCAATCTGCCAGTGTGCTGAAAATGGCAAGGGAGTTATTTGAACGGGAAGCTACAACCCTTGGTAGAATTGGCAACCATCCACAAATCCCCCGACTATTAGCATATTTTGAAGAGGCAGCAAATTTTTATCTGGTGCAAGAATATGTGGAAGGGGAAACCCTAAAGCAGGAATTTGAACGCAAAGGCAACTTCAAAGAGATTGATATTATTAAAGTCCTTTCCGAAATTCTGCCAGCTTTGGGGTTCATGCATCAAAATGGCGTAATTCACCGAGATATTAAGCCTGCTAATATTATTCGCCGTAAACAAGATGCTCAATTAGTTCTAATTGATTTTGGTGCAGTTTCAACTCAAACTAATAGGGCTACCGCTGAAGAAGAAGAGGGTGGGCTACTGACCAGCTTTGCCATTGGTACCCCCGGTTTTGCTCCACCTGAACAGATGGCAATGCGCCCAGTTTACTCTAGTGACATCTATGCCACAGCTATGACCTGCCTATATTTAATGACAGGTCGTTCTCCTAAGGATTTCCCCCATGATCCATATACGGGCGAGATTAATTGGCGATCAGAGGTAAATCTTAGTGAAAATATGGCTGCGATTTTCAATAAAATGCTGCAAATTTCAGTTTCCCAGCGGTTTCGTACAGCTGAGGAAGTAATTGCTGCCATGGGAGCCAAGTCAGCCCCAACAATCACCGCATCCAGACCACCTGCCTCCAATCCCGTTACTCCTAAACGATCTACAACTAGTTTACGCACTTCTACCACTAGAGGCGGTTCCACCCAAGGAGCAGGTAAGTTTAGTACCCAAGATTTATCGGGTGGTTCTACTACTGGTAAAGCCATCACTCCTCGTACCCAATCAACTAGAGGCTGGACAAAGTCCCCAACTGGTGAAGACGATAGCTTTACGCGCACAAGGGATCAAACCTACATTGGTAAAGAACTAGGTAAAGAACTTAAAGGTGGTAGAAAAGTCATTGTTGAGTATGGTCATGGAAAGCGCAACTTTGCCAACCTTGATCTATCTAAGGCATCCTTGGCAGGGACAAACCTGTCAGGAATCGTGATGAGTCGCTCTAAGCTGGTCGAAACAGATTTTTGTCAGTCAGATTTAACCCACGCCAGCTTTACTGGAGCAATTATGACTCAAGTTAAATTAAATGGAGCTAATTTGGCTCAAGCGAAGATGCAACGTGCCATTTTAACTAAAGCCGATTTAGGTGGTGCCTGCTTAAATCAGGCTGACTTGAGGGAAGCAAACCTCCAATCCGCCTATATGAGCAAAGCAGATTTATCAGGGGCAGATTTAACCGGTGCCAATCTTAAGGGCGCATACTTGAGTCAAGCTAATCTACGGGGCACTAATTTATCTGGGGCTGATTTAAAGGGAGCTAGGATTACGGATGAGCAAATAGCAACAGCCAAAACTAATTGGGCAACGGTTCGTCCCGATGGTAGTAAGAAAATATTTTAATGGCTACTTGGCAATGTATTCAAAATTGTGGTGCCTGTTGCCACCTTGACCCCAGCGATCGCCCCGATCTGGCAGAATATTTAACCCCAATCCAGTTAGAGCAGTATCTGAGTATGGTGGGGATTGACGGTTGGTGCATTAATTTTGATCAAGTCACTAGAGCCTGTAAAATTTACGCTGATCGCCCCCGATTTTGTCGTGTTGAATCAGAAATATTTTCAGAAATGTTTGGCATAACGGCAGAAGAATTAAATGACTTTGCGATAGACTGCTGCCGAGAACAAATTATGGATCGCTATGGGGACTATTCCTTAGAAAGCATTAGATTTGAGCAGGCAATAGGCAGTTCTAGTATAATTAGTACTAATAACCCATACTAACTAGCAAATAGCGTACAATGGGTCTGACTATATAGAGGCATCATGTGGTGGGAGCAGCCCACTTTTTTTGTTTCTTGATTTTATTTCTGTTTATATCCTAGAGCGATTTTATATGAGTCATCCCTTAATTCCCCCCGTCACGGAAATTGCTGAGGCGATCGCTATACCCCTGAATTTAGAGGTCGTAGAGGTTGCTATATATACCCATAAAAATCCAGCAATCCTGCGGATTGATATCCGTAATCTTAACGAACATACAGGACTTGAAGACTGTGAACGGATGAGTAAGGCATTAGAAGTCGCCCTAGACCAAACAGATATAATTCCCCATGCCTATGTCCTAGAAGTATCAAGTCCCGGTACGGATCGGGAAATTAAAACTGATCGAGAATTCATCGCCTTTAAGGGATTTAGCATCAAAGCGATCGCTGGCAATGATACTTGGGTGGGACAGCTAGTTAGTCGTGATTCTGAACACATTACTATTAGTCAAAAAGGTCGTATAGTCACAATTCCCCGACAGGGTATTACCAAAGTAGAACTGGCAAACTAGCCAATCTAGCCAATTAAATTATCTATAAATAAAATCAGGAGATATTAGCAGTATGTCAATCGTAGATTTACCCGGTCTTGGCGGTATGGTGGATGTGATTAGTAAGGAACGCAACCTACCCAAGCACGCTGTTGAAAATGCTTTGCGTGAGGCTTTACTCAAAGGCTATGAAAAATATCGCAAAACCTATCGTACTGATGGTGGTAGCTTTGAAGAAGAATATTTTGAGAACTTTGATGTTGAGCTAGATGCGGAAAATGAGGGCTTTCGTGTCCTAGCTACTAAAACCATTGTCGATAATGTGGAAAATTCCGATCACCAAATTTCCTTAGCAGAGGTACAGGAAGTCGCTCCCGAAGCACAGGCGGGAGGAACCGTAGTTGTGGATGTAACTCCTAAACAGGGTGACTTTGGACGGATGGCAGCTATGCAAACTAAGCAAGTATTAGCGCAAAAATTACTTGATCAGCAACGGCGACTCATTCGCGAAGAGTTCCAAGACCTTGAAGGTACAGTTTTACAGGCAAGGGTATTACGGTTTGAAAATGATTCAGTCATTATGTCGATTAGCAGTGGCATCGGACAGCCAGAAGTAGAAGCGGAATTACCTCGGCGGGAGCAGTTACCGGGGGAAAGACCCTATCGCCCTAACTCTACCCTGAAGGTATACTTGAAAAAAATCCATGAGGAACCCCGTCGCAAACCCCAATTATTGGTTTCCCGTGCCGATGCGGGACTGGTTGTGGATTTATTTGCCAATGAAGTTCCTGAAATAGAAGATGAAATTGTGCGAATTGTGGCAGTTGCCCGTGAAGCTAATCCTCCTTCTCCATCAATGGGGGCAAGAACCAAAATCGCCGTAGATACCCTAGAACGAGATGTTGATCCTGTAGGTGCCTGTATTGGAGCTAAGGGTTCTCGGATTCAGGCTGTGGTGTCAGAGTTAAGGGGCGAGAAAATTGATGTAATTGCTTGGTCTCCCGATCCCGCTACCTATATTGCCCATGCTTTAAGTCCAGCCAAAATTCAAGAAGTCAGACTGGTGAATGCCGAAGGTCGTCAGGCACATGTATTAGTTCCTGTGGATCAATTAAGTTTAGCGATCGGGCGAGAAGGTCAAAACGTGCGCTTAGCAGCGAAGTTGACAGGCTGGAAGATTGATATTAAGGATGCTTCAAAGTACGATTACGAAGCAGAGGATAAAAAGATTCAAGAGGAACTTACCTCCCGACAACTACGCTTCCAAGATTCCCAAGATTTTCAAGATGTAGAAGAAGAGGATGAAGCCTAACCTGCGACGGTGCCTGAGTTGCCAGAAAGTTGATCTTAAGCAGGAATTTTGGCGAGTAGTAAGAGTTGATAGTGCAGTTAAATTAGATGTGGGTATGGGTCGCTCTGCCTATATTTGCCCTAATTTAAATTGCCTCCAACTGGCACAAAAAAAGAATCGCTTAGGGCGATCGCTCCGCACGCAAATTAATCCGGAAATCTATGAAATTCTGAAGCAGAGATTAAGTAATGCCTAGCAAAATTAAAGTAGATCGCCAAGTTAAGATTCCCATGCGGGATGGCATTAATCTCACCGCCGATATATACCGTCCGAGGGGTGTGGATATGCCCTTGCCCGTATTACTCATGCGACTTCCCTATGGTAGAGCGATCGCCTCCACGGTTACCTATGCTCATCCCAGTTGGTATGCAGCCCAAGGGTATATAGTTGTGATCCAAGATGTCAGGGGTTGCGGCACCTCAGAGGGTGAGTTTTATCCTTTTCGTCATGAATATGAAGATGGATACGATACTGTGACTTGGTGTGCAGAGAACCTAGAAGGTAGCAATGGCAAAGTGGGGATGTATGGATTTTCCTACCAAGGTGTTACCCAGTTGCAAGCGGCAGTGATGCAGCCTAGGGGATTAGTGACAATTTGTCCCGCCATGGCAGGTGCAGATTTATATGATGGTTGGTTTTATTTTGGTGGAGCGATCGCCTTAGAGTTTACCCTCTCATGGGCATTACAGCTTACGCAAAATCAGGCATATTATCGGAAGTTAGAACCCCAATCAACTAATTTATGGCAAGCACAACAGGAAGTTTCTCGATCGCTATCCAGCGTGCCATTAGATCAAGTTCCCATTCTTAAGTCCGACCCCCTAGGGCAGTTTTTCTTTGATTGGCTAAGAAATGATCAAGCCGATGCTCCCTACTGGCAGGAGTTAAATCCCCTTAGTCGATTTGCCCAGTTTGATCTACCCGCTTTACACATTGCAGGGTGGGCAGACATTTTTATTGAAACTACAATCGCCACCTATGAAGCCGCTAAACAAGTTACAAATCAGCCTCAATTTTTAATTGGCAGTCCTTGGCAGCATTTACCTTGGCGCTCACAGGTGGGGGAACTAAATTTTGGTGATGCCGCAATTCCACAAATTGATCAATTGCAAGTGGATTGGTTTGATTATTGGCTCAAAGGTATAGATAATGGCATGATGGGGCGATCGCCTGTACAGTTATTTCTCATGGGGGAAAATCGGTGGCTTAATCTTAAAACATGGGAACAGGAACCCGAATATCAGAATTTTTACCTAGATTCTAATAGCAAGATTACTACAAATACTTCTGATTTATTACCTTCATCTCTTCCTGATATTTATATATACGATCCGCGCATTCCTACCCCTAGTACTAGCTACGGAGCATACGATCAATCTGCAATTAATCAGCGATCAGATGTCCTAACCTATAGCAGTCCGCCTTTAACCGCAAACTTAAGAATCACTGGAATAGCAGAATTTATTCTGTATGCAGAAACCTCTGCCCCTGATACTGATTGGGTTGTGAGGTTGTTGGATATTTATCCCGATGGTCGTCAGATGCTGGTAACAATGGGAGTAATCAGGGCAAAATTCCGGAATGCCTTTAAGCAAACAGAGATACTGGAGCCAGAGATAGTTTTAGAATACAAAATTAAACTTCGTCCCACCTGTCATAGCTTTGAATTAGGGCATCGTCTTGGTATAGCGATCGCCTCGGCGGCTTTTCCATTAATTGAGAGACATACCAATACGGCAAAATCCCCATCTACTTGTACAGTTAGCGAGTTTTTTGAGGCAACCCAACAGATTTATCACGATCAACAATTTCCCTCCCACCTTAAGCTGCCATTATTAAAACTCTGAGCTAGGAACTATTAGGGTTTTTGATCGTGTTCAGAAAAAAAGGGTCGTAGCGATCGCCTTTTGCTTGGTGACAGGTTTATGAGTATGGCGATCACTGGCTGTGAAATTAGGCATAATGGGGTTAGCCGACAATTTCACTAGACGTAAAGTTTCATGATCGTCAATAAGCTCGAACTAAAGCAAGTATTAAATAAGACGTATTCAAAAATGAAGCCTGATGCTGAGAATATTCAGGGATTTAAGGCTAATTTGGATCGGATGCTTGCTTTGTGTGACAGCAAAAAGGATGAAGAGTTTAATAAAAATTTACTGAGTGATTTTCTAAAAAAGAGCTTTTATGGCGATCGCTATTTTATTAATACGAAGGAAAATAGCGATCTAGTGATTCACAATGGCAAGGGGGTAGATAGTGCGGTTGGGGTGATCTTTGAGACAAAGAAGCCAACTAAAACTAATAGTGTGGAGATGCCGAGGGTAGATAATCTCAATCGCAAGGCTTTTCAGCAGTTGGTTTTATATTTTTTGCGAGAGAGGGTGGCGCATGGCAATGTTGCGGTGAAGCATTTGGTGGTGACGAATATTTATGAGTGGTTTATTTTTGATGCGAAGATTTTTGAGGAGTTGTTTTTTGGTGATAAGGAGTTAGTTAAGAATTTTCAGGATTTTGGAGAGGGGCGGCTGAGTGGGACAAAGACGGACTTTTTTTATAAGCAGATTTCGGAACCTGCGATCGCTAAGGTAATTGATCGCATTAAGTTCACGCATTTTGATTTGCGCGATCTTGAGAATCTAGATTTGACTGATCTTTACAAGACTCTTTCTCCTGAGCATTTGTTGAAATTGCCCTTTGCTAATGACAGTAATAGTTTAAATAAGCCTTTTTATAATGAGTTGCTTTATATCATTGGTTTGACGGAAACAAAGTCAGGGGGCAAGAAGTTAATTGGGCGGATGACGGAAAGCGATCGCCATGATGGTTCTTTGATTGAGAATGCGATTAGTCGTTTGGATAGTTTGGATAAGATTTCGCAGTTAAAGAAGCCTGAAGAATTCGGGGATAGTTACGAAGAGAGGCTTTTTAATGTGGCGCTACGGCTGTCGATTAATCCAATTAATCGGATTTTGTTCTTGAAGTTATTGGAGGCGCAGTTAATTAAGTATCATCAAGGCGATCGCGATTTTGCCTTTCTGAATCTAGCCAAGGTGCAGAACTATGATGATCTGGATAGTTTGTTTTTTGATGTGTTGGCAAGGGAGCAGGACAAGCGCGAGGCAAAGGTTAAGGCAGCTTTTGCGAATGTGCCTTATTTGAATAGTTCGCTGTTTGAGCCGACGGAGACGGAGCAGCAAACGATTGTAATTAGCAATCTCAAGGATCGGGATTTACCAATTTTTAGCGGGACGGTGCTGAAGGATGGTAATGGGAATAGGCGATCGGGTGAGTTGAATGCTTTGGCTTATTTGTTTGAGTTTTTGGATGCTTATAAGTTCGATCGCGATGAGTTGGAGGATACGCAGGAAGATAGTGAGAAGTTGATTAATGCTTCGGTGTTGGGGTTGATTTTTGAGAAGATTAATGGCTATAAGGATGGTTCTTTTTATACGCCGAGTTTCATTACGATGTATATGTGTCGGGAGACGATACGGCGGGCGGTGGTGCAGAAGTTTAGTGAGGTGAAGGGCTGGAATTGTCAGAGTCTTGATGATTTGCATGAACGGATTGAGGATAAAAAAGAGGCGAATGCAATTATCAACAGTCTCAAGATTTGCGATCCTGCGGTGGGTTCGGGGCATTTCTTGGTTTCGGCTTTGAATGAGGTGATTGCGATTAAGAGTGAGTTACGAGTTTTATTGGATAGGTCTGGTAAGTCGTTAAAAGATTATCGGGTGGAAGTGCGGAATGATAAGTTATTGGTTTACGATGATGAAGGGAAGTTGTTTGCTTATCATCCGAATAATGCTGAGAAGCAGCGCGTGCAGGAGGCTCTATTTCATGCGAAGCAGACAATTATTGAGAGTTGTTTGTTTGGGGTGGATATTAATCCTAATTCGGTGACGATTTGCCGTTTGCGGTTGTGGATTGAGCTTTTGAAAAATGCTTACTACAGGGCAGATGGAAATCTCGAAACTTTGCCGAATATCGACATTAATATCAAGTGTGGGAATTCTTTGATTAGTCGATTTGGGTTGGATGTGGATGTGAAGCAGGTTTTGAAGAAGCAGAAGTTTAGTATTGAGCAGTATCGTGGTGCGGTGCAGACTTATCGCAGTGCGGAAAGTAAGGCGCAAAAGCGAGAAATGGAAAGTCTGATTGCAAAGATTAAGGCTGGTTTTAGTTCGAGTTTGTTGGCTGGCGATCCTAAGAAGGTGAAGTTACGGCAGTTGCAAGCGGAGCTTTATAGTGTCGAAAATCAGATGTTGTTATTGGAGGAGACTAAGGCGGAAGCTAAGGCAAGAGAGAAGAAGGTTAATAAGTTAAATAATGAGATTGATAAGTTAACTGCGGAGATTGAGGATATTGAAAGCGGTCGGTTGTATGAGAATGCTTTGGAATGGCGGTTTGAGTTTCCTGAAGTTTTAAATGATCAGGGTGATTTTGTTGGGTTTGATGTTGTGATTGGTAATCCTCCTTACGGAGTCAACTTTAATAGAAAAACAGGAAAGCCATACGAGAGTAATTATCAAACTTTTAATTGGCGTGGTGAAAGTTATACTCTTTTTACAGAACAAGCAGTTAATCTACTAAACAAGCATGGTTATCTTAGCTTTATCATTCCAGATACTCTATTAAATTTAGAGTTTACAGAATCTCTTAGAAATTATTTATTAAATAACACCTTTATAAATGAAGTTGATTTGTTGCCTTCAAATGTTTTTGCAGACGCTACCGTAGATACAATACTTTTATTTTGTCAAAGCAAAAAATTGCAAAATAAAGAGAAGACAAGTGAAGTGTTGGTAAAAGTTTTTAACAAAAAGAATTTAATTGACAATCTAGATAATCCTGAAAGACGATTTAATATTTCAACTAATATTTGGATTGAACAAAATTCTTTCAATGTACAAAGTGATCAAAAGGAACTTGCCATAATTCAAAGAATAGATGCTCAGTTTTCTCAACTAGAAAGTTATTCTGAGATATTTTATGGAATTAAAGTTTATCAAGTTGGCAAAGGAAAACCGCCACAGTCAGAAGAAATAAGAAATACAAAGCCATTTACATCGAATGTAAAAAAAAGTGAAAATTGGCTACCCTTTTTTGACGGTAAACATATAGGTTACTATCAACTGCTATGGAATCAAGACAATTGGCTGCATTATGGAAATTGGTTAGCAGAGCCTAGAAGTCCTGAAAAATTTGAAGATGAAAAAATTCTTATCCGTAAGATAACTGGCAAGACACTAATTTGTCATTACATTCCATATACTTCTTACTGCAATACATTACTTTTTGTCTTAAAACTAAAACCTAAACAAGCCAAAATTTCTTATAAAGCGTTATTAGGTGTAATCAATTCAGGATTTATCGGCTGGTACTTTAGGAAGAAATTTCAAATCAGTGATGAAGACACATTTCCTCAAATTATGATTCGAGATATTCTTCAGTTTTCTATTCCAAATGAAAATAATACCATCACTAGAAAAATCGAAGAAATTGTTGACAAAATTCTCACTGCTAAAAAAGGCGATCCTTATGCTGATGCGAGCGAATTAGAAAAGGAGTGCGACAATTTAGTTTATCAACTTTATGGGTTGACAGAAGAAGAGATTAAAATAGTAGAAGGAGAGAGGTGAAAATGAAAAAGGTAAGGTATAGATTTTTGTAAAAATGTTTAGCTTGTATAAGGAAATAGATTATGAAAAAAAGTATTCTAAATGATGTAATTACCATCGACAACGAAATCCAACATGGTAAACCCGTATTAAAAGGAACTCGCCTTCCGATCTCCGTGATTATCGGCTCCCTTGCTGGTGGCATGACCTATGAAGAAGTCATCCAAGAATACGCAGTTACCCGTGAACAGATTCTTGCATCACTTGCTTACTTCTCCGAGCTTCTAAACTATGAGACAGTCTATTCAATGGAGAAAGTAGGTTGAAATTACGCTTTCTAATTGACGAAGACTGCCCATTAAGTTTAGAAACTTTGCTCAAAGACAAAGGACATGATGTCATTCACGTCAAAACATCTGGACATAGTGGCACAAAAGATCCTGAGATATTTATATTTGCCCAAAAAGAACAAAGAATAATCATCAGCCGAGATCTAGGATGGTCAAATATCAAAAACTATCCACCAAATACTCATTGTGGCTTAATTATTTTAAGATTTCCCTTTGAAGCGATCTCCATAGAAATTCGACAAGCATTAGAACGATTTATTGATCAAGTTAATTTGTCCGAAATAATTGGCGCAACTGTAATTGTCGATCAAAATAAATTCAGAATTAGAAAAAGGTAAACATTAATCCTAATGCTGATATAAGCTAATTAGAAAAGGCGATCGCTATCTAATTGAGAGGGAAACAACAAATAGCCATTCACCCCATCACCTATAATCAAAAGCAGAATACAAATAAAATAAATGTCAGAATTAGCCCAAGAAGTCGATCGCCGTCGCACCTTTGCCATTATTTCTCACCCTGATGCTGGGAAAACTACTTTAACAGAAAAGTTATTACTGTACGGGGGAGCCATTCACCTTGCTGGGGCGGTTAAAGCCCGTGCTTCCCAACGTCACGTAACCTCTGACTGGATGGAATTAGAGCAACAACGGGGAATTTCGATCACATCTACGGTACTGCAATTTTCCTATATGGATTGTTGTGTCAATTTATTAGATACCCCCGGACACAAGGACTTTAGTGAGGATACCTATAGAACCTTGGCGGCGGCGGATAATGCCGTGATGTTGGTGGATGCAGCGAAGGGCTTAGAAACTCAGACTCGGAAATTATTTGAAGTTTGCAAATTGCGATCGCTCCCCATTTTTACGTTTATTAATAAGCTGGATCGACCTACCCGTGAGCCATTAGAACTGCTAGACGAGATTGAGAAAGAATTAGGCTTAATTCCCTATGCGATGAACTGGCCCATTGGTACTGGCGATCGCTTTCGGGGTGTGTTTGATCGGTCTAGTCGGACGGTGCATTTATTTAAACGCAGTGGGCATGGACAACGGGAAGCGGATGTGGAAATTATGTTGCTTGACGATCCCCGCCTACCTCAAATTATCGATCCCGATCTATATGCTCAGTTTTTAGAGGATTTAGAAGTCCTAGAGACTATGGGTGCAGAGTGGAATGAAGCGGCAATGCACGGCGGTAGTATGACTCCGATCTTTTTTGGGAGTGCCATGACTAATTTTGGCGTGGAGCTATTTCTTAAGGCATTTTTACAGCACGCTCTGAAACCTACGCCCCACGATAGTACTGTGGGTGAAATTGCGCCAACAGATGAAGAATTCTCCGCATTTGTCTTTAAGCTCCAAGCGAATATGGATCCGAAACATCGCGATCGCATTGCCTTTGTGCGGGTATGTTCAGGTAAGTTTGAAAAAGATATGACCGTTAACCATGTGCGCAGTGGTAAAACTATCCGTCTATCCCATGCTCAAAAGCTGTTTGGACAGGATCGAGAAATTATTGCCGAGGCGTATGCTGGCGATGTAATTGGTTTAAATAATCCGGGGACTTTTGCGATCGGCGATACGATTTGTGGTACCAAAAAATTCAAATTTGCAGGGATTCCTAGTTTCTCCCCTGAACTATTTGCCTATTTGCGATCGCCTGAACCATCAAAGTTTAAGCAATTTCGTAAGGGAGTTTCGGAATTAAAAGAAGAAGGTGCGATTCAGATTATGTATTCCGTCGATGATGCTAAGCGTGATCCAATTCTGGGTGCCGTTGGACAATTGCAGTTTGAGGTGGTGCAGTTCCGTTTACAAAGTGAGTATGGAGTAGAAACACTGCTTGATCCCCTACCTTATTCTGTGGCGCGTTGGGTCGAAGATGGTTGGGAGGCATTAGAAGAAACGGGCAGATTATTTAATACTTTAGTAGTTAAAGATAGCTTGGATCGTCCAGTTTTATTATTTAAGAATATTTGGAATCTGAATCAAGTGGAATCCGACCATCCTGAATTGAAATTAAAGGCGATCGCTCCAATTTAAGTCAATATCCATTAATACCTACCTAGTGATCAAGTCCCTAAAAATGAGTAAGCCAAAAAGAAACTCTACAACATTATCTAAACCATCTGGGTTTGGTGCGTTAAAATCCACTGCAATTATTAAGGCAGATACAACCGAGCCGAAAATTGTTAAGCAAGAGATTAAATTACCCCAAGATATTACTTTTGGTCATGCCATGCAGGGCATTCAGATGTCTATTGCTAATGAACTCATCAATGAATCTACGGAAAAATTTGTCAAGTACACCCTAGAGCTTCAGGAACTGGCAATTAAAATTTCAGAAAAGAATCATACTACATCTAGTTCACATCAAATTGTTGAATATATCGAAGCATTAATCATAATCAAATCTAAAGTAATGGCAATTCTATCTTGGGGTGGAACTATCGCTAATCTTGCTAACCATTTAGTAAGTAGTCTTGATGTTCAAGCGCCAAATGAACTACTAAATTCAGTTGCTCAAGCTTTAGAAGGTTTGATCACAATGTTTGATAGTGTGGTTAGTAGTATTCCTAATATTTCTATTTTAGGGATAACTTTATTTCCAGATCAAAGACGGCGTTGCAGATATAGGTATGAAATATACAAACCTTAGAAATTAAAGCTTATGCTGGATATTATTCCTAGCCTTTAAAAAATATTTGGTTCATACTAAACTCTGCAACGCCGGATTACTTAAAATCTCAACTCATAAATCCTTCTATTCCTATGAATCTTGCCTAAGTCCTAACTTAATCATTTTGCACTTAAGGCTAAACTTTACTTTAATGCGATTAGAGCTAGTTTCTCTCAACTTCAAAAATTCTCTCTTCCTTCTGCGTAACATCAGCTAATAATATTTTTTCTTTACTAAGTATAAATGCTTTATTAAATGGGTTCTTAGACCTGTCGCCCTATTAAAAGATTGTATGCAATGCCAACTACTGCCAAAACCAACAATAGATGGATTAAGCCCCCACCAAGATGAATTGAAAATCTCAAAATCCAGAGGATTAATAGTACGCCAACACCAGTCCAGATCAGATTTAACATATTTTTTCCTCTATTTAGAGTTACAAAGAATTCCAAAGAACCACAGTGATGGCAGTTTCGCTATCTACAAATCATGGTAGTGATCAAGAGGGCATGATAGATAAAAAAAGGGGTAAAACAAAATAGAAGTAACTATGGAAGTAAAATGTCCTTACTGTGAAAGTGACCAGATAGTTAAGAATGGCATAACCCGTCACAAAAAACAAAACTACAAATGTAAAAAGTGTAATCGTCAATTTGTGATTAATCCCAAAAACCAGCCAATAGCTGAATCCACAATTAAATTAGTCGATAATCTGCTGCTAGAACGTATATCCATGCGAGGGATTAAGCGTGTTGCCAAGGTGTCATTACAGTGGTTACAGAGTTATGTAAATGGTAAGTCTGTCAGTGTAGAGCCGCAAGTTAAGGTAATCCCTAAAAAAAAGCACGCCTGACCATTGAGTGCGATGAACTATGGTCATTTGTAGGGGATAAAAAATGTAAGGTATGGATTTGGTTAGCAATTGACCGAAATACTAGAGAAATTGTTGGAGTGTTTGTTGGTAGTCGAGACCAAGAAGCAGCCTTGGGTTTATGGCAATCTTTACCAACCGTTTATCGACAATGGGCTGTTTGTTATACTGACTTCTGGCAAGCTTATAGCTGTATTTTACCTAAAAAACGCCATAAGGCTGTGGGCAAAGAGTCTGGATAGACTAATCATATTGAAAGGTTCAATTGTACTTTAAGGCAAAGAATTTCTCGCCTTGTTAGAAAAACTCTTTCTTTTTCTAAGAAATTAGAAAATCATATCGGTGCTATTTGGATATTTATCCATCACTACAATTCTGAAATTCACTCTAAGTTCTGCATCATGCCCTCTTGATCACTACCATAATCATTAATTTTTTGTGCCAACTCAATATCTAGACTGCTAATTCCATTGACATCGTGGGTAGCAAGATCAATCGTGACGAGGTTATAGGCATTAAAAAATTCGGGATGGTGATCCATTTTATCGGCAACAAAAGCGACTTTCATCATAAAGGCAAGACATCCACAAAGCCCTTAAACTTGAAAGCTCTATTTAACTTCCCATTAACTAGTTTCCAATCAGGTAATTGGACGGATCGCTGCGGTCACTTCTTGATCTGTTAATCTGGCTTTAGGCATAAGAAGCAAAAATAATAGGATGATATTAAATTAGGGGTAATTTATAAATTACCCCTATAGTCAATCGCTAGAAATAAAAGAGATCAATCTTTAGTTAATAACTTTTTTGACTTCATCTTTCACGTCTTCAGCAGCATGGCGAACCTTTGCTTCAGCCTGTTTTGCCTTACCTTCTATTTGATCTTTAGTATCGCCAGTCAAATCACCCACTGCCTCTTGCACTTTGCCTTCAACATTTTTAGCAGTTGCCTTAACTCTATCTTCTAGACTCATGATGAACCCCTTATATATTTTGAATGTATTTTGAGAACTGCCCATAGAGTCAAATTAATAACTCTACCGTTCTAAAATTACTATGACAGGCGATCGTTTGAGTTTTTGAATGAATTGATTGAGATTGATTGATTAAGATACAAAATGTAATCTTATACAATAACTATTTCATCAGTCTTTCACCAAATCCCTTTTCATAATTAGCATCTTGAGTATGGAATAATTTGTCCCAAAATGTGAAATAAAGTCCGTAATGAAAGGTGTACTTCAGATGATGAATAGAATGATGGGCGGGTCCAATAAACCACTTTCCGAACCAATGGTGGGGAAATGTAAGGGGAAGTCGATCCAGTCCCAAATGATTTAACACTGCCCAGATTGTCATGGTAACTAGAATTGCGATTAAAGTTATGAAATGAAGTGGAATAATATAGACAATAACAACTAAAAAGAGAGAACTAACGATCGCCTCTAACGGATCAAAGGCAAAGGAAGTCCAAGGCGTAGGATAGCGAGATCGGTGATGTCCTTGGTGTAACCACAGAAAAACGGACGGATGATGAAATAAACGGTGGGTAAAGTAAAAATAAGCATCTTGGAGAATTAACACTAGGAGATAACTCACCCCTAAATACCACAGTCCATAGTCTTGGGGATTGCTATAGATGCAAGTAAGATTATGACTGTAAGCTGAGATGATTAATGCCGAAGCGATCGCAAACACTGCTGCTGAAGTTATTGAAAGTCTTATATCTCTTTGAATTGAATCCCAAGATGGAACCTGTGGAGAATTCTCCCCGCTTAAAGCCTGACGGAATGGTGAGTAAAAACATAAATACAGCCCTCCCGCCACGAGAAAATATCTGCCAAGGATAATCCCGAATAAGGCGATCCCATAAAATCCAAATGAGTGATTTAGCAATTTAGACTCCCTCTCTTGATCCTTGTTTTTGATTAATTATCTGTCGGCAGAAAGTTTGTATCCATAGTCTGTTCAGGGGAAAAAGGGGAAAACTCTGGAAAAGCTGAAATTCCTAATCCAGTTTCATCCGCAGCTAAAGCCCTAGCATTTTCATAGGATTCAGCAAACACTTCTAAAAAATAGCCTTTCAAACTGGGACTATCATGAAAAACATCTGTTAAGCGAGTTCGATGTTCCCGAATTATATAAAGCCAACTATTAGAACGTTTTTGGCTCTGGTACTTATATTTTAATAAATGCACTAACAGAATTCTCAGGTTACTTGTTAAAGCCCGTTTTTCACTTCTGCCCATACTTTCAATTTCTGCAATTAAATGCCCTAAATCAATTTCCGAAAAATTCTGCGATCGCAATAAATCTAGGGTGGTTTCGAGCCACTGGTGAAAATCCTGCTCATACAGCTCTGTATTTTTTAGGGGAATAGGTTGAGTTATCGTCATATAGCTGACTCTCAAAATTTTAGTGATACCTAATTTATAACAAATTCAAGTTTTGCTATTTAAGTCTTATTGTATTTTCGGTTAATTTCAACTCAGGATGATTCAGACTCACATTGATTTAGCCAAGCTTAAACGATTGTTTAAATTCTCCTTTGGGCTGAATTATATGCCTCATCATGCAAAGCAATTGATAAAATTTCCACATGATTTTCTGCTTCAATAATTCTAAAAACCAAACGCCAAGCATTTCCTTTAACTTTAAACCCAATTGCACGGCAGGATTTTCGCTTTCCTTTTTTCTTGCCAAATGAGTAAGGCTTTTCAGCTAGGTCTTGCAAGATTTGTTTAATTTGTATACTAATTTCGGCGTTGCAGAGTTTAGTATGAACCAAATATTGTTTAAAGGCTAGGAATAATATCCAGCATAAGCTTTAATTTCTAAGGTTTGTATATTTCATACCTATATCTGCAACGCCCGATATGGAATTAAAGCTTTAAGTTGTTAAAATTTACGACTTCTGCGATCCTAATTTACAGTCTCGTCATATCAAAAAATCAACCTTTTAACCTGAACTCAATCGTAAAAGTTACGCTTTAGGTACGCCTAACTATTAAAATTAAGTGAGACTATTAGCTAATATTGCGTTTAGCATCTTCGATAGATACCATTGCAACGCAGAGGTCAGGGGTTTGAGTCTCCTATTTTCCATTCTTTGAACTCTAAATTTAGCTAGGCTTTCAAGCTCCGCAGTCTAAATTCTAAGAAAAGCTTATTGATAACAGTTGTACCCAATTGTCCCCTTGTTCGCTGCTTTTAGATTTCACTATAATATTATCAATATTCTTGCTTCTTTTTATCTCCCCGAAGCAACTATTGACCCTTAATCTTTATGTGCCTGCCACTAACTATTTCCCAGACTTGCCCGAACTAAAGCTAGGATAATAGGCATATAGAAGCTAGGATAATAGGGATATAAAATAGGTATATATTAGGGATTATTCGTCAATGGGTAAGATCGTAGGCATCGACCTTGGTACAACTAACTCGGTTGTCGCTGTCATTGAAGCAGGTAAACCAGTTGTAATTGCTAATTCTGAGGGAGGAAGAACCACACCTTCGGTTATTAGTTTTAGCAAAGATGGCGATCGCCTTGTGGGGCAAATGGCAAGACGACAAGCAGTCATGAACCCTGAAAATACTTTTTACTCAGTCAAGCGGTTTATTGGTCGCAAACACAGCGAACTCACCAATGAGGCAAAGCGGGTTTCTTACAGTGTACGGCGGGATGAAACTGGCAATATTAAAGTTAAATGCCCCCGTCTCGAAAAAGACTTTGCTCCCGAGGAACTATCGGCAATGGTAATCCGCAAACTTGTAGATGAGGCAACCCGTTATTTAGGCTGCCCTGTAACTGGCGCAGTAATTACTGTTCCCGCCTATTTTAATGATTCCCAACGCCAAGCCACTAAGGATGCAGGCAAAATTGCGGGGATTGAAGTTAAGCGCATTATTAATGAGCCCACGGCAGCTTCTTTGGCGTATGGCTTAGACCGCAAGGATAACCAAAAAATTTTAGTATTTGATTTGGGTGGTGGCACCTTTGATGTATCAATCCTTGAGGTAGGAGATGGACTGTTTGAAGTCAAAGCTACGACGGGTGATACCCAATTAGGCGGTGATGATTTTGATAAGGTCATTGTTGATTGGTTAGCTGATCAGTTTTTAGAAGATCAAGGGGTAGATTTACGCAAAGAACGTCAAGCATTACAAAGATTAACTGAAGCTGCGGAAAAGGCAAAAATAGAGCTTTCCACTGTGGGTAGTACGGAAATTAATTTACCCTTTATTACTGCTACTGCCGATGGACCATTGCATTTAGACACTACTTTAAAGCGATCGCAATTTGAAAGACTGAGCCAAGATTTACTAGAACGCTTGAATGTTCCCCTTGAGAAAGTATTTAAAGATGCCAAACTTAGCCCCCGTCAAATCGATGAAGTTGTCCTAGTGGGCGGTGGTACCCGTATCCCTGCCGTTCAAGAATTAGTGCAACGATTAATTAATAAAACCCCAAACCAAAGTGTTAATCCCGACGAAGTTGTAGCAGTAGGTGCAGCAATCCAAGCGGGTATTTTATCGGGTGAGGTTAAAGATATTTTACTCCTAGATGTAACTCCCTTATCTATCGGGGTAGAAACCTCTGGCGGCTTAGTTAATCGCTTGATTCCTCGCAATACCACAATTCCCACCCGTAAAGCTGATTTATTTACCACAGCCGAAGATAATCAAACCTCTGTGGAAATTCACATTGTCCAAGGGGAAAGAGAATTAGCCGAAAATAATAAATCTTTGGGGCGGTTTAAGCTTAGTGGACTGGCTCCTCAACCACGGGGTATGGCACAAGTTGATGTCATGTTTGACTTAAATGCCGATGGAATTTTATCAGTTACCGCTACCGATCGCCGTACAGGAGTAGAACGCCGCATTACGATTAAAGGTGCATCTACTCTTGATCCCAGTGAAGTGGAAAGAGCGATCGCCGATGCTGAACAATTTGCTGAACGGGATCGCGCTAAAAAAGACCGCATTGAAAAGCTAAATCGTGCCGATAGTCTAGTTGCGGCTGCAGAACGCCAACTTAAGGATATTGCCCTCAACTATACCTATCAAATTAGTTTTGAACGGCGTAAAGAAATGGAAAAGTTAATTCAGAGTTTGCAAAAAGCGATCGCCGCCGAAGATGATTATGCTATAGATCGAGCGCAGTCAGAATTACAAGAAGCTGTTTATGAGCTTTCCCGTGAACTCTATGAACAAAAAGCATTAGAGGACGAGGAAGATGATCTGTTCGGTGGCATCCGTGAAAGTATATCTAGTTTTGCAAGTCGGGTTACAGATGATCGAGATTCTAGAGATCGTGATCCAAGGGATTATAGAGAGTCTCGTGAAACCAGAGAACCAAGGGAATCTCGCAGTCGCCGCCGTCCTAACATTGCCGTGAACTACGATGATGACGATGATGAATGGGTATAAAAATCATTACTTTGTTGTATGAAGCAAACAAATTCATCAGAAAAAGATAATTATAGGACTTACGCATTAATTGAGAGAATAGCAAAGATATAAAGATATGATGATTGTAAATTAAGCGTTCGTTTATCTGGTGGTCTTGGAGTGAGAGAACATATCCTGTTCATCTGTATTCTGATTACTTCAGTCCTTCCTAGAGTAACTATCACGGTCAAAATCGTACTACAGAAGTATTTCACTATCCCGTTTTTATGGGCATTGTTTCCATAGGGCTGTCTTCTATAAATACCTGCCTTTATTTTCTAGCTTATAATCTCAACTTGGAATTGCTGCTTTGAAATATTATGTACTTGTGATATGCTAGCAAAGGCAGTAAAGGGTTACTAACTCAACGGTAGAGTACTCGGCTTTTAACCGATTTGTTCCGGGTTCAAATCCCGGGTAACCCATATTTTCTTCGTTTTTCAACTCTTAAAAAAATTGCAATATCAACATACTCCCGTTTTACCTGAGCAGTTAATTTCAGGAATGCAAATAAAAAGTGGGGGTATATATCTTGACTGTACCGTTGGTGGTGGTGGGCATAGTGCCTTAATTTTGCAAAAGTTCGCTGATATTAAGCTAGTGGCAATTGATCATGATGCTATGGCGATCGCTGCGGCTCAGGCTAACCTATCTATCTTTGGCGATCGCATTAAATTTTGGCATGGTAACTTTAGCCAGTATCAACCCGAACAAAAATTTGATGGGATCATTGCCGACCTAGGCGTAAGCTCAGCCCAACTAGATATTCCCGAACGGGGGTTTAGCTTTCGAGATTGTGGTGATCTAGATATGCGGATGGATCAATCCCAATCTTTAACGGCGGCAGATATTATTAATAATTTTGGTGAAACTGAACTAGCAAAGATATTTTTTGAACTGGGTGAAGAACGATATTCCTACCGCATTGCCAGAGCGATCGCCAATGCCCGCCCCCTGCACACCACAACTCAACTTGCCGATGTTATTTTTCATGCAGTTCCACGCAATTACCGCTACGGCAGAATTCATCCTGCTACTCGCGTATTTCAGGCACTTAGGATTACGGTTAATCAAGAGCTAAAATCCCTAGAAACATTATTAGAAAAATCCCCCGATTGGTTAGAGGCAGGCGGAAAGATTGGCATAATTAGCTTTCATAGCCTTGAAGATCGAATTGTCAAACATAGACTCAAGGAAGACGATCGCCTGAGGGTGGAAACCAAAAAACCAATAATGGCTAGCGAATCAGAGACTTTAACAAACCCCCGTTCTCGCTCTGCCAAACTCCGTATTGCCACTAAAACTAGTTATGAAGACTGAGATGAGGCTTGGAGGTTGAGAATTATTTTCTCTAAGTCAAAGCGATCGGCTCGATAAACTTCCGAACAAAACTGGCAAATTGCCTCAGCCCCATGATCTTCATTAATCATATCCCTAAGCTCTTCCACACCAAACATTCGCAACGCTCCCAACACTCGATCAAAAGTGCAGCGACACTTGAATTTAACTGGTTGGACTTCAGGTAAAATATTTAACTCTATATCCCCTAGCAAATCTTCCAGAATTTGGCGCAAGGACATACCCTGTTTCAAAAGAGAGGTAAATTCACTTAAGCTTCTAACGCGACTGTCTAAAACTTCAAGGAGATTATGATCTCTGCGGGCTTGAGGCATAATTTGTAAAAGTAATCCCCCTGCAACATCTACGCCACGATCATCAGTTAATACCCCAGTTAGCAAAGCAGAAGGTATTTGCTCTGAGGAAACTAGGTAATAGGTAATATTTTCACTCACTTCACTAGAAACAATTTCCACATTTCCTGAGTAGGGATTGCCATAGCCCACGTCCCTAATCACCTGGAGGGAGCCATTCTGACCAAGAACGGCAGATTCAAGTTGAGGCTGATCCACATATCCACGCACAGTGCCATCAAAACCCGCATCAGCGAACACTAAACCTAAATCCCCATCACTATTTATACGGATACTAACTCGGGCTTGGGGTTGCTTCATTCCTGATGCCAGTAATAGGGCAGCAGTCATGGTTTGTCCTAGAGCTTTTGTTGTAATTTTAGACATTTTATGGCGACGACGAGCCTCTGCGGTCAAGTTCGTAGTAGTAACTGCTACAGCTTTGATGCCTCCATTTGCAGCAGTTGCACGGATTAAGTGATCGCCAATACCCAAATTTTCTATCATGTATGTTTGCCAGAAGTCTTAAACTAGATTGCCCTAATTAATATGATCACAAAGCTCTTATATATTAACCTTTACTATTTAAGTTGAGGTATCACCGTCTTGGGTAGGAGTAAGTTTTAATTAGCGGACTGATAGTTAGATAATTTTGCTAACTCATCAAGTTGTTTCACCCCCGGATATAACTTACCGCCAATTTCCCAAGTGGGATAGCTCTCAATTTGCTTACTGCGGCATTCTGCTGATTGCACCCTAGGATTGGCTTGATTCGTGGCACATTCCACATAGGGAACTGCTTTTACAGCTTCACCAAACAATTCTTTTTGTTCTCGACAATGAGGACACCAAAATGCGCCATACATCTTTGATCCCGCCGTGGTTAGATGTTGTGCTAGTCTACCTGCGTATGTCTGGGGAATAAATGCCTGTTTGTTTTGACTAGAATATATTCCTAGGGTTCCGACTAAGACGATCGCCCCGACAATTAAACCCGTAAATATCAACTGCCCGCTATCTTCCCACTCACGGCTGAATAAATTAAGTAACCAAATTGAAGTTACCGTCAAAGCGGAGGTAATACAGTAAATACAGGCAGTCTTGATTTCAAAAGCTAAAAGATACATTAAATAGCCACTAAAAACCACCGTAGCGGTAGAGACTATAAATAGTAGTAAAGATGTCTGTTGCTTAAGCTTCTGCTTTTCTTTTAAGTTTTCAGGTTTAATCACTAAAGGTATGGCGGCAAGCCCTGCTATGGTTAAATAGCCTAAGGCACCAAAAATAGTTAAAGGAATACCAAAAATCTTGGCATATTCACTATTCAGAACTAAATCACACCCTTCTCCAGCATTGGCAGTACATAGTGCAGGAGCAGCACCAAAGAAATGGGTAACGGTCAAATAGCTAGTTAGAGATGCCCCAAATAGAGCTAGAATCAGGATAATTAGTCCCGCCCATCGCTGTATCCAAGGTTCAGTTCGTGATTGCCGCATAGTAGTTTACGAGTAAGTTTAACTATCCATAGTATAGAATTTTGAGGTTAAAGTCGGTAGGTTTAGACCGATCCACAAAAAGCTCAAAGAACTGTACTTGAGTTCCAAGAAGTTTGTTGCCAATTTGATGCACTGAATTTTACGCTTGATGAACTGATCACACAAGTCGATGAAGAGATACGAAATAGCCCTTTAACTATTTATCGCGTCAACAAAAGTTACGAAACCCAAAGTCTATAACGGTTGAACTCACCCGCCGTAAATAACTTTGGATACTAATGAAAATTTACCATACGGTCGGGTACAGTGATTTGTTATACGGCTCGGCAATAGTCATCACTCAGCCTACAAATAAAAGTTTTGATCTTTTGGTATCAACCTAATTCATCAAGTATAGCGATCGCATTTAAACTCCACTTATTTTTCTTTTTATCAAATCTTTTCGCAGTAACAAGATTGACTATTTGATTATCTTTCAGTTGGCTAGCTAGTTCATGAGGAACATAAACATTATCTACAAAACCAAATCCTGCTGGCTTAAGCTTAAACTGACCAGATCGGCAAGGCATAATATCAAAAGGTTGACCTGATTCACGTTTTTTAACAGCAACAACCGTTGGGCGATCACCACTTTCATCAATAGTCACTATCACAGGATCGCCAAAGGTAAGAGTTAAATTGTTCACCATACCTCGTTCAGGACTAACAATCTCTTTAGCTTCTCCATAAGACTTTAGAGCAAATTTGAGCATTCTTGTTCCTTTTTGGGTTGTGAAAGTTTCAAGATAGTTAGCATCATATTTAGGACATTGTGACCAGATAATTGTTTCGGCATCAACAGATAAACGAAATAATATCTCTTTTGCATCAGGTATACTCTCACTATGAGCATACCAAGGACTATTTAGCAAATTACGAAGTGCCTGAGGAATTTTCCATCCATTTCTATTACGAACATCGAAGGCTTGTTTAGTAGCCCATTTAGCAATTTGTATCTCATTCTGATGCGATGCTAAACGGCTCAAATCCTCAAAAACATTAACTCCAAAGTTTTCATCTTTACAGGTTAAACAAGCTTTTGCACATAATGCTAGAGCAAGTTTAGAGTCGGAAATTTCAACAACTTTAGCTAGAGCGTGCCAAGTCCAGTAATCACTTCTTTTTTGTTGTACGAAAGAAGTCAAGAGTTTCTGAGAATCTTCTGACCTTCCTGATTGATTAAGTAGCAAAGCTTTATGATAATGGAGCCATTCTGGTTTTTGAACATTTGCATTTTTAAGACTAAAATCTATCAATGTAATAGCGAAATCTTGCACTTCTCCAAGATCAGGATAATCTCGCAAGGTTAAATCACGAGAAATCTTACCAGTCGTTCTAGCTACTTTTTCAACCAATGATTCAAACACTTTGCCGTCATTACCAGTATGCGTCTGAAAGTCCTCTGCTCTAAAGCTATTAACCCCAGCCCACATCATAAATTTAGGCAGAAATTTAAGCTCACTTGGAAATTGAAGAACTTGAGATAATAGAAGGCTAAAAAGAAGATCTGGTCGAGTAACCTCAAGTTTCACATATTCTAAAAGTATATTCC
The DNA here is from genome assembly GCF_000317085.1 of Synechococcus sp. PCC 7502. NCBI lineage: Bacteria > Bacillati > Cyanobacteriota > Cyanophyceae > Pseudanabaenales > Pseudanabaenaceae > Pseudanabaenococcus > Pseudanabaenococcus habilitatus. The sequence continues at coordinate 2,342,994 of NC_019702.1, forward strand.
TGAGATTGTTTGACGATCCCTCATCTGGGGACTGGGATTTTTTAGTCGTGGTAACTAAGTTTTTAATTTTTTCATAAAGTACCCATCCAATAGCACTTGCAAGGTATTTATCTTCAGGGTTTGATTTGAGTAGCTCATATCCTTTAGCATAAGCCTCTTCTAATTGTCCTTCTTTTCTTAAGGCTGTTATTTCCTGCGCTGGGGACACTTTCATAACTCCAATGCTAAACGAACTGCTTCAACAATCTTAATGTTTGTGTATCCTAAAGGGTTAATACTTGTAATAAATCCATCTCCATCATAATAGATTCGCAACTTCAAGTTTTCATCTTCTAGCTTCAGATAATAAATCTCATGAAAGTTGTTATGCTCAATACTTTGAATCAGTATCTCGCTTATAGAGAGCTTTTCCTTGAGCAAACTGTAGACTTGCTTCTCAAAATCATTCTCTAAGCGAATGCTTGATGTAATTAGTTCTTGAACTGTAGATGCAAATTCAACTGGTTCTGATCTAATTGGTTCAATTCGTGTAATTTGATATTTACCATTGTAATGCAACCGAAGAGAACAAGAAGCCTGCTTTACTCTATCCTCAAAACCATAAATCTCTTGGTAATTATGGTGCTTATATGAAGATACTTTAATCCCCTCAGCTTTTATATTTTCTACAATGTGCAGATAAAGATTTTTAAGGGGTTGCTCAGAAATAGAAAACTCTAAATTAGTTTGAATCCCTACTTCACGATTAGGGTCAAAGGCTACCAAATTATTAGGGCGAACAGAGTCAAGTTTGCCTTGCGAACTGTCCCAAATGACCTTATAAAAAGGTGTAATTTTGGGAATGTTTGACAAGATGATTTGTTCTTGAGGTATAGAGCCTGTTTCATATCTATTATGAGCAAGATGTATGATACTTAGAAAATGCTAAATCCATACTCAAGTAGCCTAACAGATAAAGAATGGGAAATTATAGAACCATTGCTCCCAAAGAAAAAGCAAACTAGACCGCCAACATGGACAAAAAGACAAATTTTAGACGGCATACTCTACCAACTCAAAAACGGTTGTAATTGGCGAGATATGCCCCGAGACTTACCACCATTCTCTACAGTGTATCGATACTACAAGGAGTGGAAAGATACAGGTACATTTACTGCGATTATGGAAGCTTTGCATGCAACAGCCCGTGAACAGTCAAAAAAAATCAAAATGGACAACTTTAATCATCATTGACTCACAAGCAGTGAAAAATACTTGTAATGCAAGTATAGAATCCAAGGGCTTCTGCTCCTACAAAGCAACTAACGGGATCAAAAGACATTTAGCCGTTGACACTCTGGGATTTCCTTTCTTTACCTATTTAACAAGAGCAAATGTATCAGATGACCAAGGACTGATTGAGATGTTAACGATTAACATTGATTACTTCAAATCGAAACCAGATGACATTACGCTAACTACGATATTGCTGGATAGTGGTTATCATATCGAGAAACTGATCCAAGAACTAGAGAAGATATATCCTGAGATTATGACTAAGATTAGGTTTGAAATTTCTCCTAAGGTATCAAAGCAACAGAAGGCAGAAAAAGGTCTGTCTGGGTTTGTAGTTGTGCCGACAAGGTGGGTAATTGAAAGGTCAAATGCTTGGGTTGAAAGATGCAAAATCTTAGTTAAGAACTTTGAGAGAACTCTCGTTAATGCTACAGCTAAACTCAATCTTTGCTTTATTCGTTTGATGCTAAAAAGAATTGCTACTCATGAGATATGAAACAGGCTCTATAGAAAGTAAAGTGTAAACCCAACGAAAATAAAACTCACTTATCTTACCTTGCTCGATATCCATATTTGCAAAGACAGTTTTGAATTGTTGTCCTTGAGCGCGATGTAAAGTTAGTGCATATCCAAATCTTAATCTAGCAGCATTAAAATAGGGATCATTACGCAGAAAATTGGATAATTCAAAACTATAGTTGGATTCATCTACATTACCTAAATTATTATTCTTCCGATATCTATCAAACTTTGTTTTTGTAGAAACAAATAGTGCTATAAGAGTATCCTTATCAAGTTCAGGCTTATCAGCATACAGATAGTTCTTGAGGCAGAAAAACTCAATCTCTTTTGGACTTTGAAGCAATTTTACTTTAAGTCGCAAAAAAGGAATTGTAATAGAATTTTCGCGTCCTTTAAGACGTTGCACTAATGGCTCAACATTTTCATTGACTTCTATTACCTCAGCAAAAGAATCATTTGATATATAGAGCCTGTTTCATATCTATTATGAGCAAGATGTATGATGCTTAGAAAATGCTAAATCCATACTCAAGTAGCCTAACAGATAAAGAATGGGAAATTATAGAACCATTGCTCCCAAAGAAAAAGCAAACTAGACCGCCAACTTGGACAAAAAGACAAATTTTAGACGGCATACTCTACCAACTCAAAAACGGTTGTAATTGGCGAGATATGCCCCGAGACTTACCAGCATTCTCTACAGTCTATCGATACTACAAGGAGTGGAAAGATACAGGTACATTTACTGCGATTATGGAAACCTTGCATTCAACAGCCCGTGAACAGTCAAAAAAAATCAAAATGGACAACTTTAATCATCATTGACTCACAAGCAGTGAAAAATACTTGTAATGCAAGTATAGAATCCAAGGGCTTCTGCTCCTACAAAGCAACTAACGGGATCAAAAGACATTTAGCCGTTGACACTCTGGGATTTCCTTTCTTTACCTATTTAACAAGAGCAAATGTATCAGATGACCAAGGACTGATTGAGATGTTAACGATTAACATTGATTACTTCAAATCGAAACCAGATGACATTACGCTAACTACGATATTGCTGGATAGTGGTTATCATATCGAGAAACTGATCCAAGAACTAGAGAAGATATATCCTGAGATTATGACTAAGATTAGGTTTGAAATTTCTCCTAAGGTATCAAAGCAACAGAAGGCAGAAAAAGGTCTGTCTGGGTTTGTAGTTGTGCCGACAAGGTGGGTAATTGAAAGGTCAAATGCTTGGGTTGAAAGATGCAAAATCTTAGTTAAGAACTTTGAGAGAACTCTCGTTAATGCTACAGCTAAACTCAATCTTTGCTTTATTCGTTTGATGCTAAAAAGAATTGCTACTCATGAGATATGAAACAGGCTCTATAAATAGGACGTTCAAAATCATCTTTATTTTCTAAAGAAAAACAGTTGTGGATATGTACAATATCACCTGAACTGATACTATTGCCACGTTTAAAAATATTTTGTCTTAACCAATTATTGAACTGATTAACTTCTGAATTGGAAAAGGCAATAAACTTTGTAGATATTGAATCTTTAAAGAATAAGTCTTGGATTAATTGATGCTTAGAGATTTGTTTGGATGGAGATTCAATAAGTTTTATCCCATCAGTAGCAATATCCATTTGATTGAATATCTTTTCATTTATGCGCTTTGCTAACTTTAAACAGTTAAGAACAAACAAATCATTCTCTTTCTCAGGGAAAATAGAATCAAGCATAACCTCATTTACTTGAAAACCAGTAACAGAGTGCAGTCGTTCGTTACATAGGGCTGACTCATCTGCTTTACCTCTTGTTATTTGAAATGGATCTCCAAGAAAAATAACTTGTCGTTCCGACTCTTTGAGGTTGATAAAACTAAGAAGATCTGTCAGGATCTGACCACTGCCGTAGCGCGAATCATCCGTCTCAAACTTTGAATCTGAAATCAAATGGGCATCACCAATAATGTAAAGCTGCTTTTCAGTATCCTTGTTATCAGTTAGTGCATAGATAAATTTTTCGTTGTCAAGCTTTGGATTTCGCGAATAGATATGAGTATAAATACTGTCTGCTTCGACTAAATAATGTGTGGCTAGACGACGATTAGGTGCAAGGACAGAATAGTTTCGACTTTTTTCTAATGCTTTAGAAGCAATAACATCAATTAATTTCTCTAAACCAGTTCCAATCATTCCAGAAATGGTTAAAATTCGTTCTGATGATTCTAGAAAATTTTCAATTTGAGAAATTACACCTTGAAAATAGATAGGTAATTCTTTTACATCTGTATCAACTACTTTTGTCGAATTACTAACTGCTTTAACTCTTGATCCTACTGGTTTATACTCTTGGATAGATAATGTCTTTGCAATGTACTCTAAATCTTGATTTGACAAACTAATTCCACGGCTAGTAATTTGTGATAACCGCTCTATTACATGGTCAAAATCAACTACGTGAAACCACCTTTCAATGTTGGGAGGTAGTTGGCTATCTTCAAACGCAATAGATTTGTGAAAAAGCACTAGCCCAGATATATGCCCCAGATTTGGCTGGTTACCAGAAGGGAAAGTAATTCTCTCTAAGCTTTCAAGTAGTGCAAATTTGTTGTGTTTAATTTGAATATATGGATTTGGCTTGCTACCACCTCTAATTTCAACAGTATCTGCGAACCACTTACCATTTTCTGAAAATTTAATAATCCCCCCATAGTCTTTGAAGTCAATAACAGTAATGCTGTCTTTCTTCAAAATTGCTGCATCAATCTCAGAGCCTTGACAATGAAAATTGCCCAGAAGAAGAACAATATCTTCTGAGTTACCCCAAACTTCTTCTAGCTTGCCTAATAACGCATCGAATATACGATTTTCATGCGTTGTTGTGTAAGGTTGTGTTCGATATGTTTGGATAGTCATTGATTATAGTAACGGGATGCGATATCTCAGTATAGACATACTGGGTTCAGCATCTTACTAATAACCAATGAAACCTCTAGCTACACTCCAACCCAAAAACTAGATCTGTATTACATAGCATTGAATTATTTAGCAGCACTATGTTTCTCTATTTTTTTAGAGTGGAAAGGGACTAAGGCTATTAAAAGTCTAATCCAGATGTTTCCAGTTGATAACTGCGCTCTTGATCATCATCGGTAATTTCGGCTAGATCGGTAAATGTAATTTCCACTTGTTTTTGCAGGGTTTGAATTTGTGCCTGTTCCGCTTGAATTTTGGTTTGATAATAGTAACCAAGGTCAGGATTAGTTTTAAGGTCAATTTTTTCCCAGAGGTCACGCCAGTAACGATATTTTTTCTCGGTCATAATTAGTTGAATGCGGGCGATCGCAGCTTTAATTACCACAGTTGGACGCAGTAAGGCTACCCAGCCGAAACAAAGTTAAGCTATCTACATTCGCAATGGGTAGTGTTATACACAGTCAAAATGCTAGTCTGTAAAGCTAAAATATATTTACAATCCAGTGGCTGAAATCTCTAAAGAGACTATTCAAAAAATTTTGGAACTGATGGGTAGGCTTTCGATCTTAATTGATACAGCTTCATCCTCAGAGTTATTTCTATACAATACCTATGGTGAAACTCAAGAGATGGTCTATGTGTTAGAGCAGTTACAGAATACTAAAGAGAGAGGGGTTTCCTCTTACTCAAGACTTTCTACTCTCCTGTTAAAGGTATCTGAAGTTCAACCCTATGCACCTGTTGCCTTGGTGAAGATGTTAGTCCAAGCCATAGAACAAGCCCAAGCTACTGTTGACGCTGGAGAAGCAACTGTTAAAGAAGCAAGAAATGATTGGAGCATCTAATGAATAAACCTGTCCAGCCCGATCCTCAAAAAGCCCAAAGGACTGTACTTAAGTTGCAGGAAGTTTGTCGCCAATTTGATGCACTGAATTTTACACTTGATGAACTGATCGCACAAATCGATGAAGAAATACGAAATAGCCCTTTAACTATCTATCGCCTTAAAAAGAATCACGAAACCCAAAGTGTATAACATTACGTTGCAACGCTGCATTTAGCTAAATAAAAAGCTATTCACGTATATTGCCCTGCAAAATTTTTTTTTACTCTTATTAGTTGCTTTATCTGACAATTTATGTAGTGTCTTTCTTGTATATATGTTTATTATGTAGTCTGCAAGATAATACATAGTTAAATACTCAAGAATCCTAGTATTGGAGTAAGTATTTGTGAGAGAGGCAGTTAGAAAAGAATCCGAGATTTTTTCAGAGTTAGTTGAAATATGTACCTCTCCAGGATACGTTCATGCAATTTCATATCTTTGCTATCAGAACGACACTATTGGATATGCTGATACACTAACTCCAGAGGAAATGCTTCACCAGATTTCGAGGGATTTTTTGGTAAGAACTGAAATATCAACTCTCGTAGGACTTGCTTGCAAAAAACAACTAAATATAGATTTACCATCGCCTGAAGTAATCCAAAGATACATTGACAAGACGAATTCTTTGCTAAAAGAACTTCATCAATCTATGATGCCACCTGAAGAAAGCATATTTGATCCAAGTAAAGTTAATGATAAAAGTTTTAATCCATTAAAAAATGGCTTAGTCTTGAGGGAGGCTATTTTTTACAGTGGAGAAAGTGCTTATCATTTTCAATACAGAGACCTCTCAAAAATAAAATATGAAAAAGATAATGATTGGTTTTTGAGAAATAAGAGATTTTCCATTCAGCAAGTTATTGATGTCGTTATATCAATACAATCGATACAAAACGATAAAGTTAATGACTTTTTGAAAAGCCTTTCTGACAGAGATCCTAGCGAATGGACTGTTTTTCCAGCATATAAGTTTACGGCTAGAGAAGTTAGTGAAATCTCAAACATTGAAATTGATACTGTAAAACTTGTCATCGAATCATTTGTATCTCCCATTGGCAAGGATGAATTTAACGCTTTAGATGACTTTAATCCTCAAAATGCCTACCCAATTATTCAGCTTCCAGATGGTGAATATTTACTGTTTCAAATTTATAGTTTGGTGCAGGCATTATATGAAACACCGTTTTTCTGGTTTAACGATGATGCAGCCTATCGTTCTATAGCGATGGATCATAGAGGTGGATTTACTGAAAACTTTTCTGCTGAGAGATTGAAGCTCGTATTTGGTAAGGATCGCGTATTTACAAATATTGATATCTACAATTCTAAAGACAAGGCTGGTGAAATTGATGTATTGGTCGTTTTTGCCGACAGAGCAATAATTCTACAGGCGAAGTCAAAGAAGCTGACTATTGCTTCACGTAAAGGTAACGATAACAGCTTACAGTCTGATTTTAAGAAAGCTATTCAGGATGCTTATGATCAAGCTTATTCGTGTGCCAAGCTATTAAACGAAAAAAATTATAAGCTTATTGATAAGAGTGGAAATGAGCTAAATATTAATCGAGCGTATAAGGAAATTTATCCTTTTTGTGTGATTTCTGAGCATTACCCAGCTCTCTCATTTCAAGCAAGACTGTTTTTAAAATTCGAGGAAACTGAAAATATAAAAGCTCCTTTTGTAATGGATGTTTTTTTGCTTGATGTAATGACGGAAATGTTACAGTCACCCTTGTATTTTTTAAGTTATGTAAATAGGCGAACATTTTACGGTGAAAAAATTTTCTCTACTCATGAGTTAACCATTCTTTCTTATCATCTGAAACAGAGTTTGTGGGTAGATGATGAGTATACATGGCTGATGCTTCAGGATGATATATGCGTTGATCTTTATCTTGCTATGCTAACAAGACGAGAGGGCGCTCCAGGTTCAGATACTCCAGAGGGAATTTTAACAAAATACAAAGGGACGATATTTGATCAAATAATAAGGGATTATAGATACGCTTGAACACTCTGCAATAATTAATCTTGGATTTACCTTACTCTCGCTGAACGAAGATACCATTGAGATAATAAATAATGGTATCAATGAGTTAAATAAGCGAGGCAAAAAGGATGGTCAGAGCCATGATCTAACTCTTGCAATAAGCGAGGCGGGATCAGGTTTGACTATTCATTGTAATGATGATCATGAATCCATATCGTTTCCTCGTTTAGAAAGTCACTGTAAACAAAGAAAGTACAGACAAAAAGCAAGCTTATGGTTTGGAATTTGTATTGGGACAAAGATTCCGAGATTAAGATTTGTTGTAAATGAAGAATACGAATGGGTTCAGTCTAAAGAAATGGATGAATTAGTGAAAGATTTGCCCATACCCCAGAAAATTAAAGGAAAAAATAAGATTAATTTTACCCCTGCAACTAGACAATCAAAGAAAGTAGGGCGCAATGAAAAATGTCCATGTGGGAGCGGCAAGAAATACAAGAAGTGCTGTCGGAAACAAGAGTGGAGAATGTGAGTTTGCATAACACGTCACGGCATCGAACGGACGAAAGCCATCGGTTCTGAATTCGAGGCTATGTCTCGCTATTTCGTTTTGTCGTTAGTGTTCCAAGTGCTAATCGCACATTCCAGATTGAAATACTTAACAGCACTATTTTTAGAGTGGAAAGGGAATAAAACCATTAAAAGTCTAATCCCGACGCTTCCAGTTGATAGCTGCGCTCTTGATCATCATCGGTAATTTCGGCTAAATCGGTAAATGTAATTTCTACTTGTTTTTGGAGAGTTTGAATTTGTGCCTGTTCCGCTTGAATTTTGGTTTGATAATAGTAACCAAGGTCTGGATTAGTTTTAAGGTCAATTTTTTCCCAAAGATCACGCCAGTAACGATATTTTTTCTCGGTCATAATTAGTTGAATGCGGGCGATCGCAGCTTTAATTACCACAGTTGGACGCAGTAAAGCCACTTGAGCATTTTGATCCAGCCAGAGCACATGGGACAGTTGACTAGATAGTTCGGGCAATTCAGCACAGGCAATTTGCAAGTAAGTGATTAAGTTTTCCGCAGTTTGACTTAATGGATAATCCATAATGATTTGCCATAGTTGGCGGTGATGGGAAAGGCTAAAACAAATATCAGTTTCCTCTAGCATTTCCGTAATTAGGGAACGGTGTTGGGGAAAATGCAGGTAAATCTGTAAAAGTTGAGTTTCGGCAATTTGTAAGGTTGAAGTTGGGGTATTGGCACGATGTTTATGACTATACCACCGTTGTTGGCGTAATTGGCGGCGCAGGTCTTGTTCGAGGCGAGGAATTAAATAGGAGTTATGTTGTGCCAGTCGTTGGGCGCAGCCATGAATATAATGTGTGCGGAGAGAACCATCGGGAATTTCATTGAGAATTTTGACAAATGCCTGGGTACATTCTTGAAATTGATCGGCTTGGTTTAAGTCTTTACCAATTAACGTTTGCTCAATTTGCCAATCTAAAAATAAAGGAGCAGCATGAACCAATTCTTTTACAGTTGCTGGATCGCTATAGATCGAATCTTCAAGTTTTAAAAATCCGCCTTCGCTGCGATCGATAGTTTGTAATAGTCTTTGATATGCCTGCGGTGACTTGTCTTTGAGAAATTCATCGGCATCCTTACCAGAGGGAATCGTTAAAATGCGTAGTTGTACCGCCCCACCATAGACTAAATCTTTAAAACCGGCGATCGCCCGTTCTGCTGCATTAATTCCTGCCTTATCTCCATCAAAATTAAGGATGATCTTTTTAGAATCTGTATAACGTAACAATTGCCGAATTTGAGTCTGCCCCAAAGCTACACCCATACTTGCCACCACTTGATTAATCCCTGCTTGGTGCAAAGCGATCGCATCAAAATAGCCTTCGACCACAATTGCTTGATCGTTTTTACTGATAGCATCCCGTGCTTTATCCATGGCAAACAGGATCGAGCTTTTGCTGAATAAAGGTGTTTCAGGGGAATTTAAGTATTTGGGTTCCGAGTTATCTAAACATCTACCCCCAAAGGCGATCGCTCGGCTACGGGTATCATGGATCGGAATCATGAGGCGATCGCGAAATCGATCATAGTAACCATCCCCAGTTTTGCGAGGCATAATCAAACCCGCTTGCTCAACTAAAGATACAGGTATGCGTTTTTGCTTAACTAAATAGCTATAGAGGGTATCCCAACCCGCAGGCGCATAACCCAATTGGAAAGTTTGGATGGTTTCGATACTGAGTTGCCGCTTATGGGTCAGATATTCTAGGGCATTTTGTCCTTGGGGTGAAAATAAGGCGTGTTGAAAGAAACTAGCAGCTAAACCCACCACCTCAAATAACTGCTCTTGAATCGATAGTTGTTGTTGTAATTCTTGGGACTTGGCAGGTTCTAAGGTGCGGACAGGAATACTATATTTCTGAGCTAAATCGATAACCACATCATTAAAGCTGCGATCGCCAATTTCCATTAAAAACTTAAAGACATTACCACTGGCACCGCAGGAAAAACAATGGTAGACCTGCTTACTAGGAGTTACGGTTAGGGCAGATTGGTTAGTACCCTTATGAAATGGGCAGGCTCCCCGATAGTTAGCACCGCTTTTGCGTAAAACCACATGCTCAGACACCACTTCTACCAAGTCAACCCTTTGGCTAACTTGATCGATAGTTTCTTGGTGGAGTTTGGGGTTTGACATTTAAATCAAGATAACTTGGAAACTTACCTATAATATATCTGCTCTAACTGACCACCGTTAGATTTACAAAAACTGCTGCGGTGATAGAAACCAGAAATGTATGACAACACTTGTAAATTTCTAGCTGAAAATTTCCCTAGGGATTTTGCTGCTTGGCTGCTCCGAGAAGCAATCACGTTAACAAAGCTTGAACCTTCACAACTTTCAAGTGAACCAATTCGTGCTGATTCTATTATATTTAGGACTTACGCACTTAAATTTATAAAGTACTTTTAGGCGGGAGTTTGAGGGCAATGACCCAAACCTCTTTTAATTAAGGTATTTCTTTTATAGAGCCTGTTTCATATCTATTATGAGCAAGATGTATGATACTTAGAAAATGCTAAATCCATACTCAAGTAGCCTAACAGATAAAGAATGGGAAATTATAGAACCATTGCTCCCAAAGAAAAAGCAAACTAGACCGCCAACATGGACAAAAAGACAAATTTTAGACGGCATACTCTACCAACTCAAAAACGGTTGTAATTGGCGAGATATGCCCCGAGACTTACCACCATTCTCTACAGTGTATCGATACTACAAGGAGTGGAAAGATACAGGTACATTTACTGCGATTATGGAAGCTTTGCATGCAACAGCCCGTGAACAGTCAAAAAAAATCAAAATGGACAACTTTAATCATCATTGACTCACAAGCAGTGAAAAATACCTGTAATGCAAGTATAGAATCCAAGGGCTTCTGCTCCTACAAAGCAACTAACGGGATCAAAAAACATTTAGCCGTTGACATACTGGGATTTCCTTTTTTCACGTATTTAACAAGAGCAAATGTATCAGATGACCAAGGACTGATTGAGATGTTAACGTTTAACATTGATTACTTCAAATCGAAGCCAGATGACATTACGCTAACTACGATATTGCTGGATAGTGGTTATCATATCGAAAAATTGACGACTGATTTACAGAAGGTTTATCCTGAGATTATGACTAAGATTAGGTTTGAAATTTCTCCTAAGGTATCAAAGCAACAGAAGGCAGAAAAAGGTCTGTCTGGGTTTGTAGTTGTGCCGACAAGGTGGGTAATTGAAAGGTCAAATGCTTGGGTTGAAAGATGCAAAATCTTAGTTAAGAACTTTGAGAGAACTCTCGTTAATGCTACAGCTAAACTCAATCTTTGCTTTATTCGTTTGATGCTAAAAAGAATTGCTACTCATGAGATATGAAACAGGCTCTATACTAGACTTAATCGGGAATAAACAAATCCAAGGTATAAAATAGATCAAGTTCAAAAAATGTGAATCAAGAAATGCCTTCATAATTGGAAGAGATGCTGCGGTATTTAATTCGCTATTTTAAGTACAAATCATTTCCTGCTTTTAATTAATTCATCTTTCATTTGTGCAATGCCTGCTTCACCAAGTCCAACACCGCCTTCACCTCGCAAGGATTGGTAAATACCTCACCGTGATCAGTTACTCTTTGCTTTGAGATCACCTGTTTTTCCGAAGTTTCAGCATTCGTTTTTCAAAAGTAATTTTGTTGCTGCTTCTACATCCTCTTGCTTGACTAAGGATTCTCCTACTAAAACTGCATTAGCACCGTAGGCTTTGACTAATTGCAAATCCTGATTGGTATAAAGTCCAGACTCACTTACCCATAGAATGTTAGATTTTTGATCGGACTTTTTCTTTATGGCGATCGCTTCCAACAGGTTTTTAGTATTAGTAATATCTACGGTAAAAGTTTCTAAATTACGATTATTAATGCCGACTAAATCCACATTCGGAAGTTCAAGCACTCGTTCTAGTTCGGAATGAGTATGTACCTCTATTAATACAGACATTCCCAAATTTTGGGCGATCGCACTGAAATTTTCTAAATCCTGATCGCTCAAAATTGCTGTAATTAATAAAATGGCATCGGCACCATGTAAGCGAGCAATATAAATTTGATAGGGATCGATAATAAATTCTTTACACAATAACGGCAGATCAACAGAGTGGCGAATTAGGTGCAAATTATTAAAACCACCTTGGAAAAATTCTTGATCCGTTAATACCGATAAACAACTGGCTCCTCCTCGTTCGTATGCTTGGGCGATCGCTACTGGATCAAAATCACTTCTTATAATGCCCTTACTGGGGGAAGCTTTTTTAACCTCAGCAATGAGAGCAAGTTGATTTTTCTGATGCTTAAGTTTTAGTGTCTCTCTGAAGTTTCTAATACGTGGGGCAAACTTGAGATAACTAATCGCTGCATCTATGGCAAAACTTGACTTGGCTAAAATTACCTCATGCTCTTTATGCCAAACGATCTTTTCCAGAATGTTCTGAGGCGAAGAATTGGAAGGGGCGATCGCATAATCGGCAGAGGTAGTGAAATTTAAGCGGCGAATTTGCATTTTAGAAACTTACTAGGTATTTAATTAAACTGCATCATCGTTAAAATTCCCTGCTGACCAAGCAAAAGCTCACGGATCAGACTAAAAATTGCCACACCAATTACTGGACTAATATCAACTCCACCAATCGGCGGAATTAATCGACGCAGAATAAATAATAGGGGTTCGGTTGGTAGATAAACCAGATTAAAAGGGAATTTAGTAAGCGTAACTTGAGGGTACCAACTCAAAATTATGCGAAAAATATTGAGGAAAATCATTAAGCCTAAAATTAGACTCAGGATGAGGGTACCAATTTCAAAGTTAGTCACAGTAGTTATTTAGTTAATCGTATTTATTCTTTTTAACATAACCCATAGCATCTATCTCACAGTTTCAAGAATTTAACAATTACAGCCCCAAGGCAGAATAAACTGGTTAACCAATCGCCAAATTTAACATAGGGAGTTTCTGTATTCCTGAAATAAACCGTATCAGCATGGGTTTCATAGGTATTAATGCCCGAAATCCAAATTGTGCGTCCATTGGGATCGACTATCCCTGAATAACCTGTATTTGTTGCCCTTACTGCCCAGCGATCGCTTTCCACCGCCCTAGCCACATCCTGAGCATGGTGTTGAGCAGGCATGGTTTCCGCATAGTGAGCGTTATTAGAAGCAGTTAAAATTAGCTGTCCCCCCGCCGCCGCTTGATAGCGAAAATGAGAGGGATAGGCAGACTCATAGCAAATTGCCACAACTAACCTTCCCCAATGTGTATCGATTATTTGATCGCTCTTACCTGCCTCAACTTCACCCCTAAGCGGAGATAGTCTTTTAATTAATCCACCCAAGATTTGCTTAAAGGGAATAAACTCTCCGATGGGAACTAAACGAACTTTATTATACTGAGCTAAATTCAAATGGGTACGATCGCGCAAAAACAAGCTATTACTGTAACCATAGGGGTTATTAGGACTGTTGGCATAGCCAAAACTACCCATCCACACGGGGATATTATATTTTTCCACCATCTGATCAAAGGCACTGCGGCGAGGATCGGAGTTGGGGTAAAGAATCGGAATTGCGGTTTCGGGAGTCAGGATCATATCCACTTTTGACTGAGCCAATTTTTCATAGCCCTGGGCATACCTTTCCACTGCCAACTTAATGCCATCAAACTTCAGCTTGACTGGATTAGGGATATTCCCTTGAATAATGCCGACCTTAAGAGCCTTTTCATTAGCATCAGCCGTGCTTGCCATTGACCAAGAGCCATACACACAAATTGCTAAAACTAGGGCGAGCGCTACGATTAAATAACGCCACTTGGCTCTTACCCCATAGGCATAGGAATCTATAAACTCTGCTAATAGCCCATTTATCCCGACAATCGCTGCGGTCATAGTCTGCTGCCCAGAAAGCTTGGTAATCTGCAACATGATTAAATTATGGGGACTTTGGGTATAGCCTAATGCCGTCCAATTCAATGCCCCCCAACTCCAAATCGTTTCTAAGGTACAAAATAAAGCGATCGCTACGATAATCCTTCCCCATCCCGATAATTTTGGGGTTAACCATGCCATGCCTCCTGCCCACACAGCCGCAAGCACTAAGCCCCAAATCGTAATAAATAACCATACGCCAATGGCGATCGCTAAACTAGCTACCCAAGGTACTCCCAACCAAGTCATCGGATGGATACCTGTAATCCAAAATAAAGCCATGCCGTGATAGCAAAAGCCCCATACAGCCCCCATTAACATTGCTGATCGCACAGATAGTTGCTGGGTCATTAACCATAGGGGAACTAAAGCAATCCAAGCCAATATCCACAGACTAAAGGGATCGGGGGTCAAGCCCATTAAAATCCCACCTGTTGCCGCAATTACAATTTTTTGCCAATTCTGCATGAATAACTAAATCGCCACCATGTCAGTATATTCGCTTAACATTTCATCATAGGTCAGGGCATCGGTTTCAGTTTGGGGAGTCCACAGCAGTTCAAATACAGATAAAGCCTCACCAGAAATCCCTGCTATTTTTTCTAATGCATTTTGTAAAGCCTCTCGTGAATTAATCTGACCAAATAAAGGTTGATCGTATTCAGTCCCAATTAACAGGGTGACGACAATGTAAGCAGCAGGAGCTTGATCGGGGTCATTTTTATAGTTGTTGCTAGTTCTGACACGACCGTTCATATTTACTAAGGTTTCGGTACTAAACTTGGTGCGTTCGGCGATCGACAGGCTATTAAATAAATCTTCGGCTTTATCTCTAGTTGTAGCTTGGGAACTGGAGGATACATACACCCAATTTTCTGGAGTTCTGAGTAAAGCGATCGCTGACTCCTGTAAAAGCATTAATAAGCCTTCAGGAGTTTCCGTATCAGCATCAAGGCTGAGCTCGGTTAGTTGGCTTTGAATTACCCTTGCTTCTGCTAATAACCCAACTTGGAGTTTGCTAATCGTGACTTTGTTATTGTCTAGCTCTGAAACCCCAACATTCGTGGCTCTCAGGACTCGATAGATTAGGTATCCAGTTCCTGCTAGTGCCAAGATTACGATCAGGAAAACAAGCCAACTGCCATCGGAGGATGAACTAGAACTACGATAACCGTTGTTATAGCCACCACTGCCGGGAATAAAAATAGGAGCAATGATTGTATTATTTCCCCCTGTCCGATTGGGTTGAATTGGGGCAGGATTAGAGCGAATTGGACTGCTATTGGAAGGTGATGATCGCCGAAAGGAACCACCACCTGTCCTAGCTCCAGTACTTCTTGCCTCAGCCCTATCATTAAATATTGTTGCTAAATTATTCTTGCGATCTATTGCCGAGCTATTGGGAGAATGTTTAAACAGGTTCGATCCAATGGTATTGATAAACACCAAAAGCATTAGGCTTGTAGTTAACTTACGAAACTTTATGTTTTGCATTTTGCCTTGGGAGTAATTAATGGTTAAACTAGACTTTGTAGAGTTCAATAAATATATTCTGTGGTAGAACCAATTCTTTCTGGCATTTGTTTAGGATTAATTTTTATTACTTTGGGCGGTCTTTTCTTTGCTGCCTATAAGCAATATAACCGTGAGTCCGTTTAGATAGTTTGTAAATTAAAAGTAAACAAAATCAGTTACTTTGCAATCTTGCCCAAATACTCTAATATTAGCAATTGGAGAGATGGCAGAGTGGTCGATCGCGTTCGACTTGAAATCGAATGACTGTCAAAGGTCCGGGGGTTCGAATCCCCCTCTCTCCGTTGATTAGTTATTTTTGTTAAAACTTTTGCGATCGCTACTGAGCAAGACCATAACTCAAGATATTTCTACAACCTTGGCTTAGACACAGATATTCTGATGTAGCCTAAATAGCCCCTAATGGCTAGGATAAACTCTAATTAAGGGTCTAGGTGGCTGCAATGATCGGGTATATAGGCTTATTAAAATCTACTCATAGCTAATTTCAACCACTTCTAATTCTTGTTTATCGCCCACAAAGGGATTATCTGGAGTTAGGAATAGCATACAGTGACATTCTTTACGCTCCCTCATTGGAACGCAAGGACAATTCCAGTAGGTATTTTTAACTTCAGCTTCTTTGTCTTCGTAGTAGCGGCAGGGACAAAGGGGTGCGCCTAATTCGTCTTTATGCTTTGCTAAGCCTTCAATAACGACGGTGGTAATCGATGGATCAGCACAAAAAAATGTGTCTGTGCGCTTGGCATAGGTTTCTGCAAACTTACGCATCGCCTCAAAGCTTTTGTTTGAAGACTTATTTAAACCTCGGGATTCTGGCGCACTTGACATGGTTAGCAATCTTAAAATCTTAATTAAAATATCTATACCATGAAATTAACCCTCGCAGTTATAGCAATCCCAAATGGATTGAGTCGGTGGGGAGATGGGGGGGGTTCACCCCTCTCACAAATCACCTATGATTTCTACATAACAACTTGGAAAACTAATTAACTAATTAATGAACTTCTTGATGTTGACTTGATATTTACTTGGCATAAAATGACTCAAATATGGGACAAACTTATCGAGCAACGGGTATAAATCTTAAAAGTATGGCGTTAGGTGAAAGTGATCGCCTGCTTACAATTTTGACTAAGGAATATGGATTAATTAAAGCTGTAGCCACAGGAGCAAGAAAACATCGTTCAGGGATGGCGGGGCGATCGGGACTATTTGTCATGAATGATTTGCAAATTAGCTCGGGACGAAATCTTGATCGTATTACCCAAGCGGAAACTATATATGCCTTTACGGGACTGGGACAAAATCTAGGTAAACTCACTGCTGCCCAGTATTTAGCCGAATTGGTTCTGGTTCAAGCTTTATCAGCACAGCCCCAAGAGCAGCTATTTGGATTACTAACTCAACAGTTAAAAAACTTAGAGGGAGGTGAGCATAACCCACTATTGTCCTTAAATCATGGTATTTATCATCTCTTGGCGATCGCAGGCTTTGCTCCTGAACTCCATGCCTGTTGTCTAACCAGACAGCCCCTAACTCCAAACTTAAGTAGCTCTCAATGGCAAGTTGGATTTAGTATTGCAGGGGGAGGGGTCGTAAAATTAGCAGAATCACTAGAATTTAAGCAATCTGCCCCTAAAATTAATTATCATCTTAACGGTAGGGAATTAAATGCTTTGCAAACCCTCACTGCTTACGATCCCCCATTTGATCGCTCACCTGATCAATTCCTTGATCGCTCTATAGAAGATGCCCTCTCTTATTCCACTTGGATTACGGTTGAACGCATCCTCCGTGCCTATGCCCAGTACCACTTTGATCGACCGATTCTTTCGGGAACTTTGATAGATACTTGTTTTAATTTATGATTTTTGACTCGGTTAGTGTTGAAACTACACCAGATTTACCTCCCCAACAGCCTGACTCTAGTTCAGTGCTTAGCAATCGTAATTTTTTGTTGTTATGGCTGGGACAGATATTTTCTCAGATTGCCGATAAGGTTTACCTCGTTTTAATTATTGCTATTATTTCTAGCCAGTTTCAGCAGGAAGGTGAAAGAATTAGCGGCTGGGTTTCGGCGGTGATGGTGGCTTTTACGATCCCTGCGGTTTTGTTCGGCTCGATCGCTGGGGTGTATGTGGATCGGTGGTCAAAAAAGTGGGTGTTAGTTGGCTCTAATCTGTTTCGGGGTGGATTGGTTTTAAGCATTCCCCTATTGCTCTGGGCAACGGCTAACTGGCAACCCCCTGGGACTTCACCGTCGGGGTTTGTAGCAATTTTGGTGGTTACATTTCTGGTGTCAACGTTTACGCAATTTTTCACTCCCGCCGAACAATCAGCCATTACTCTAATTGTGGAAAAGCCTAAACTGCTTGCTGCCAACTCTATCTGCACCACTACGATTATGGCTGCCATGATTTTAGGATTTGCGATTGGGGAACCACTACTTGCCTTTGCCGATCGCCTAATTCAAGAAGCGGGGAAAGAAATTGTCGTGGGTGTGAGCTATTTGTTAGCTGGTTTAGTGCTAATGCTGATGAAAACGGGAGAAACTCGTAATAAAGATCAAGAAGAGCCTCATGTGTGGGTAGATATTAAAGATGGATTACAGTACCTACGTCAAAATCGGGCAGTACAGTCAGCTTTATTGCAGTTAGTTAGCACATTTTCCGTAATTGCAGCGATGACCGTATTAGCGGTACGTTTAGCTGAGGTTATGCCAGAGATTAAGTCAGAACAGTTTGGCTTTTTATTGGCGGATGCTAGTCTGGGGATTGCTATTGGCGCAGCGATCGTGGGGCAGTTTGGACAAAAATTATCCCGCCACCTTCTGGCACTGATCGGATCAATTGGCATGGCAATATTTTTAGCTGGACTTTCAGTCGTCTGCGATCGCTTTTGGTTAGGCTTAGCAATGATTGGGGGCATAGGCATTTTTGCTGGCATCTCTGTAATTCCCATGCAAACCCTTATTCAAGAGCAAACACCTGAAGAAATGCGGGGAAAAGTCTTTGGTTTACAAAATAATGCCATTAACATTGCCCTGAGTTTACCCCTAGCTCTGGCGGGAATTGCGGAATCCTATGTAGGCTTGGAAGTTGTAATTTTGAGCTTGGGAGCGATCGCCCTACTGACTGGAATTTTAACTTGGTATCTTGCCTCTGATACCTAGTAGGTTCCTTGGAGATATTACTTGGAGATAATTACTATATCTCACTCCCATCGGGAAACTGATGTCTCTCAATATCAGCAGTAGACTCCTGCGAAGAATCAATTTTTCATCAAGTTTTAGTGCATTCTTATACATCCTATACAACTCACAGAATTCTTAAATTTAGATATACATAATCTGATACATCACCCAGTTATAGTCTCTTCTATAGATAACAACCTTTCCAGACTCAGCCATTATCATTGCCTCTGCGAAAAATTATAGAACAGGAGATTCATAATGAGAATTGCCCAAGTTGCGCCACTATGGGAACAGGTTCCTCCCCCTGCCTATGGCGGTACTGAACTCGTAGTTAGTTTACTCACGGAAGAATTAGTCAAAAGGGGGCATGATGTCACACTATTTGCATCTGGCGATTCTATCACTTCAGCTAAGTTAGAATCTGTTCATCCTAGAGCCTTGCGTTTGGATACCAGTGTTAAAGACCCAAATATTTACGATATGCTCAATATGAGTCGAGTCTATGAGCATGCTGATCAATTTGACATTATTCATTCCCATGTCGGTTGTGTCGCATTACCCTATTCCAATCTGGTTAAAACACCGACAGTACATACATTGCATGGCATATTTACGGCTGATAATCAAAAGTTGTTTAGTCATGTGCGAAAGCAACCATTTATCAGTATTTCCAATTCCCAAAGGGATACGAGCTTAGGCTTAAACTATGTATCCACCGTTTATAACGGCATTGCCCCTCATACCTATAGCTTTTATCCTCAACCAGAACATCAGCCGTATCTGGCTTTTTTGGGGCGGATGTCACCTGAAAAGGGCGCACACTTGGCGATCGAGATTGCGAAACGTTCAGGATGGAATTTAAAGATGGCAGGAAAAGTTGATGCTGTGGATTTAGCATACTTTGAGAATCAAATTCGTCCTCATATCGATGGAGCGCAAATTCAATTTCTCGGTGAGGCTAATCATCAACAAAAAAGTACTCTCATGGGTGGAGCCGTTGCCACACTTTTTCCGATTACTTGGAAGGAACCCTTTGGATTGGTGATGATTGAATCTATGGTTACGGGAACGCCTGTAATTGCTATTAACTTAGGCTCTGCATCTGAAGTGATTGCCCACGGCATCAGTGGATTTCTGTGTCAGACTGTGACCGAGTGTATAGATGCGATCGCTCTTGCCGCCCAGTTAAATCGGTATGCCTGTCGAGAACATGTCTTACTTAATTTCACTGCCAAACGTATGGCGGATGGCTATGAGGCTGTATATCAGAAAATTTTAGGAACACAATATTCCCGCAACGGACAACATCGGAACTTAGTAATGCAGTGACTCTGAACCGTATCCTCTCATGGAGACAATACGATCGCTATGGGGGTTAAAAGAACATCATCACAAGGAGATCAAGGAGATAAATACTATGCTCAGCTTAAATAGACAGGCGATCGCTCTCATTTCTGACCATGCCGATCCTGCCGCAGATGTGGGACTAGAAGAGGCAGGTGGACAGAATGTATATGTGCGTCATGTGGGAGAAACACTGGCTTTACTGGGTTGGCATGTAGATATGTTTACGCGCAAAGTCCATAGGGATGATCCTATAATTGTTCAACATTCCCCCCACTGCCGAACTATTCGTCTCAAAGCTGGAGCAGAAACATACATTCCTAGAGATCGATTGTTTGAATATATGCCCGAGTTTGTGGATTCATTTCAAGTATTCCAACAGCAGCAGGGCTTGAATTATCCATTAATTCATACTAATTATTGGCTGTCCGCTTGGGTGGGGATGGAGTTACAAAAAACTAGTGGTATCCAATTAGTGCATACCTATCACTCCCTAGGAGCAGTAAAATATCAATCTCAAGTGGAAATTTCTCCAATCGCTAATACCCGCCTCAGGATCGAGCGAGAGATTTTAGAATGTGCCAATTGTGTTGTGGCAACTAGTCCTCAAGAACAAGAAAGTTTGCGATCGCTGGTTTCAACTCGTGGACAAATTGAAGTCATTCCCTGTGGTACCGACACCAATAACTTTCGGCTCACATCCAAAGCTCAAGCCAGAGCTAAATTGCGATTTGGGAACCACGAGAAAATCATTCTGTATGTGGGCAGATTTGATGAACGAAAAGGGATTGAGACCTTGGTAAGAGCATTTGCTCTCCTAAAGGTGCAGAGTTCTCAAAATCTTAAATTAGTAATTATCGGTGGCAGTTCTGATCATATGCCCGATGGCGAAGAGCGCAAAAGAATTGAAAATATCGTAAATGAATTAGGAATGAGAGATTTTACAGTATTTACGGGAAGAATTGGGCATGATATTTTACCCTTCTATTATACAGCTGCTGATGTTTGTGTAATCCCTAGTCATTATGAACCCTTTGGGTTAGTGGCGATCGAGGCAATGGCTTGTGGTGTTCCTGTTGTTGCTTCTAATGTCGGAGGATTGAAGTTCACAATTATTCCCGAAGAAACAGGACTATTAGTTGAACCTAAAGATATAAAAGCTTTTGCTAATGGAATCCATCGCATTCTCTTTGATGAGCTATGGGCAAAAAAAATGAGCAAGCAAGCAGCATTAAATGTCAATCAGCGATTTAGTTGGTCAGGAGTAACTATTCAATTGAGTGAACTCTATCGTCATGTGTTAGCGCGATCGATTATGCATGATCAAGATTGGAGTTATAAGATGCCAAGTATAAACAGATCAGCGTAGAACAATTAATTCAGGTATCTCCTAAGTAAAAATAAAATATTTAGGTAACCTAAGTTGCTACCCATAAATTAACACTTAGAGCAAAGTACATAACCTTAAGCTCAAAACCCTTAGCCGTGAGAGCATGAATTGATTTAGTTAGCATCTGAGAAATTAAACTACCAGTAGTTTCAATAACTTTACGCTTAGCATTTAACAGAAGCAGGTACAGGTCTGATAGAGTTTGTTTTCATATCGCAGACAGGTGAATTTTGCCATCCTCAAGTAGTGCATCTTTAAACTCCTAGTGTTTATAAGCCTTATCTGCATGGACAATAATGCCTGCGGGCAAATCAAAATTAAATACTTGAAGAGCCTTAACATCGGCAAATCCCCTAGGAGAGATAAAGAACTCAACAGGTTCAACTTTTTCTATGACCATTAAATTTACTTTGACTCCGTAGAAATTTTGGCTTGAAAACCTCTGTAGCTCTCATCTTTGTATATCCTTGACCTAGAAATCTGAATATTGTCACATACTGAAATTGGAAAACTATCAATACTGTAGATTGACTCGGCATTTAAGCATGACCAATATTTACCTAAAGTTTCTAAAAATACTATCAGTATAGGCTCTAGCTTATGTAATCGGAGATTAAACTGACTACGGCTTAGCATTTTAGGTATTAAATTCGGAGTATCTGATAATTCTCTGGCTTTCTCTATATTTCCGCCAAAATATATTCCTGCGATGTTTGCTGTAGTCATTTCTTCTGCATCGCTCATTTTTTGTTGGGGATTACTGTAATCACCTTAGTAAATCATCACACAGGCAATATATAGCTATAATTTTGTCATTCATTTATTTACTGCTGCAAATCTACTTTTTAATTTTGTAGCAGTATTTCTTTATCTTTGAAACTAGCAACTTGGGTCATATAGTAAGCATAGTGAACCTTAATGACGCTAGGTTTATTGGTTTGAGCAGATACGAAAGTTGTTAAGTAGCTAACTGCCACTAAACTTATAGCTGTTACAAATGCCAGTGTTAAGGCTGCAAATCGATTCCACTTTAAAAATCGATTAGTTTTTTTTCTTTTTTGGTTCAACATTAATGAAAATACTCCTCAGTAAAAGCTCAAAATATACCCAAAATCAGATTGTTAGTTGGGATAAAATCAATCTAAAGGCTGGGTAAGATAACAATTTCTTAGTCATCTACATTAAATCACTGTATATAGTCAAGATTTTGAGGTTGGCAATATCGAAGAGCTTAAAAAACTAAATGCTTAAAAAATAAGTGGGTAGAACATCAAAAAAGAATTGAGGTATTAATTAGCTAATCGGTTTTCCGTACATAATTTCTAGCTTTTATAAATTTTTTACCCCAGTTAGGTAGATTAGAATAGTCCCTATACGAATTTTGTTTCACATTCTTTCAAACTATGATTCCAACCGTTATTGAACAGTCTGGTCGTGGCGATCGCGCCTTTGACATATTCTCACGCTTACTACGGGAACGAATCGTGTTCTTAGGTACGGCGATCGATGATAACGTCTCTAATTTGGTGGTGGCTCAATTACTATTCCTTGAAGCTGAAGACCCCGAAAAAGATATTTTCATTTACATCAACTCTCCCGGTGGCTCAGTGACCGCAGGCATGGCAATTTATGACACGATGCAGCATATTCGCCCTGATGTCTCTACAATTTGTGTAGGCTTAGCTGCCAGCATGGGTGCATTTTTATTGGCGGGTGGTACCAAAGGCAAAAGACTATCTTTACCCCATACTCGTATCATGATTCACCAACCCCTCGGCGGTGCCCAAGGACAGGCAACAGATATTGAAATTCAAGCTAAGGAAATTCTCTACCATAAAAATCGGTTGAATGAGTTACTGGCATTCCATACAGGTCGATCCCTAGAGGAAATTGGTAATGACACAGATCGTGACTTTTTTATGTCTGCGGTTGAGGCTCAGGCATACGGACTAATTGATCAAGTTGTGGTTAAGCGTCCGACCCTAGCTGTTGCTGCCTAAGGAAGCCTAAGCAATAAGATTAATATGATTATTTCACCCACTGTTTCTAGCAAACTCAATATTCGACCAGAAATCCTCAGGTTGCAGTCAGACCTTGTGCATTGGCGGCGATCGCTGCACAGATTTCCCGAACTAGGATTTAAGGAAACTCGCACGGCTAATTTAATTATTGACAAGCTAGCAGCATGGGGAATTCCCTACGAGTCCGAGATTGCCCATACCGGGGTTGTGGCTATGATCAAGGGAGAATTGGGAGCTAGTCCAGTGTTAGCAATTCGTGCCGATATGGATGCCCTGCCCATTCAAGAAGAAAATATAATCTCCTATCGCTCCCAAATTGATGGTTTAATGCACGCCTGTGGTCATGATGGTCATGTGGCGATCGCTTTGGGTACAGCCTATTATTTATGGCAACATCGCTCTAAACTTAAAGGGACAGTCAAAATTATTTTTCAGCCTGCGGAAGAAGGTCCGGGTGGTGCTATGCCCATGATCGAAGCGGGGGTTTTAGAGCAAGTTGATGCCATCATTGGTTTACACGTTTGGAATAATCTACCCTTGGGTTCAGTGGGTGTGCGCGGTGGGGCATTAATGGCGGCCGTAGAGTTTTTTCATTGCCAAATTTTAGGAAGAGGTGGTCACGGGGCAATGCCTCATCAAACTGTAGATGCTTTACTAGTGGGAGCGCAGGTGGTGAATGCTCTCCAAACCATTGTAGCTCGAAATGTTGATCCCCTTGATGCTGCCGTAGTTACCGTTGGTGAATTTCATGCTGGTACTGCCACAAATATAATTGCCGACACTGCTCGCATAAGTGGCACCGTCAGATACTTTAATCCATCTCTAGGCAAAATGTTACCCCAGAGAATTGAGCAGGTAATTGCTGGAGTTTGTCAAAGTTTGGGAGCGAAGTATGAACTCTGTTATCACAAACTCTATCCACCTGTAATTAATGATCAGGCGATCGCTAATTTAGTCCGATCTGTGGCTGAGTCTGTAATTGAAACCCCGGCAGGAATTGTGCCTGAATGCCAAACCATGGGCGGCGAAGATATGTCCTTCTTTTTACAGGAAGTCCCTGGTTGTTATTTCTTTTTAGGATCAGCGAATCCCGATTTGGATTTGGCATATCCCCACCATCATCCCCGCTTTGACTTTGATGAAACTGTCCTTAGTGCAGGAGTAGAGATATTTGTCAGGTGCGTGGAAAAGTTCACTAACTAGCTCATGAATTTAGACCTATGGCAATTTTTTGATGCAGAGCGATCGCACATTTTAACTACAGCCCTACGGATCACTCAAGATCGAGGTTGGAAAATTTATGCCGTGGGGGGAATTGTCAGAGATGGGTTGATGGCAGGGATAAATGGGACAGGATTTGATCCTACAGATGTGGATTTAGTTGTTGATGGCGGAGAACGATCGGGAATTGAAGTGGCGATCGCCTTACATCGGATTTTTCCACAAGCTAAATTACAGACCTACGATAAATTTCAAACTGCATTGCTTGAATGGACAGCCTTGAAATCACAATCTAGCCCCAAGTTTAGCCTAGATATTGCCACTGCCAGAAGCGAAATTTATGCCTATCCAGGCGCAAATCCCCAAGTTCAAGCTAGTTCCATAGATCAAGACCTCTATCGCCGTGACTTTACAATTAATGCCTTTGCCCTTGAAGTTGGGAAGACGGAAATAATTAATTTATTTGATGGCTATTCTGATTTAATTAATCATCAAATTCGGGCAATTCGAGTTGGTAGCTTTGCCGAAGACCCCAGGCGGATATTTCGAGCAGTACGCTTTGCCACTAGGTTTGGCTTTACCCTGCATCCACAAACAGCAGCAGAAATCCGAGCAGTTACCGCCAGTGGACTACACGATCGCATTGGTGGAAGTAGATTAAAAGCAGAAATTCACTATATATTTGCCCATCCTTTAGCGGTAAAAATGCTGCGATCGCTTGATCAATTAGGAGGACTGCGCTGTATTGATCCAGAATTAAAATTACCAAAAGATTTCAGCCTACACTTAAGCCGATTACGGAAATGGTTACGCTGGTTCAAGCCCGATCTGAATTTTCCTGAAATTGCCGAAAAGTTACTTTTATCCTACCTAGAACCACAAAAATTAGAATTGCTATCTCAAAAATTAAAGTCCTGTGATCTCCCAAGTGCGATCGTTAAAGTATTACGCACCTATCAAGAAGTTGAATTAATTATCTTTGCAGTTACATCTCTAAAGAGTGATCGCCGCATAATTTGGCAGTATTTTACCCAATGGCAACGGATTAAACCTATTTTAACTGGATCGGACTTAAAAGCACTGGGCTATACCGAGGGTAAAATCATAGGTAATCTATTAACTCAAATTCGTAATGCCACCCTTGACGGCAAAATCACTACTAAAGACAAGGCTCTAATTTTAATTAAAGAGCTAGAAATATCTGATGATAATCCTCGTAACTAGCAAATTATCAACCCAGCATATTAAAAACCTCTTTAACCACCTGTCCCATCGTATCTTTTACAGTTAAGCGATCGCGCATTTGGGCATAGTCTTTAAAGGTTTGTGCGCGTCGAGATTCATTTAAAAGTAAATCTAAACAAGCTTCCGCAATGCGATCGCCAGTGGCATGATGTTGTAAAAATTCTGGCACAATGGGACGCATTTCCACTAAGTTGGGTGGTGCCATAAATGGAATCGAAAATTTTAGAACATTTACCGCTAACCAAGCAGTTAGTTTACTGACCTTATACACCACGACCTGAGGCACATTTAATAAAGCCGCTTCTAAATTTACAGTTCCCGACTTAGATAGCACCAAATCCGCAGCCCGCATTAGTAATTGGGATTGTCCTGAAATAATTTTGACTGGTACGCCATACTCTTGGAATAGTTGTTCAAACTTAGCCCGATAACGCTCCATGGATAAAGGTAGCCAAAACTTAACCTGTGGCAGTTGTGCTTGAATTTTTTGTGCTGCTTCTAAAATTACGGGTAATAAATACTTAAGTTCCTGTGATCGCGAAGCTGGTAATAATCCCACCACTAAATCCGATTCAGGTATTCCCAGTTGCTTACGGGCTGTAACTTTATCAGGGAATTTTGCCATCACATCGACCATCGGATGTCCCACCCAAACTACATTACCGCCATATTCTTGATAATATTTTGCTTCTTGGGGAAAGATTGCCAGAATTTTGCTAGTAAAGCCCACAATTTCTTTAACTTCACGATCTCCTAATGTCCACACCCATCCCGGAGCTTGAGGCGCAATATAGTAGATCACTGGCACTTTTAATTCCTGCTGAGCAAATCGCCCCAATGCCAAATTAGGGGTGACATAATCAATCAAAATTACTAAATCGGGAGGCGATCGCCTAAGTTGTTGTTTTGCTTGCCACTGTACCCAAATTGTCGGAATTACATAGGGGAGAGCTTCTAATAATCCTATGGAGCCAATACCCACGGTATTACCCAGCATAGTTGCCCCTGCCTCTGCCATGCGATCGCCACCTAATGCCACAATTTCTAAATCTATACCTGAAGACCTAGCATATTCAAGCAAAGCCTTAACCAGCAATGCCCCCTGCCAGTCACCTGAAACCTCTCCTGTACTAATAAAAATCTTCAATGTTTTACTTCTTAAATCTAACTTTCTAGCTTACTAGGCAAAGTCCATTTAAGTTATGTGAATTTACCCGGGATTCTATTGAGATTAAATTAAGATTCCTATGGATTCATTTCGATCATTTTTACATTTCGCATATATTCCTATAGTTTAGTAACGAAATCTCTTGATCGTCTCTAGGATCGCCAATAATTCAAATAATGTCAATTTAATTAATCAGTATTAATCAGTTGAATTAATCTTAAGCATTTTGAAACATTAAACTCAACAATCAAGTTTTAATAATAAGCGGAGAGACAAGCGTGAAATTAGCAGTATATGGCAAAGGTGGTATTGGCAAGTCCACTACAAGTTGTAATATCTCAGTAGCATTAGCAAAACGTGGTAAAAAAGTTCTACAGATCGGTTGCGATCCAAAACACGACAGCACTTTCACCCTTACAGGTTACTTAATCCCTACAATTATTGATACCCTTGCCGAAAAAGACTACCACTATGAAGATGTGTGGTCAGAGGACGTAATTTACAAAGGTTATGGTGGCGTTGATTGCGTAGAAGCAGGTGGTCCGCCCGCAGGTGCTGGTTGTGGCGGTTATGTGGTTGGTGAAACCGTCAAACTTCTTAAGGAATTAAATGCCTTTGATGAATATGATGTTATTTTATTTGATGTTTTGGGCGACGTAGTCTGTGGAGGATTTGCGGCTCCACTTAATTATGCTGATTATTGCATTATTGTTACAGATAATGGATTTGACGCTCTATTTGCTGCTAATCGCATTGCTGCCTCGGTCAGAGAAAAAGCCCGTACCCATTCACTTCGTCTTGCAGGTCTAATTGGGAATCGTACCAGTAAAAGAGATTTAATTGATAAGTATATCGATCATGTTCCTATGCCAGTATTGGAAATTCTACCTTTGATTGAAGATATTCGTGTATCTAGGGTAAAAGGCAAAACTCTATTCGAGATGGCAGAAACCGATCCTTCCTTAGAATATGTCTGTGATTATTATTTAAATATTGCCGATCAACTTCTAGCACTACCTGAAGGCGTGATTCCTAAGGATTCTCCCGATCGCGACTTATTTACTTTACTGTCTGACTTTTATCTTAATCCCCCTACTACGAAGGAATTAGTATTGGCATAGAAACTAAGAATGCAAGATTTAAACCAGACTATCTAGCCTAGAAATTAAATCTTACTTTCACATTTTTGATTAAATTCTCATTAAATTTTTAACCTATGACTTTAACTGCTGAACCTCAAGCTCTCAATTTTGAGTGTGAAACTGGTAACTATCATACCTTCTGTCCAATTAGCTGTGTAGCATGGCTCTATCAAAAAATCGAAGATAGTTTTTTCTTAGTAATTGGCACCAAAACCTGTGGCTATTTTCTTCAAAATGCCATGGGAGTAATGATCTTTGCTGAACCTCGCTATGCCATGGCAGAACTGGAAGAAGGAGATATTTCGGCTCAACTCAATGACTATGCCGAACTTAAGCGTCTCTGTGAACAAATTAAGCGCGATCGCAATCCCAGTGTAATTGTTTGGATTGGTACTTGCACCACGGAAATCATTAAGATGGATTTGGAAGGACTAGCTCCGAAACTAGAGGCGGAAATTGGAATTCCTATTGTGGTTGCCCGTGCTAATGGCTTAGATTATGCTTTTACTCAGGGTGAAGATACTGTTCTGGCATCGATGGCAGCCCGTTGCCCTGATAAGGCTCCTGTAATTGAATCGGATAAAAAAGAACGAAATGCGATCGCTTCTCTTCTCAATTTTGGCAAGAAAAAAGAAGATATTGATATTGAAAACTCGGAATATGCTAAACACCCGCCTTTAGTTTTATTTGGCTCACTTCCCGATCCCGTGGTGACAAATTTGACCTTGGAACTAAAAAAACAGGGCATTCAAGTTTCAGGCTGGCTTCCTGCTAAGCGTTATACAGAATTACCTGTGATCGAAGAAGGCTACTATGTCTGTGGTGTTAATCCTTTTCTTAGTCGCACCGCCACAACCCTAATGCGCCGACGTAAAGCTAAATTAATTAATGCGCCTTTCCCCATTGGACCCGACGGAACTAAAGCATGGATTGAAAGTATATGTGCTGCTATGGGTATTACTCCTAAAGGCTTAGTAGAAAGAGAAGCGCAGATTTGGGCAAGTATGGAAGACTATTTGCAACTAATCCGTGGTAAGTCTGTATTCTTTATGGGCGATAACCTTTTAGAGGTTTCCCTAGCTCGATTCTTAATTAGGGCAGGTATGCATGTCCAGGAAATCGGCATTCCTTATATGGATAAACGCTATCAGGATTCAGAGTTAGAATTGCTGAAAAAGACCTGCTTTGAGATGAATTCCCCAATGCCAACCATTGTGGAAAAGCCCGACAACTATAATCAAATTGAACGGATTCATCAACTTAAGCCTGACCTTGTGATTACAGGTATGGCTCATGCTAATCCTCTAGAGGCAAGGGGCATCAGTACCAAGTGGTCTGTGGAGTTTACCTTTGCTCAAATTCATGGCTTTACCAATGCCCGTGATATTTTAGAATTGGTAACTCGTCCCCTCCGCCGTAATCATAATTTAAAAGATTTGGGATGGGATAAGCTTGTTAGAGAAGGTGTTAGAGCCAATATTTAGTGCGATGTCCTACTGGTTGTTAAAAAGTGAACCCCATGTCTATTCCTATGCTGATCTAGAGCGAGATGTGCAAACGATTTGGGATGGGGTAAATAATAACCTTGCCCTTAAGCATATTCGGACAATGGCAGTGGGTGATTTGGCATTAATTTATCATACAGGCGATGAAAGGAGAGCAATGGGGATTGCTGAAGTGATTAGTCCACCATATATTGATCCTCAGCTTAATGATCCTAAACGGGCGGTTGTAGATATTAAAGCAGTGAGATCGCTCCAACAGCCAGTAACATTAGCACAAATTAAGCAAGACCCCTATTTTGCAGGTTTTGATCTATTAAGAATTTCGCGACTGTCGGTGGTTCCAGTTTCCTCCGAGCATTGGCAAAGGATTTTAGCTTTATCCGATTCTGTAGGTAAATAAAACGAAGGGACAGAATAGCTGGCACATAGCGAAGGAACATCAACCACGATGAAGTAATCAATAAAAGTTCTGGTAAGTGTTACAAATTTACTTTTACTCACGCTTAATTCGTCAATGATCATGTAAATCTTTATCTAAGAGCCGCATTTTCTGCTAAGTTTATAAAATTATTGGTCTTTATATCTTTGATAAATAAACATAAAAACGAGATTTAGGAGAAATTTATGACAATTGTGTTCCAACTCTTATTAGCGATTCTGGTGTTATTTTCCTTTGTGATGGTAGTTGGAGTGCCTGTGGCATACGCTTCACCTAGTAACTGGAATCAATCCAAACCTCTTTTACTAATAGGTTCGATTATTTGGGGCTTATTGGTAGTAGTTGTAGGTGTACTTAATGCCTTTGTAGCATAGGCAAATTATGACTGTTTTTGAGGGAAGCTTTACCCACACCGCCGATCTAAAATTTGCAATTGTTGCTGGTCGTTTCAATGATTTGATTATGACTAGGTTACTGCAAGGCTGTCAAGATGCTCTGCAACGTCATGGTATTAATATCGTAAGTGGCGATCGCCGTGGACAGGTGGACTATGCTTGGGTGCCAGGGAGCTTTGAAATCCCTCTAGTTGCCAGAGAATTAGCAGCTACAGGTCGGTATAATGCTGTAATTTGTTTGGGGGCAATCATTCGTGGTGACACCCCCCATTTTGATTATGTCGCAGCCGAGGTTTCTAAAGGTATAGCTAATGCTTCGATCCAAACTGGTGTCCCTGTGATTTTTGGGATTATTACCGCCGACACCATGCAGCAAGCACTAGAAAGAGCAGGCATTAAAAGTAATAAAGGTTGGGACTATGCGATGAATGCGATCGAAATGGCAAGCCTCATGTCCCAAATTCGTCAAAATCATCCTTCTTTACTGGGTGAAGCTGATGCAGAAACTGGGACTATTTCGACTTCAGTGATCGAGGCGAGTACTTAGTCTTTACTTATTTCCCTACTTATTTTTAATTCCCCATTTTTGTCCACCTTTTTCCTTAAGCTCTTGAAGTTGAGCAGGAGTGAGAATGGATGCTATTTCTTGCTTGGCTTCCGCTCTAATAGCTCTAATTTTTGACTTTTGGTCTTCTTGTAGGCTGTTCATTAGCTCACGGCGATCGCTAGGCTTTTTATTTTGTTCAAATTGAATTTTTTGTTCAGGGGTTAGCACTTCAGCAATTTTCTCACGAGTGTTAGTCCTGATTGCTTGCATTTTTTGCTTTTGTTCAGCCGTAAGGTTTAACTGGGGGCGACTGGCTCTTAACTTTTCTAGCTTCTGTTTTTGCTCAGATGTGAGCAGGGCATCCCTTTTAGCTTTTTCAGATTCTTTAATTGCCTTAATTCTTGTTTTTTGGGCATCACTAAGATTCAGCGATCGCATTGCCTGACGAGGATTAGTACCAGATTTAATAGCAGCTTCTAGTTGAGATTTTTGCTCAGTTGTTAAAACAGCATTAATTTGAGTGCGGGTATTGTCCCGTAGAGCTTTCATCTGTTGCTTTTGAGTTTCGGTCAGATTCAATTCCCGATCTAGTCGCTGCCAATCAAGTTGCTTAAATTCGGGGCGATTTTGCTCTGGTGGTCGATCGCTGGGCTGACTAAAGGCGATCGCTGGAGTTAAAAAGATCAAAGCTAGAGTATTAACAGCAATAAAGGAGGAGGAGAGTTTCATAGTTTAATTTCTGTGATTTTAATTTCTGTGATGCAAATTTGAGATAGAACTAATATCTAGGTAGATTTAGAAGTCCTATCAAAGCTTTGTTTCAATGTCTTCAACCGATTAGACTAAGAGAGATCAAAGATAGTTCAGTAAACCTTGAACATTCCTTAACCAACTTTACTAAGACTCTGCTATAAACTTTTTTAACAGATATAAACTGTTTAGCGATCTTGCAAATTAACAAAGCCTTCTCTATGACTAATCATCATCAAATCTCTGCCAACTCAGAATATTACTTTAACCGTGAATTAAGTTGGATTGCATTTAATCAAAGAGTTTTGCACGAAGGTTTAGACTCCCGCACACCACTATTAGAAAGAGTTAAGTTTTTTTCGATTTTTAGTACTAACCTTGATGAATTTTTTATGGTCAGGGTGGCAGGCACAAAAAAGAAAATATCTGAGGAAGGAGAAATTCTTACCGATGATGGTATTACCCCCACAGTGCAGCTTCAAGCAGTTTATAGGGCACTATTACCTTTAGTGCAGAAACAACACCAAAGCTTTGAATACCATCTCCGCCTCGAACTGAAACAAGCAAATATTCACATCCTGAACTATACAGACTTAGATTCAAAACATCACGAGTATCTAAGGCAATATTTTTATGACAAGGTTTTTCCGGTTTTAACTCCCCTTGCGGTTGATCCTGCTCATCCCTTTCCCTACATCTCTAATCTCAGTTTAAGCTTGGCGGTGGTAGTTCAAGATCGAGAGACCCAAGAAAAATTCTTTGCCCGAGTTAAGGTTCCCCATCTTCTCCCCCGTTTTATCTCAATTCCCACAGAATCTCATACGTTTGTACCACTAGAACAGGTAATCTCCCATAACCTAGAGGCTTTATTCCCGGGGATGTCGATTTTGGAATATTATCCTTTCCGCATTACCCGTGATGCTGACTTAGACATTGAAGAAGATGAGGCTGATGATTTGATCTCAGCTTTGCAGGCAGAACTGAGAAAACAAAAATTTGGGGCAGTGGTCAGACTAGAAATAGCAGCCCAAACTCCCGCCAATATTCGGGATAACTTGATTAAGCAATTGGGCATTTGTGAAGAAGATGTCTATGATATTGAAGGATTGGTGGGGCTAGGAGACCTGATGGCGATCGCTTCTCTACCATTACCTGATTATAAAGACCGTCCTTGGCGATCGGTTACTCACCCAATGCTCAAAGAAAATGAGTCTTCTAGTATTTTTGAGATATTACGTCACCATGATTTGTTGGTACATCATCCCTATCAGTCATTTACATCAAGTGTGCAGAGATTTATTGAAGAAGCTGCCGTTGATCCTCAGGTTTTAGCAATTAAGCAAACCCTCTATCGTACTTCTGGAGATTCGCCCATCGTGCATGCTTTAATTAGTGCCGCCGAAAATGGTAAGCAAGTGGCGGTGTTGGTAGAACTAAAGGCGAGATTTGATGAGGCAAATAATATTCTGTGGGCAAAGAAGTTAGAAAATGCTGGCGTTCATGTTGTCTATGGCATTAAAAACCTCAAAACCCATACAAAAACCGCTTTGGTAGTTAGACAGGAGGGCGATCGCCTTGTTAGATATATGCACATTGGCACAGGCAACTACAACCCCAAAACTGCCAGATTTTATAGTGATCTAGGGCTTTTGACCAGCCGTGAAGATATTGGAGCTGACCTGACTGATTTATTTAACTACCTTACGGGCTACTCTCGGCAACAAAACTATCGCAAATTACTCGTAGCACCCGTGATCATGCGTAAACGTTTTATAGAACTAATTGAGCGAGAAATTCACCACCAGCAGTCGGGGCATCCTTCCTCCATGATTATCAAGATGAACTCTTTGGTTGATCCGCAGATTATAGCCTTGCTCTACAAAGCTTCTCAAGTTGGGGTGAAGATTAATTTAATTGTTAGAGGTATTTGCTGTCTGCGTCCTCAAGTGCAAGGTCTAAGCGAAAATATTAGGGTTATGAGTGTAATTGGCAGATTTTTAGAGCATTCTCGTATTTTTTACTTTAGTAACGGCGGACAGGAACAAATTTTTATTGGCAGTGCAGACTGGATGCCTCGTAACTTAGATACCCGTGTGGAGGTAATTACTCCCATTGAAGATCATCACCTGATTCAAGAGTTAAAACAAATTTTAGAGATCACTCTAGCAGATAATCGTCAAGCATGGGACTTGCAGCCAGATGGTACATATATACAAAGACATCCCCAAAACGGTGAGCCTGAACTTACTTCCCAAAATCGGTTTATGAGCCAAGCTCGCCTTGATTTTACCTAGCTATTTTTTATTTCGGTGAGGGAACATTTCTGCTCTATCCAATTCATTTATCCAAATTTATGATTACCACGATCAATTTATTTACAACTAGGGTAAAGAATCCATTTTTTACAACTAAGCGTAAATATTCCCATGACTAATCAGGATAAAAATGACTAGTCGGAAAAAATCAACTTAAACAAACTTAGGAGAAATTTATGAATCGGCAAACTAACTCACGCCGTGAACTGATCAAGACGGGAATGTTTGGAGCAGCAGGACTAACAGCTTTTGCTGTAGTTCCCAATGTTCTCTCGGCTCAGAATACTAATACTGCAAATGATCTTAAAATCTTGAATGGTGCGCTTTTTTATGAACACCAAGCTATTTGGGCATATAGTTTTGCGGCGGGAAAACTTAGTCAAAGTGCTGTTGGTAAAGCGGTTTTAGAAATTGCCTTAGCTAATCAAGCCGATCACAAAGCTCACCGTGATGTCTTATCTAAAGTGATTAAAGATTTAGGCGGGACTCCAGTTACTGCCCAAGCCGACTATTTGGCAACTGTAACGCCCTACATTAAAAATGGCGATGGTAATTTAGATACTGATGTCAATATTGCGAAGTTGGCTTTAGCACTAGAAGTTGATGCAGCGATCGCATACGGGCAAGAGGCAGCAAAACTTAAAACTCCAGCTATTATTACAGCAGCAGCAAGCATTGGTTCGACTGAAGCCAGTCATGCTACAGTAATTCGCTCAGCGTTTAAGTCCTTAGGTGTAGATATTAAAGTAATTCCCGCCGCTTTTGTTAGTGCTGATACGCGCAAAAATTGGATTATTAAAGTCTAAGCACAGCTTAAGATCATTCAGTAGGTTCAAAAATTAGTATAGGATTGAAAGATACTCCTTCGCCTCGCCACTTTGATTGAGCCTACTATGATTGAGCCTTTAATAGATATAGATTCAGAAGAAGAAATAGCCGATGATATAGAAATGCCCCTACTTGATCATTTAGCCGAACTTCGCACTCGAATTTTCTATGCGATCGCTACTATCATCGTGGGTATTATCGGCTGTTTTATCTTTGTAAATAAAATTGTCTATTTTCTAGAAATTCCCGCCCAGGGTGCAAAATTTTTACAACTCTCTCCGGGGGAGTATTTTTTCGTATCGATTAAAGTTGCTGGTTACAGTGGCTTATTGGTAGCAGCCCCAATGATTTTGTATCAAATAGTTAGGTTTGTGTTGCCGGGTTTGACTAAAAAAGAAAAAAAATTAGTTGCGCCAATTATTTTTGGTTCTAGTATTTTATTTATTGCTGGTATTGCCTTTGCTTACGCAGCCCTAATTCCCGCCGCTTTAAATTTCTTTATCAGTTACGGTGGAGATGTGGTGGAGCAACTATGGTCAATCGATCGCTACTTTGAGTTTGTTTTGCTACTTTTATTTAGTACAGGTTTAGCTTTTCAAATTCCGATTGTTCAGGCTTTACTAGGGTTAGTTGGGATTGTGTCATCGCAGCAAATGTTGTCTGGATGGCGATATGTAATTTTAGGAGCTTTAGTCGTCGGTGGAATTTTAACTCCATCTACCGATCCTTTAACCCAAAGTCTTTTAGCAGGAGCAGTGGGTGGCTTGTACTTTGGCGGTATTGGTTTGGTTAAACTATTAGGACGGTAATTAATCAACTTAATAATCATTTGTCGAGATCATGGGGCAAGCGATCGAAAATTTTGAAATAGGATACTTGTACCAATTAGAGTAATTACTATGGTTGATGAAGAAGAGCTAGAAGTTCGCCAAATGTTCCTTGAGGAGGCTCAAGAGTATGTTGATACTATGGATGATGGACTTGTGGGCATAGACCCGCAAACATCTGACTTCAAGCAGCAAATAGATATGGTTTTACGTGCTGCCCATTCTCTTAAAGGAGCAGCAGGAATCATGCAG
The DNA here is from genome assembly GCF_000317085.1 of Synechococcus sp. PCC 7502. Taxonomy (NCBI): domain Bacteria; kingdom Bacillati; phylum Cyanobacteriota; class Cyanophyceae; order Pseudanabaenales; family Pseudanabaenaceae; genus Pseudanabaenococcus; species Pseudanabaenococcus habilitatus. Next base: position 2,379,313 of record NC_019702.1, read on the forward strand.
TATCATGCCCTTAGCTCCACTGCCCATCGTCTAGAAGATTCGCTCAAAATTATTAAATCCCAGCAACCTAATATTGACATCAGCACGGAACGACTGCTAATTAATGCCGTAGGACTACTGCGATCAATTATTTTAATTAATCGGCAAGGACAAAATGTTGATCAGGAATGGTTAGCAAGTCATAATCAAACAATTTTTGAACCGCTTGAAACCTATTTGAGTAATGCTGAGAGTCGATCTGTAGAAGATATTCCAGAGCCAGAAGTTGATGTGGCAGCTTTAATGTTTGAGCAAGAAATCAATGAGATGCTCACAGAGCTAGAAACCAAACTAGACAGTCCCACTTTAGCCGAAGACCTCCAAAACCTCGCTACAGAATTGGCTGACCTAGGGGAAATGTTGGATTTGCCAAATTTTGTGCAGTTAAATAGAGCGATCGCAGATCAAATTCAAATCTTTAGTTCTAATCAGGACTCTAATCAAATTCTGGAATTAGCAGTTGCAGCCTTAACGGTATGGCGGCGATCGCAAGCTTTAGTAATTGAAGGCAAAAAAGCAGATATAACTTCTGACTTCCACTTTGACCAAACAGATAGCTCTACCCTTAACTTGGATAATTATTCTGACGAGTCTCCATTAGATTTAGAATCACCTTCAGAACCTGAAGAATACTCAACATCTGAGCATCTGAACCTAGAAGATGAGCTAGATAATCTCTCTTTAGAGGATTTAGAGGACTTAAAAGACAGCGAAGAATTTATAGTTTCATCCTCTCAAAAGGAAAAATTAGACTTAGATAATCATCTGTTCCCAAATAGTCAAAATTCGGACTTTATTGAAGATAATGTTGAATCCGATCAAGCTTCTGATAAATTCTTAGGATTAGATATAGATGAGGTATTAGAGTATCAGTATTATCAGGGAAAAGATGATGATCTAAATTTGGAATATATTTCAGAAGGGGATCAAGAGCAATCATTTAATCCTGATGAATTATCTTTCTCTCCGTCAAGTCTCTTTCAGTCTTCCCCTGTAGAGGTAATAGATACAGAAGATATAGACAATCCGTTTACCCAATTGAATGAGATAGAAGCCGTCTTTCAAGAATTTAATCCCTTCGATCAATTATCCGATAAATTACCTAATGAGTCTGAGTATCAGGTATTCCAGCAAGAAGAGGAAATCGAAGACATATTTGCAACTGATTCTGAAGAGCAATTACACACAGAATTCTTTACCAGTGATATAAGTAATAATGAAATAACTCGTATTGAGAGCATCCCGTCTAGGATAGAAATATCAGATAGATACGAAGAAGAATGGATAACTATAGATAATATTTTTAGTGACTTGGTTGATAATTTAGAGCCAAAATCACCCACTTTAATAAATCAATCTGATGATTTGTTCGATCAGTTTTATGATCACTCCTCCCAGCCGCAGCTAGAAGTTAATCAACCTAACCAACTTTTAGAAGCATTACCTCAAAACACAACTCAAGATACGATTAGCGACCTCTTTGATAATTTTTTTAATAATGTATCGAATATTTCTCCAAACGCAGAATCAGAAATTGCGATTACAACCTTAAGTACAAATACTACTAATGATTTATTTGATAGCTTTCTGGAAAATGCTAGCTTTGCCCAAGAATTGGCACAAGACTTTCCTAATTTTGATGATTTTGATAGCTCCGATCAGACCCCCAATTTAGAAGCTGAGCCAACATCTGAAACAGATATATTTGGTGATTTTAGTAATAACAACTTATCTCGTTACATCAAAGCCTCTCCAGAGCAGCATTTTATCCAATCTCTACCTGATACTTTAGAAGACTTACAGGAAGACCTAGAGTTTAGCGGGGATGTACCTGAATCTATTCCCAATAAAGCCTCGGATTTGGTAACTACCTACGTTAAAGATACCAGTATCCGCCTACCCATCAGTCGCCTTGAGCAATTGCATGAACTTTCAGGGGAAATGACTGCGGGACATAATAGCCTTGATAACCAACTTAAGCAATTACGGCAGTTACTCAAATCTCTTTATGGTCGTATTCGTACCCTTGAGGATGCTAACTCCCAACTCTCGATCATCTACGATCGCCTGAATACCGAGGCTGTGACCAAATCTGAACCTATCTCTGAATCTATAAATTTGGAACAACTTCCCAACTTTGATGTTTTGGAATTTGATCGATATAGTGAGTTACATTCATTATCACAATCAGTAATTGAAGCGATCGTGCAAATCCAAGAAGTAGTTGAAGATGTGGACTTGGGTTTAAATGAAACCGAACAAAATGCCCTTAACCTTACTAGTCACTTCAAACAACTGCAAACAGCAATTAAAGAAACTAAAATGCGTCCCCTGCGGGATATTGTTGGCAGATTTCCTCGAGCAATCAGAGCCTTAAAACTTCAGCATGGCAAAGATGTGGATTTAATTCTGAATGGGGTTGATCTGCTAATTGAGCAAACAATTATAGATGTGATTAACGATCCCCTAAATCATCTTTTGCGTAATGCCTTTGACCACGGGATTGAAGACCCAAGTACTCGAATTAAACAAGGGAAAAATCCTAAAGCCAAAATTGAGATCACTGCAACTCAAAAAGACCGTAAAATCCTGATCACAGTTGCTGATGATGGTAGAGGTATCGATCCTGCTCTAATTAAATCTAAAGTCGAACGATCGCCCCATTTGTTTGGATTAACTGCTGACCAAGTGGCATCTCTAGATCATGAACAATTAATTCAGTTGATTTTTGAACCGGGCTTTACTACAACCGATGAAGTTACTAGCCTCTCCGGTCGTGGGGTAGGGATGGATGTGGTTAGGACAAATCTTAGACAAATTGGTGCCGAGATTCATACCCAAACTCAGCTTGGAGTTGGCACCACCTTTACGATCGCTATTCCATTTACCCTATCAGCCCTACGCATTACCTTAGTCGAAGTTAATCAAATGATTTTGGCAATTCCCACGGATTCGATTCAAGCTGTTATTCCCGATCTCAGTTCTACCCAAGATCAGTTTTATCAATGGCAAGATACCCACGTTCCCATTTTCCCCTTAGATACCCACCTGCAATTAAATTGTTCCCACAGCAATTACTACCTTGAAGATAAGCCTCTGTTCGCCAGTAAATCTATTGTAATCATTAATCAAGAGTCTAATCTCTGGGCAGTTTATACCAATGGTTGTTGGGGAGAACAGGAAGTAACTTTGCGTCAACCCTTAGGAGAAATACCTTTACCCCAAATATTCTCTGGATGTGCGATCGCTGCTAAAGGGCAAACTATTCCCATTTTAGATATGCAAATCTTCGGACAAAATTCTATTCCCTCAAAGCCTACTAATAAACAAGAAACTAGTTCTCCTACCCCCGAAAATTCTATCCTAGTCGTAGATGATTCCATTAATGTCCGCCGTTACCTAGCATTGCTCCTAAAAAAAGCTGGATTTAAAGTAGAACAGGCAAAGGATGGAGAAGAAGCGATCGCTAAATTATTAACTGGATTATCAGTCAAGGTAGTTCTATCAGATGTAGAAATGCCTCGACTAGATGGCTATGGATTACTTACACAGATCAAAAATGATCCTTACCTTCAGAACTTACCTGTAGTCATGCTCACTTCTCGTAGTGGAGATAAACATCGTGAATTAGGTTTAAGCCTAGGCGCAGCAGCATACTTTAGTAAACCCTTTATCGAAGAAGAATTAACTCAATGCCTCAAGCAACTGGCATCTTCAGCATTTACTAGTAATCTTTCAATATGATTAATACGTTGATAAAATTTCTAAAATAGTTGTAGATAAAGCATCCTTATCTGTTGCAAAGAACTTTGCCTTAAAAGCTTCTAATGCAGATATATAGCTCTCCAATAAATCACTTGAATTTATTAGTTTTTCTAAATTGTATTTTGCACTATCAATATCTTGAACATCAGGGAAAAATCTTGGCATAGAAGTAAGGTTTACAATAATTGGTAAAACCCCTGCTGCAATACTTTCCAAAATAGTTGAGAAGTTTTTCAAAATTAATACTATGTCAAGGATTATAAATAAAATGAGTGTTTATCCTTCCAAAGTAGATGGGTGGTTAGCGGCGATTTTGATCATCAGCCCCTTACTAATTATGGCAACGGGTGTTTTTACGCTTTCTGTAAATAAGTCAGCAGCATTATTGGCGATCGCTTCGGGCATATTTAGTGCGCTCTTAACGGCTGTGCTGGTAATTCCCTGTAGATATACAATCACTGATTCCGAATTACTGATCAGGTCTGGCATCCTCAACTACAGGCTGCGATTAGAGGATATTAAAAGTGTGGAGCGATCGTCTAATCCCCTAAGTGCACCAGCTTTATCTTTAACCAGAGTCAAAATCAACTTAAAGCAAGGGGGGGGTCGCTTAATTTCGCCCCTAGATCGCGATCGGTTTATCCAAGAGATCAACTCTAGGATCAAGAATAACTAGCAATGAGGAGGTAAGCTTCCCACAGAGCCAACCCTAACTCAGATTTTTAGAGAATTTATTTAGGGAATTTAATCACCTATGGAACCGCCCAAATATTAATCAGAGCATCTTCCCCACCACTAATAAGTGTTAATCCATCCTCACTTAAGGCGATCGCATTAATCAATCCCAAATGTCCCTTTAAAGTCCGAATTAACTGACGGCTTGCTAAATTCCAAATCTTGATTTCCTTAAAACTGGCACTAAATAGGGTTTGCCCATCTTTACTAATTGCTAAAGCTCTAACTTCACCCTTATGTCCTTCTAGGGTAGCAATTTCTCTGCCTGTGACTAAATCCCATAGCTTGATAGTTTTATCCTTACTGCCGCTCACTAAAATTTGATTATCTGGAGTAATGGCAAATGACCAGACTTTGGCGGAATGTCCGATTAGTTCCCAAATTTGGCTACCTGTATGCGGGTTCCAGACCCGAATCATTGTGTTCCAACTACAACTTGCCATGATCTGCCCATCGGGACTTAAAACCACAGCATTGACTAGGTTGGTATGCCCTTTAATGGTACGGAGATTTTTGCCTTTAGAAATATCCCAAAACTTAATCGTAGTATCTTGGCTGCCACTAACTAAGGTATTTTGATCGGGAAGCAAAGCTACGGAATTCACATAGCCATGATGCCCCTTTAGGGTTAAAACCTCAGGATTTCTGAGTTTAGTTAAATCCCAGACTTTGATTGTGCGATCGCAGCTACCACTGATTAAAAGCTTCCGATTACGACTAATTACGACCGAAGTGACAATATCCGTATGTCCGGTCAAAGTAAAAATCTGCTTACCTAAAACTAGGCTCCAAACCCGAATACTATGATCCCTATGGCAACTAATCAGAAATTGTCCATCAATGGTGATCGCATTAACTGGTCGGCTATGGAAATTAAACGGCTGTTCCAAACTGGTGATATAGCTAAAGTCTTGGTACTGAGACCATTGCTCAAACTGATTTTCAATGACTGCGGGCGATCGCTGACTTATTAAAATCCTCGCCCCATACCGTACCACCACGGAGCTATCTTCTAGGCTCTTAACCAATAGGTCTAAACCTGCCTCACCATACTTTAATGCCTCAATTAGGGCTGTTCGGCGCTGGGGTGCGATCGCACTATTAATCCGAGTTTTAACCCCGAAAATTCCACCTAGTACCAATCCACCGATGGGCGGAGGAGTCTTGCCTCCAAGTACAGCATCGTAGGGTCTGAGGTCATTGGGCATGATCTGGTATGATCATTCTAGTAAATAACTCTAGTTAATAATTTAAGAGTCAATTTGCAATTTACCTAGGACTAACCAACGTTTATCCACAATCTGATCTTTAGCACGAGCCTGTTCCAAAATCTGACTTAATTCTGGGGCATCTGGAGCAATTTTCTGAAATGGAATCGCCAAGGAAAGTTGTTCATATAGCCAAACTCCCACATCAAAATAGCCCTTTGGTGGTAAGGTTTCCACTAAGTCATCTAGCTCTATTTCCTGTTCACTGGCATATTTATTGCCACTGCTAGGCTCCTCTAGCCAAATTAATTCAGAAGTATTAATAGCAAGTCGATGATTAAATTGATTCAAGGTGCGATCGCAGGTCAAAGTCATAATTGCCGATGCCTCAGCTTTAACCTCTAGGAATGAGCCTTGGTGCTTGACTTTAACTACGCCTTGGACTGGAGTAAGGGTATCTAAATCCTTAATAAACTCATTAACTGAAATAACTTCAGTAGCATCTACAGCTTTCGCCACCTGGGGAATATAAATTTTTTCCATCACTTGCCTCCATAACTAGGGATTAGAAAAACTGGGAATTAGAGAATTGTTAGAATTGCAGCCTGTTTCACAAGTAAGAAATACGTTAGGGTGTGCTGTACACCGACAAACCCATAAATAAAAGACTGTATTTTTATTTGGCTGACTTTAGGCGCACGACAAGATACCGATGGGGTTCCTTGCCTTCACTAAAAGTTTCAATATGCGGATAGTCCTCAAAAAACATATGTACCTGCCGCCGTTCTGCTGCTGAAAGATTTTTGATGGGGTAGTCATTTTGATTTTCAGTAACGTAGGCGATCGCCTCTTCGGCAATTTTGGTTAAAACCGCTTGACGTTCTTTGCGATAACCATTTAACTCAACCACATAAAAAAAGCCATTAGCATCTGGGGTTAGATGAGCATTTAAAGCAGTATTTGCTAAATGTTGGATGGCATCTAAGGTAACGCCAGTTTTTATCCCACTCACAGCATCTATACCAATTAGAGCCTGAACCTGATCGGGAAGAAGATGCTTATGATCAATCACAAGGGTGCAGCCACGGCGTGGATCATTAACTTCATCGGTTATATCAACATCACAGACATAACCTAATATTTCTAGTAGCTGTATTAACCACTTTTTACCTAGCTCCGATTGTTCTCTTAGCCCCATGAATTTAAATTGACTTAAATTTATTAAATTAGCCCTTTTTCTTTTTAGGTGAACCGGGTTCAAAGGGTAAAGAAACTTCATCCTTAGGCTCATTTTTTTTAGACTCGGCTTTTAAGGGTAATTTAGCCGCCTTAGAGGTACTAGGAGCGATCGCCTCTGGACTTGCACCAACCCCTGCTTCTGCCAACTTTTGGAGATTTTCTGGTAACGGCTCCTTAGAAACAATAAAAGCTTGGGCAGTTTGGAACACATTGGCAACAAGCATATACAGCAGTACTCCTGCAGGTAGAGGAAAGAACAAAAACATCCCCGAGAAAATCACAGGTGTAATTTTATTCATCGTATCCTGCTGTTGATTCTCAGAGGGATTAGCAGGCTTACTACCAGAAATGTTTTGGTTAATGTAAAGACTAATGCCAAACGCCAAGATCATTGCCAAAATATCTAACTTTAAGCTACCGTCTGGATTAGATACCCCAACTTCACCCAATGCCTTGATAAATAGAAAACCTTTATTAGCAGCTAAACCGGGAATGGTTGCTTGAACTGTAGCTTCACCTTCTTTTAATGCCTTAACCGTACCATCGGGTAAAACCTCAACTACGCCTTCACCTTTGGTAATCTGCCATTTAGGAGCTAGATCAATATCTGGAAATCTAGTGCTTACTTTAGTAAAATCTTCGACCTTACTTGCTTCTACTGCTTGGAGTAATACTTTAGTTTCGCTGCCTACAGCCAAGTTTGTGCCAGTACTGACGGTTGCTTGAACGGGATAGTGGACTCGATCAGCAAAATAAATGTTTTGAGGAGGAGTAGTAAATGCCTCAGACTGAACCTGTGTGGGCGATACTTGAAAATTAACGGCGTAGTTGATATCTGAAAAGGGTGAACCCCTTAGAGTGGCAAATAGGGCAAATAAAATAGGCATTTGTAGTAGAGCAGGCAAACATCCAGCCAGAGGATTACCAAACTCTTTAAAGTTTTCAGAATTTACCTTAGCCATTTCCTGTTGCTGTTTAGCTGGATCGCCCTTGTATCGTTCTTGGACTTCCTTGATCCGCTTTTGCATGATTGGGTTAGCAATTTTCATATTTCGCATATTGCGAAGCTGATTAGCATTAACTGGAAATAGAGCAATGCGAATTACTAAAGTAAGTGCCACGATCGCCAATCCATAGCTGGGAAACTTGCCATAGAAGAAATCCAAGATCGGCAACATGACGTTATTCGAGAGAAAACCTATACCAAAATCCATATAGTTAGTTTGACTTGTATATCCTAAATTGCACCAAGAGCACCGCTAGAAGTTTGAGCTTTGAGAGTTAATTTAGACTCCACAAATTCATAGACTTTACGAAAATTAGGCACTGCCCTCATTTCTAGGCGAGACCCGTCCTTAAGAGTTAACACCATATCTCCCCAACTGCCAATGCCCCGTGGCACAATTACCACTTTGACAATCTCAGCATAAACCACATCGACCCTTTGTCGTCCTAGCCAACCACCAGTGACGGTAATACGTCGATTAGTGATACTGTAACGCAACCACAAAGCTCTGACGATCGCTCCAATCGTAATTGGTAGGGTGATAATAAAAAATCCGACTAAAATGCTGATCAGCAAGTCCCCAATGTGGGGTCCACCTTCGTAAAATATTTCTTCTTTAATTGCCATATACTTTTCTAATTTGAAACTATTAATTTGAAGTTACTAATTTCAACAATTACTTTGTAAAATCTGAGCTTTAGTAAGTAGGTTTGTTAAATCTTCTTTCAATTCTAAGTACTTGGGAAGGGCGGAAACCGTAACAACAGTGATTACAATTTGTAAGCCTTGCCTTAATTGTGGCAGAAAAGCACGAAAAATTGCACGAATTTGTCTTCTGATGAGATTGCGGATTACAGCTTTTTTACTGAATTTTTTACTAACTACGATGCCGATTTGAGTCTCAGCCTCTGGATTATTGGTGTTGTAAACCCTAAGCCTTAAGTATTTTCCATAATGGCGATCGCCTTTGCTATAGACAGTGGTAAAGTCTTCTCGCCGTCTTAGGCGATTGGGAGCAGGCAACACAATAATTTACAATTGCTTAAAATATGCAAATAGCCTAAACGGTAGTTAGACGGAGACGACCTCTACTGCGACGAGCTTTAATTACAGCCCGACCAGTGTGGGATTTCATCCGAGCACGAAAGCCTGAAGTACGTCTTTTTTTGCGGGCGGTGCCGCCGAGAGTACGTTGTGTCATGGGATTATTACATGTAAATATTTTTAGGCTCTTTAATATAGCATTGTCGATATTGCTATGTCGAATCTCCAGTAAATTACTTTTGCTTTTGCGATGGTATTTGGTTAGATAATCTATAATGTGTCGTCGGTCGGTGCCGTTTTTAACGATTCTAGTAAACCATCTAGTAAACCAAACATAGTGAATGCGTAACCGTTTCAATATTTCCAAGTATGCAATTAAGTATTCATGGCTAACTTTAATTGTGTGGTTAATTATTAGTATTGCTGGTGTTTTTGCCTTCTCTTCCCTGAAATATGCACTATTCCCCGATGTAACTTTTCCAGTAGTTGTGGTCAATGCTTCGGCTAGAACAACATCCCAAACTGATACTGAAGCTCGTATTACTAATGCCTTAGAGCAAAAATTACAGGGGATAGAAGGAGTAAGTTCAATGCGTTCTTCCACCTATAGCGATCGCTCAGTAATTAGCTTAGGCTTTGATGTCGGTACAAATTTAGAGGCTTCTACGCAAAAGGTAGAGGAGATTGTCAAACAGGTAAAGCTTCCAGATAATGCCACATTTCAAGTAATTCCTATAAATCTGAATGAAACGGCAGCAGTAAGCTATACCTTTACCTATAAAGCTTCTCCCAGTCTTGATTACGCTAAATTACAGGATTTAACCACACTGGCAAAGACCAGAATCTTACCCAAACTTCAGGCTCTTGAAGGAGTATTAAAAGTATCTCTCCTTGGTGCGCCCACCCCTCTACCCACCCAAATTAGTCCCCAAGCTTTTGGCGAGTTTATTAAAAATACGTTTACGAGTACCAAAATCAGAATTAATGGCAAAGATGCTTTGGCTATGGAGATCATTAAGCGTAGCAGTGCCAACACTTTGGAAGTAGTTGATTTAGCAGAAACCGCCGTTGAAAAATTGCGATCGCAGTTCCCAGATTTAGAAATTTCCCTTGCCTCTACCCAAGCTGAATACATTAAAGAAGCTACCCATGCCACCATTGATTCTTTGGTTTTGGCGGTGATTTTATCGGTAGTTGTGATCTATCCTTTCTTAAAGGACTGGAAAGCTACGGTAATTTCGGCGTTGGCAATTCCCATGTCTTTGCTTGGCACCTTTGTGGTCATGGCTATTATGGGCTTTAATCTGGAGACTATTACTTTACTGGCATTGGCTTTGGTAATTGGGATTGTAGTTGATGATGCGATCGTCGATGTGGAAAATATTAGTCGCCACTTAGATCAAGGGGAATCTCCTTTTAGAGCCGCTATTACCGCCACTAGAGAAATTGGTTTAACCGTAACCGCAGCGACTTTGACCATTGCCGCCGTGTTTCTGCCCGTAGGTTTAATGCAGGGTACCTTGGGACAGTTTTTTAAGCCCTTTGGTATTACCGTATCCGCAGCAGTTTTAATTTCCTTAGCAGTTGCCCGCACTCTTTCCCCTTTATTAGCAGCCTATTGGCTTAAGGGCAAACCTTGGGAACCACAGGATCATAATCACCGTGATGGCATGAATGCAGCCTATGCCAAAATTTTAATTTGGTCACTGAATCATCGTTGGCTTGTGGTTGGGTTGGCGATTTTAACATTCATTATCGGTTTAGCCTTACTGCCCTATGTGCCGAAAGCCTTTATTCCCAAACTAGATCGGGGTGAATTTAATATTACCTATACTGGCTCTATTCCCAAGGTTGCAGCCCCGCCCGTGGAATTATTTCGCCCTAGCCCCAATGTGAATCCTGCTAGTTTACTTTTAGCTGCTAGTCCTTTAGTTCAATCAGGTGATGTTGCTAAACAATTAGAGGCATCTATCCTAAAGTCTCCTGAAGTTGAAACCGTATTTACCACCATTGGTAACGGACAAGGACAACCAAACAGGGGAAATTTATATGTGAAATTAAGAAGCGATCGCACTCTGACAACCTCGGCAATGCAGGATCAATTGCGGGCAACTTTGCCAAGAATTCAAGATGTAACTACCAGTATTGAGGATATTCAGTTTGTGGATACAGGTGGAGAAAAACCTTTGCAAATTTCCTTGGTGGGAGAAAACTTAGAGAATTTACGCCGAACTGCGATCGCCATCAAAGCTAAAATCCAAAATCAAATAGGGCTGGAGGATATTAAAATCACTGGTGATAGTGAAGTTGATCATCTTAACGGTAAACGAGTTACTTACATTACCGCTAATCTAGGTAAAAATATTGCCCTTGGCACCGCAACCGATCAGGTCGTAGCGATCGCTAAACCACTTTTACCAGCAGGAGTAATCATCGATCTAGGTGGAGATTCAGGGCGATTAAATGCTATCCTCAACAGCTTTGCAGGTACTTTAAGCTTATCTGTAACCTGTATTGCTTTTGTTTTACTTTGCCTATTTAGAAATTTAGTTGATCCTCTATTGGTAGTTTTTTCTTTACCTTTAGCATTGGTGGGGGCAATTCTATCTTTGCTGATCACAAATAGTGGTTTTGGTATGATTGCAGTGATTGGCATTATTCTGTTAATTGGAATTGCTAATAAAAATGCGATTTTAATCGTAGATTACATTAATCAAAGTCGAGAGCAGGGATTAACCCTAAAGGCAGCGATCCTTGCCGCTTGTCCAGTCCGATTACGTCCAATATTAATGACCACTGCTTCAACGGTTTTGGGAATGTTACCCATTGCCCTAGGAATTGGTGCGGGTTCAGAATTACGGGCTCCCATGGCGATCGCTGTGATTGGTGGATTAATTACTTCTACTGTTCTTAGCCTAATTTTTGTACCTGTGGTTTATAGTCTGTTGGATGTATTTAGAAAAAAAGTGGAAAAATAACCCAGATTAATTCTGAGCATGACAAGTCCTTCTCTTAAAACTCAAGCTGAAATTCAAACTCTACGGCAACAAGTCGAAACTATGCAAGTGTTACTAAAGCAAATGCGAGGCGTAACTGATGACTTAATTTCTGGGCAAGATCAAGTTAAAAATGAGCTTAAAAATTTAGAGCGATCGCATGAAGCTACCCAACAACTATTTCAAACCCAATTACTTGATCAAATTCTGCCAGAGCAAGACGAACTTGTGCCGCACTATGTGGAAATAAATAAGCAGTTACGGTTAGTTGGTGCTGATATTAATCTTTTGAAAACTACCCGTCAACCTGAAACCCTAAACCAGCGTATTGATAAAGCTGGTGATCGCCTAACTCTACTTTTAACCTACTGTGATGCTTTGTTAGCTTCTTAAAATCTGTTATATTTTTATATAATAAATTGTTATCTTTTTATATAACAAAACAGAATGCTATGTACAAAACAAATTTACGCAAAGTAGGTGGATCAATTATGTTAGCGGTGCCGCCATCACTGCTTGATATGTTGCAGCTTCAGGCTGGATCAACTGTGGGAATTACCGTTGATGATGGGAAAGTTATTGTGACCCCACAACTAAAACCTGCTTATTCCCTAGATGAATTGTTAGAACAATGTGACCCAAATGCTCCGATTACAAATGAAGATCAAGAGTGGTTTGATTTGAGACCCATAGGGCTTGAACTATGAAGAGAGGTGATATTTATCTGGTTTCGCTTGATCCCTCAGCAGGACATGAGCAACAGGGAACTAGACCAGTTCTTATAGTTTCACCCGATAAATTTAACGCTGTAACCAAAGTGCCGATTGTGGTGCCAATTACCTCAGGTGGAAATTTTGCCCGTTCCGCAGGTTTTGCAGTTCCCTTGGCAGGGATAGACATTCGTACTAAAGGTGTTGTGAGGTGTGATCAGCCTAGGTCGCTAGATTTAGGAGCTAGATCAGCTCGGAAACTAGAAAGTGTTCCCGAAGTTATCATAGAAGAGGTTTTAGCTAAAATTTGCACTTTGTTTAATAACTAATTACTTCCTAATTTTGATCTGCCGATCGCTCAAGTAATCTTTAATTTCGGCGATCGATAATTCCCCATAGTGCAGAAGTGAAGCCAATAGAGCCGCCTCAGCCTTACCCTTACTCACGGCATCATAGATATGTTCACAATTTCCTGCACCACCCGAGGCAATAATAGGCACTTCAACTAGATCGGCAACTTGGTGAGTTAGCTCCAAATCATAGCCAGCCTTGGTACCATCGGCATCCATACTTGTTAACAAAATTTCCCCTGCGCCACGTTTCACTACTTCCTGCACCCAAGCTAAAACATCCAATCCTGTATTTTCCCTGCCCCCTCGCACATAGACATCCCAGCCTATATTTAAAGGGTCTGTTCGTCTGCGGGCATCGATCGCCACCACAATACACTGATTACCAAAGCGATCGCTAGCTCGATTAATTAAACTAGGGTCTTTTACCGCCGAGGAGTTAATACTAATTTTGTCTGCTCCCGCCCTTAATAGCTCTCGAATTGACTCCACATCTTTAATACCTCCACCCACAGTCAGTGGAATGAATACTTGTTCTGCGGTACGATAAACTACGTCTAAAATAATACTGCGGTCTTCGTGGGTGGCAGTTATGTCCAAAAAAACTAACTCATCTGCCCCAGCTTGATTATAAACCTCTGCTAACTCTACGGGATCGCCTGCATCTTTAAGATCAATAAAGTTTATGCCTTTGACCACTCGCCCTGATTTCACATCTAAACAAGGAATAATGCGTTTTGCTAACATTGGATTTTCGTTTTTAATTCTTCTATTCAGCAGTGAGATTTGTGGGTATAGCCCTGCGTGGGGAGTACCGTGGCAGATATACAGACGAGAGGCGTTAAATTTAGAATTACCTGATGATCAAGCTACCCTTCGTATTAATAAGTTTAACCAAAAATTGACAGGAATCGTCCCTAGACTTAACCCAGATCAAAATTGGCGGATAGATATTCGTTATACCAATTACCGCCGATCGACAAGGGTTAAACAAGCTTTATTGCGACTAGAAGGATATAACCTCATTTTTATTACTGAAGCAGATGCCAAGGCTCAAGGCTTTAGTTCTGTACCTGCCCTTGCCAATACCTGGGCGCAATCCCTGTCTAATTTGTTCAAAGACCCTATTCTCCGTAAGTTATTGATTGTAGGGATGGGAATGCCCCCGCAAATTAACTATCGGGGAGTTACCTATTATCTTAAACCCGTCATTGCTGGCGATCGCGGTTTATTTCGTACAAGCGGTAGTCGGTTTATGGGTCGAGTAATCTACTGGGAAGTGCCTGCGGATGATAAAACCTACCAAATTATCAGCACCAATAAATCCTTGGAGCCAAGTTCGCCGCCCCTATCAGTTTTTCTGCTAAATCGCAAGTTGCAATTTTTAACCTATACGCTAGAGCCAAGCTAATTTTTGATCTGAATTATTATCTAGTTAGTAATCATTGCCCTAATCCATTTTCTGAGATTAACTTCAGCATTGATTTCATCCTGTCTTGCTTCTGCCAAAAACTGATACAGTCTTGTCTTTGGAACTTGGGGAAATGTGGGGCTGGTTTCTACTTCTATGTATTCTTGCTGTAGTCGATCAAGTTGATAAATTCTTAATATTTCACCGTTGTATCGCCAAAACTCTGGCACACCTAAAGCCGCATACAAAGATAATTTCTGAATATTTGTATGGGTAATATCGATCTCGATTACTAGATCGGGTGGTGGGTCTTGGCTAATACTTACATTGCGTCCAGAGACAAGGGGTTGATTCTGGAAATAGTAAGCATTATCAGGTTCTACAGCTCTGAGTAAGTCTTCTCGGTCTAGGGTAGTTGAACCCATAGTTTTAACCTTTAGTCCTAATTCTGTGACCAAAATTCGGATAAAAAACTCAAACATCATCCGTGAAAATTCGTGCAGTTCTAAAGGCATAAGAATCTCTAAAGTCCCATTGTCGTAAGCCAATCTAGCGTGGCTGCTGGCACTGAGGGCATTAGCAATTTGTTTATAGGCTTGCCAGCTTAGACCGTGAAAGGTCATTCTCTTTTCAGCGATCGCCATTTCTAATTTCTCTGCCATGGATTTTCAGGATGATTATGAATCTATCTTAGCGAATCCTTGTTAAACTATTGGCATCTTCACCTTCAGAATTGTGGCTTTTAGTAATCTGTTCACCACGCCGATATTTTATATTGGGAACACGGCATTTTCTCTTTTATCCATTTTAATCCTGATTTTATTGAGCTTTGGGGTGTTTATCAGCTCCCATGTAATCAGTCAGATATTAAAGCGATCGCTCCTACGCCAGTTAGATCGGGGGGTCAAAGAAACAGTAACCTCAATTACTAATTACACCCTTTCAGTAATTGGCATGATTATTGTCCTACAGTCAGCGGGAATTAATCTCAACTCCTTAGCTGTAGTAGCAGGTGTACTAGGACTGGGAATTGGCTTTGGATTACAAAACTTAGCAGGTAATTTTATCAGTGGCTTAGCAATTCTATTTGAGCAGCCGATTAAAGTTGGGGACTATGTTGAACTGGATAAATTACTCGGCACTGTGGAAAAAATTTCGATTCGCTCTACGGTAATTCGGACAAATGACGATGTGTTTGTCATAGTTCCTAATAGCAAACTGATAGATAGCAATATCATCAACTGGAGCTACCAAAGACCAAGGTGCCGACTGCATTTACCAATTTCCATCGCCTACGGTACAGACCCAATTATAGTGACAGAGATATTAGTTGCTTGCGCTCGCATTGAACCCAATGTTCTGTCCTATCCACCTCCCAAGGTATGGTTGAAGAAATTTGGAGACAATGGGCTTGAATTTGAAGTATTAGTTTGGATCGATCAACCCCACGAGGCTGAACCAATTAAAAGCTCCTTAAATTTCCTGATCGAAGGAGAATTACGCCATCATGGTATTGAAATTCCTTTTCCCCACCGTGAAATTAGAGTGAGGGGTTGGGATGGTCAAGCTTTAGGGGCTACTAATTTTAGTTCTAAGTCCAGCGATACCGAACTTAAAATCAAAACCGATGGTAATTTAACCTCGGAACCCAAAAAAGTAATTACCAAGTTACCCAATAAGCGTGCCTTACGAGACCTGTTACGGCGAATTACCTATTTTGAGCAATGTAGTGATTTGGAGTTGCGATCGCTAATTGAACAGGGTTATCGTCAATTTGTTAAGACTGGAGAAATTATTTGTCGAGAGGGAGATCCGGGGGATTCTTTATATATCGT
Organism: Synechococcus sp. PCC 7502; assembly: GCF_000317085.1. NCBI lineage: Bacteria > Bacillati > Cyanobacteriota > Cyanophyceae > Pseudanabaenales > Pseudanabaenaceae > Pseudanabaenococcus > Pseudanabaenococcus habilitatus. The sequence continues at coordinate 2,395,651 of NC_019702.1, forward strand.
GCTTGCAGGTTCCGTTGAAGTGGTTTCACTACGCACAGATCAGTATATTTATAGCTTTCAAGAGGGAGATTTTTTTGGTGAAATCGCCGTTCTCACAGGTACTCCACGCACTGCCACTGTTAGAGCTTTGCAGGATACTACTTTATTCGTGGTTGATCATGCCCACCTCCAAAAACTCTTAAAAAGTCATCCCAATTTAGCTGAACAGATTGCTGAAAAATTATCGGAACGCCAACAGGTTTTAATTGATATGGGACTGATTAACCCTGAAGATTTAAAGCAAAATGGTGAAACTCCATTTATTTGGATGAGAAGACATCTGCAAACCCTATTTGGTCTATAACTTCCTAGAATTGAAATACTCCTCAGTGCCAAGTAAGTCACAGTCGATTTTTTTATCTCTGGTAACAGAACATTAATTCAATAGATCGCTAATTTTGAATGTCTCATTGCCATAAACTTTGTAAAAACATATCTACAAGTTTGATGTTAAAAGTATAAATAAATTTACAGAATTCTAATTTTTAGTTCAACTTTACTAAGGCGATCGCCACTCTTCAAATTATTTTTATCCTAAAAGATTGTCCAGTTCTCCAAATCCCACAGCACAAAAATCTCCCGATTTACCACCCATTTTACCGACTAATCGCACATTAGAAATTATCATAGTTTTTTCCAACGCCTTTGCCATGTCATAGAGGGTTAGTGCAGCGATCGAGCAGGCTGTTAAAGCTTCCATTTCCACCCCAGTTTCAGCCTTGGTTTTGACCGTAGCACGAATTTGATAGCCGGGGATATTTTCATCCATAGTGATCTTTACATCCACAGCACTAATTGGAATGGGATGACAGAGAGGAATCAGGTTAGCAGTTTGCTTGGCTGCCATAATCCCTGCAAGACGTGCAGTTCCTAACACATCACCTTTAGGGACATTACCATCTTGGATTGCATCAAGGGTGCTAGTTTGCATTGAGATTTCACAGATAGCGATCGCTGTTCTAAGGGTAGGAGCTTTTTCTGATATATCCACCATTTGAGCAGCACCAGTTTTGTCTATGTGGCTGAGAGTCATTATGAGTTTGGGTTACACTTTATTCTTAGTCTATGCCTAACTTGTTCAACTCCATAAGTTTTTTATCTATTGCGGTTTTCAGATAAGTACGGCACAGGTATCAACCACGAAGGGGTTCCATCTCTATCACCCCATACAATTTAGTAGTAGATTTTAAAATATATTAAAATTCACTGTAAAGTAGTCAGCGTATGCAAATTTGGAAACCAATGAAAACTCAAATTCAGCAACGATACTTGATCGCATTAATTGGACTTTTTCTGGCATCTTGTTCTGCCAATCCCCCCCAAGCAGGAGTAAGAGCAGTTCCAGTTCCAATTGCTAACGTAGAATCTGGCACAATTACAGATAGTTCTGACTATGTGGCTAACATGGAATCCCGTCAGTCAGTTACTCTGCAACCAAGAGTTAGTGGCTATGTGCAGCAGATTTTTGTCAAAGCTGGGGATGCGGTTAAAGCTGGCAGTCCGATTTTACTGATTGACTCTAGCCAACAACAGGCACTAGTGCAGCAAGTTAATGCCGCCGCCGCTACCACCGAGGCTGAATTGCAAAGTGCTAAAGCTACTCTAAATCAATTACTTGCCCAGCAGGAATCCATCATATCAAGTGTGGAATTTAATAAAGCTGAATTTAAGCGATATACCCAGCTAACATTGGAAGGGGCAACCTCAAAGCAAAAACTCGATGAGGTCTCTAACGAGCTTAGGGCTGCCAATTCTCAACTGGGACAAATTAAAGCTCAAATCAAATCCCAACAGGCAAATATTAATAGTGCGGAAAAGCGCATTGATGAGGCGAAAGCAAATGTGGGTCAGCAAAGTGTACAGCTAAATTACTACACAATCGAAGCTCCATTCACAGGTACAGTTGGAGATATTCCAGTCAAAATCGGTGACTTTGTAAATAACAGCACCCCCTTAACTACCATTACCCAGAATCAAGTTTTAGAGGTGCAGGTAGCTGTCCCCGTGGAGAATGCCCCCCGCCTCAGGCAAGGGATGATCATGGAAATTCTTAATGCCCAAAATCAACCTGTAGCCAGTGGTAGAGTATTTTTTATTGCCCCCAGCATTAACCAACAAACCCAATCAGTTTTAGTGAAGGCTAATTTTAATAACGAAGGTAATAAATTACGAGCTAATCAGTTTGTGAGAGCTAGATTAATTTGGGATACCCGAACAGGTGTTTTAGTACCAACTTCAGCTATTTCCCGTCTTGGTGGACAGGATTTTATTTTTGTGGCTGAGAGTAAAGGTGAAAAAGGACAATTGGTGGCTGTACAAAAGCCAATTAAACTAGGGAAAATTACTAGTAATAAACAAGAAGTGCTGTCAGGGCTTGAAGCAAAGGACAAAATCGTGATTTCAGGAATTTTGCAATTGCGTGATGGCGTGCCGATCGCCCCTGCTGAAACTAAGTGATGAAATCAACAGATAATGCTAAGTCCTGACCTGAAACGACTGCACAAATGGCTTACACCTGGGCGATTAGTATTACTGGAAGCTTGTTTTATTGGGTTATTATCTGCACTCGCTGCTGTTGCGCTGAAAAAGTCAATAGGTGTATTTGGGGGATTGCGCGTCCAAATTTCCCACGACTTATCAGCAATTTTGGTACTGCCTCTGATTGGATTATGTGGTGGCTATTTATCGGGTTTTATAGTTGAAAAGTTTGCTCCTGAGGCTTCAGGTAGCGGCATTCCTCAAGTTAAAGCTGCTTTAGATTATGTCCCCGTAGTTCTAAACCTAAGAGTAGCAACAGTAAAATTAATTAGTACGATTTTAGCCTTGGGCTCAGGTTTAGCATTGGGAAGGGAGGGTCCATCTGTCCAAATCGGCGCATCTCTTGCCGCTCACCTCAGTCGCTGGGTACCCACTTCCCCAGATTATCGCAGACAGTTGATTGCCGCCGGAGCCGCCGCAGGTTTAGCCACAGCTTTTAATGCTCCCATTGCGGGAGTTATATTTGTGATTGAAGAGCTACTCCAAGATGTTTCCAGTCTGACTATAAGTACGGCGATTTTGGCATCATTTGTGGGTGGTGTAGTCTCTCACATTTTAGGGGGGAGCATTCTACCCGAAGGTACTTCTAAATTACAATTTTCCGCCCTTGATATTCCCTTCTTGATTCTGCTAGGAGCATTAGTTGGCTGCTTTGCCGTTCTATTTAATCGGGGAGTGATTGCTGGCATAATCTGGAATCGGCGCATATTTAAACTAGGATTACGTTGGCGGATTGCGATCGCTGGCTGCACCTGTGGTTTAATCGTAGGTTTATTACCTGAAACTTTTCGAGATTCTACAGCTTTACAAGAGTTTTTAGCCTCAGGAGGAAGCAACTGGCAGGCAACGGCAGTGGCATTTTTAGCAAGGTTTGTATTAACTTTAATTGCTTGCAGTGCCGAAACACCGGGAGGATTTTTTGCTCCAGCTTTAATTTTAGGGGCAGCCCTGGGTTCTATAGTGGGCAATTGGGAAAACGAGATCACTCATTCGGGTAGTTCTGCTATGTATGCCTTAGCTGGCATGGGGGGATTTTTTGGAGCAGTGGCAAAGGTACCAATTACCGCATTTGTGATTGTGTTTGAAATCACTATGGATTTTAATATTGTCCTACCATTGATGATTGTCACAGCAGTGGCTTATTTAGTGGCAGAAAAGTTTATAGATGGCTCCCTCTATACTCAAATCCTCGAAATTAACGGAATTTTCTTAAATGCCCAAGCGCCTGCGGATGGACTGTGGTTAGACCTAAAAGCCGCAGATATTATGCACCAAAAAGTAGAAACCCTAACTGTGGACATGACCCTAGATGAAGCTAAATTAATTTTCGGGCGATCGCATCATCGGGGGTTCCCAGTTTTAGAAGCAGGCAGTGTCGTGGGGATTATTACCCAAACAGATTTAGTCAAAATTAATGAGCGCAAACTCCAAGGCAATCAATCCCTGCGGGAAATTATGACCCCTAATCCTGTCACTATTTCCCCCGAAGATAGTTTATCTCAGGTTTTATATTTACTTTCCTATTACAAACTGTCTCGTTTACCCGTCCTAGATGCCAATAGATTAGTGGGAATTATCACTCGCAGCGATATTTTACGCGTGGAAGTTGATAAGCTCAAGGGCGCAGACCATCAATATCTAGATCGTTCCTATGTGGTATATCAAACCCGTGGTACCAGTACGGGCAGAGGTCGGCTTTTAGTTCCCCTGCAAGAGCAATGGGAGCAAAATATATATGTAATGGAGGTGGCAAAGGCGATCGCTAAATCTTTAGATTATGAAATCGAGTGCTTAAGTACAATTACTATTTCCCCCCATTTACCTACTGCTAAAACCTCCGTTCCCATTACCAGTAGATTACATCTTTTACGCCAGGCAGTAAGCTTAGCGGAAGATAATCATATTCCGATTCATACGCAAATTCGGCTTTCCCATGATCCAATTGTCACGATTCAAGAAGTGATCGAGGAGCGATATACAGATTTACTTCTGCTTGATTGGGATCAAGGCTATATGTCGGTTCCCTGTGATTTAGTTATAGCCAGAGAAGCTCAAGAAATATTTCCTAATCTTAGCCATAGGTGGTTGATTGTAGTGGCAGATTGTAGTTCTCCTGATCGCGCCTTTAATCTACTTCCCCATTTAATTGCATCCGATGCCCAAGTACATCTTTGTCATATTTTTCATAAACCTAATTTCGAGGAAGGTTTAATTAATCCGCAAAATTTAGCACGCAAACTGAAAAATCCTATTGAATCTACTGCCGTTTGTGCCAAGTCCATTGCCGACGCTGTAGTAGATATAGCTAAACAGGAAAACAGTGACGTGATTGTCCTAATTACTAAGCCCCATGAGATTAAGCAAATTGCTGATGCCGTTGACTGTAGGCTGATTTTTATCGGCTGTGGTTAGGTTGTTATAATTTTTATATACACCATTTATTTGAAACTGATGAAATTAACCCCTTACCTATTTCTAACGATCACGGTTACAGCAATCATCGGTACTAGCGTATGGCAGTCCTCAGCCCAAATGAATAAAATGATGAATCATAATATGGATGAGATGTCCATGGAATTGGGGGCGGCTGATGCTAACCTTGATTTGCGGTTTATTGATGCCATGATTCCCCACCACCAAGGTGCAGTCCAAATGGCAAAGGAAGCTTTAAAGAAATCTAAACGTCCAGAAATTCAGAAACTAGCGACAGCAATTATTAAGGCTCAACAGGAAGAAATAGCGCAACTACAAAAATGGCGGAAGCTCTGGTATCCCAACATGAGTAGTACACCAATGGCATGGCATGGCGAAATGGGACATATGATGACCATGTCTGCATCTCAACAAAAAGCAATGATGATGAGTATGGACTTAGGTGCAGGTGATGCTAAGTTTGATTTGCGGTTTATTGATGCCATGATTCCCCACCACGAGGGTGCTCTGACTATGGCACAGGAAGCTCTAAGTAAATCTAAGCGTCCAGAAATTCAAAAACTAGCAAAAGCAATTATCACTTCCCAAAAAGCGGAAATTATAGAAATGCAGAAGTGGCGAAAAGCTTGGTATTAATATAATTTGGTAGTTATAGTATTCCTAATTCCAGTCTTGAATGCCGTTGATGGCACTGCTTGTTACCCATACATCTATTTGATCGGGTTTATCTTGCTGATCTTGATTAATACTATCGGCAATGCGCTGGGCTGATTCTAAGTTGCGGGCGATCGCAAATACCGTTGATCCCGAACCAGACATTAAAACCCCCAGAGATTCTTGGGCTTGAAGTTGTTTTTTAAGTTCAGCAATTTGGGGATAGGTAGGTAAAACTACCCGTTCTAAATCGTTATACAAAAGTCGGGCAATTTGATGGTGACTAGATTCATCCCTAGAGGCTATAGCTGCTAATATCTGGCTAGAATGGCTATGAGGAGTTTTTGTGGCTAAAAGTCCCTGGGCTCTAAAGGTGTTGTATGCCCATGCCGTAGAGATTCCTAAATTTCGGGGTTTACAAATTACTAAAGCCAAATTTTCCAATGGCGGTAATGGTGATAATACCTCACCTCTACCCACAGCTAAAACCGTACCACCTCCAATGCAAAAAGGCACATCTGAACCTAATTGAGCCGCTAGTTCTTGCAATTCACCTTGAGTTAACCCCAAATTCCACAGTCGATCTATACCTACTAGTACCGCCGCCGCATCACTAGACCCCCCTGCTAACCCAGCACCTACGGGAATATTTTTAGTAATAAAGATTTCGACACCACCAAAGTCGGGATAGAGATTTTGCAGTAATTTTGCCGCTTTATGAACCAGATTTGTATGATCCGTGGGTACTTCAGGGTGATCACAGTGAACATGGATCTGATCGGTGCCAGTGATCCGAATATCAATGCGATCGCTCAGGTTAATACTTTGCAGCACCATGACTAGATCATGATAACCATCGGGACGATTACCTGTAATCTCTAAATATAAATTGACTTTGGCAGGAGCCTTGAGCGAAAGACTAGACAACATGAATTATAGGTAGTGTTAATTGATCGTACTTTTTGTGGATATGTGATAATTAGGAAATAGCCCCTAGTAGAAGCAGTCCAGCTATGAAAAACGCTAAAGATATGGATAGTTGAATTATGGAATAAATAGTGCGCTTTTGCCAAAGTCCTAGGGAAAAGAAAATAACTAAAACTAGACTAATTCCCAGTGCCAGATAGTAACTCAGAAATAATCTATTCAGATCGCTACTATCCATACTAAAGGCAATAGAGAGCAAGGCTAAGCCCGCTACGACTTCAAAGACTAATGATCCAACATCCTTACTAGCTTTAGTTGATGTATAAGATGCTTGATATTTCCAGATGCTATTGCCAATGAGTGCTAGGGCATAGATGATAGTGATAAGTTTAGGCATATTAATCTAGGTCTGCATAGTCGGGCAAAGCTGTATCAATGGCAATTCCCTTTCTCAGAACATGGCGATCACTTTGAGGTCGAGATAGTAATTCACTAAAGTAGCGGGCTTTAAAGATAACTAAATCCGCTGATGCCCCTACGGAAATATAGTTAGATTCTAAACCCATTAGTGCCGCAGGGGTGGTTGTAATTGCCTTAATCCAATCACCGTAGGGAGTATCTAGGTGGGCAATCTTCACTGCCATAGAAAATACTTCTAAGCCGTCATGATTACCAAACCCAAAGAAAGGATCACGCACATTATCAGAAGCGATCGCAATGGGAATTTCAGCTTGTTTTAATTCATGGATTAAGGTTATCCCCCGCCACCGTGGAGTTTTTAGGGCATGACGATCTTGCAAATAGAGATTACACATAGGCAGAGACACAATGCCGATTTTTGCTGCCTTAAGCAGTTCCAGAGTTATGTTGACATCTTCATCCCTTTGTACCGCTAAACTACAACAGTGATCGCAAACTATACTGCCCTTAAATTGATGGCGTAATGCTGCTTCTGCTGTAGCTTTTAGGGTTTGGGAAGTTGGATCATCATTTTCATCGGTATGTAAATCTAAATCTAGGTTTCTGTCCTTTGCTAAGCTAAATAATCGATCTAACTGATGCTCTAAATTCGGATCAGTAAATGGTACTCCACCTACGACTCCTCCCAGTTCAGCAATCCGATCAGCAATCACCTCTCCTCGTTTGCCTGCATATTCACCTAAAGTAATTAAAGAGACGGGCTGTAGAATTAGGCGATCGCTCCACTTAGTTTGCAGGTCTTTAAATACTTGCAAGGTTAAGTCAAAGTAATCCCACGGGCAGTCCAGATGGGTGCGAATTGCCTTTGTGCCTTGGGCATAGCTAGACTTTAAGCCAAACTCCATGCGCCGATAGAGATCATCATAACTATTCGAGCGATCGCCTGCCACTGCCCTTAAAGCACTCTCAAAAGTTCCATCAGGATTAGGAGTTCTCTCCCAAATATGTCCTTTATCCAAATGGGTGTGCATATCCACAAAGCAGGGTAAAACTATCCCTTTTTTTAAATCCCAACTCAAAACTGAATTATCGATAACGGGAGTAAGTTCCGATGGATAAATGGCGATAATCTTACCCGCCCTAATTTCTAGATCACAACAGACTAGACCTTCTTTAGTAATATGTTGTTGTGTGGATGGAATAGGACGGAGAAGACATTGGGGAATATGGGCATTAATCAGCCAGTAATGTGAACTTATAACCATCTGCCGACTACCACTCGCACTGTGCCATCTGCTAAGGTTTCTTGCTGCTCTAGGGTAAAGCCCTGATTTTTTACCGTTGCCAATAGGGAATTATAGGCATATTTCTGAGTAACTAGCCGCACAAAATCCTGAGGATCAATCATTGCTCCCCAAAAATCAGCTATTAACTCGTAGGTTTCTCCTTGGCGACGAAAGCCCAAGTCATAACCATGCTCCTGCTCAATCACATAGTCAGCCTCAACTTTACTGCCCATATAGCCTCGGACTGGGGCTTGGCATTTAACCTTAAAGCCCAATTCTTGCAGAGTTTTTTGCAGAATCTCACCGTTTTTAATTTCAACTTTAATGGTTGTAAAGTGGGACATGAATTTTTACAAGTGATTTAAGTGATTTACTAGAGATTTATTAGGCTTTGTAAAGACCGCCAACGTAGTTAGCATAGCCATTGTAAATAGTAGTTTTACGTCTTTCCCCTGTACCCAACATTCTTTCCGTAGCCTGTGACCAGCGTGGATGGGGCTGATGGGGATTCACGTTTGCCTCAAAGTCATACTCATTTGCTACCAAAGTATTCCAAAAGGTGGCTGGTTGACGATCAATAAACTCAATTTTATCAATGGATTTAATACTCTTAAACCCGTACTTCCACGGCACAACTAAGCGAATCGGCGCACCATGCTGTTTTGGTAACTCATGCCCATAGATACCAACTGCTAAAAAAGCCAGATCATTCATTGCCTCTGCCATAGTTAAACCCTCCGTATAGGGATAGGGATAATTTTGCAGGTCTTGGCGACTTACTTGCTTTGGTCTAAAAAAGGTAGTAAATTTCACAAATTTGGCAGTAGATTTAGGTTCAACCCTTTGAATCAAGGACTTTAGGGAAAAGCCAACCCAAGGTACAGCCATTGCCCAAGTCTCCACACAACGATGACGATATAGGCGTTCTTCCATCGGCATTTTTGTAATTAAGTCTTCGATCGCTAAGGTTTGGGGTTTATTGACCAAGCCGTTAATTTCCACTGTCCAAGGATGGGCTTCAAAGTTACCAACATACCGCCAGACATCTTTACCAGAACTGAACTCATAAAAATTATTGTAGGTTGCTGCCACTGCCTCATCCGTAAGCGGGCGATCAAGAACAAAATTGGGATTTTTAGTAAAGTTCAAAGCCTGCAAATTAGCAGATTTAAGATTTTCCTTTACTGCCTCTTGATTTGTGCTGTTACAACCTAAAACTGTAGTAGATATACCTGTGCCGATTGCTCCCAAGCCCAGACCCTTTAAAAAGCGACGGCGATTGAGAAAAACTGATTCTGGTGTAGCATGATTTTCAGGCAGAAACCAATCGGGAAGTATTTTAATTAGGGTCATATTTTAATTTTGTTTCTATGATTAATGCTACCTCACTACCCCAGGGATGTGTATTACGTCGAGCGCAGGCGCAGGATAAATGGTATCTCCAAAAATTAGTTTGGCAGTTTGAAATCGAAGAAGTTTTAGAACTTGATGCCAGAGTACTGTTCTATAGATTCTTAACTTTATTAGCAGCTATTTTATTATTAATCTTACAAATTTCTCTACTAGAATTTGCCTCTGTTTTGCTGAAATTATTATTAACCGTAGGAATTATTTATAATAGTTTTTTAATTATTGCGGTGATTAATTCCTTAGTTATTATCATTTTGAATATATTTTTAGGCGCAGCAATAAACTGGTCAAGATTCTGGGTAATTGAATACGAGCAGGAGCTAATTGGTTGTGCTTCGGTTAATTTTTATTATAAAAACTCTAGTCTCGGTTATTTATATATTTCTCCTCGTTGGCGTAATCAAGGCTTAGGTTCCTATTTATTAACCTATTTAATTCGCAAATCTTCCCATCCTATTTCCTTAATTTGCAAACCTAAATTAGTGGAATTTTATGCCACCTATGGTTTTATGCCTGTTGCATGGGAAAATATATCTCCCAGTTTAAAAAATATGTACAACATTTTTCGTCCCCATCCTAAATTAATTGGTTGCCCTTTAGTGCTAATGGAATATCGTCATGCTCCATAGTTATATTCCCCCGGAGCGTTACTTTGCATATCTCAGTTGGCAACAGGTGGCAGCGATGCCGAACAAAGAAAATGTAATTATTTTTCAACCGATGGGAGCGATCGAGCAGCATGGTGGGCATTTACCCTTAGCTGTGGATGCAATAGTTGCTGTGGGCGTATTAGGTAAAGCCTTGACACAACTAGATCATGCTATTCCTGCTTATAGCTTACCGCCCCTATACTATGGGAAATCTAATGAGCATATTGCCTTTGCGGGGACAATTAGTCTATCGGCTGAGACCCTGGGGCAGATATTAATGGAAATAGCTGAAAGTATTTACAGTGCTGGGTTTCGCAAATTAGTATTTGTCAATGCCCACGGCGGACAGCCCCAAATTTTACAAATCCTTGCTAGGGATATCCATGTGAAGTATCCAGATTTTATGGTTTTTCCCTTATTTGTCTGGAATGTGCCAAATGCTGCCCATGAGCTACTCAGTCCCAAGGAATTAGAAATTGGGATTCATGCGGGGGATGCGGAAACTAGTTTAATGTTGGCGTTAATGCCCGAACGGGTAAATATGACTCAAGCGGTAATGGAGTATCCTCAAGGATTTCCCACCAATAATCTGCTATCTCTGGAAGGGAAACTACCCTTTGCGTGGACAGTGCAAGAGCTAAGTAAAAGTGGGGTAATTGGTGATCCTACGGTTGCTACTAAGGCTAAGGGCGATCGCCTGCTTCAATCTTTAGCCACAGGATGGATACAGGTAATTAAGGATATTTACTTTTTTACCCAGCCACGAACTTGATGGAATCTTGAGCTAAAATTTTGATAATTTAGTCGGCATTAATAATTGGGTAAACAATGCTTAAAACTTTTTATGTCGTTCCTGCAGTTGTGCTTAGTGTGATTTGGTCTCAGCCTGCGATCGCCGCTTTGAGTGCTGTTGAAATTGGCAAAATTGCTAAACAGGTGACAGTATTAATCAAAACCGATCAAGTTGGCTCAGGGGTAATTGTCTGCCGTGAGAAAAATACTTACTATGTGCTGACCGCTAAACATGTGATCGATCAAAAAGATAAATACACCATTGTGACTGCCGATGAGCAAGAATATCCCTTAGATTACAACACTGTAGAAAAACTACCAGATGTGGACTTAGCGATCGCTACATTTACCAGTGACCGTAACTACAATGTCGCTAAAATCGGCAACTCAAATAATGCCCCTGAAGGTACTTCTGTCTATGTAGCGGGATTTCCCAAGGTAGGTAATGCCATCGATCGGTCTATTTATCAATTTACGCCCGGACAAGTGACAGCCAATGCTTCTAAACCTCTGGCATTTGGTTATGGGCTGGTTTATACCAATAAAACCCTACCTGGGATGAGTGGCGGTGCAGTTTTAGATGATAATGCCCAACTTGTGGCAATTCATGGCAGGGCTGAGGGAGGTTCCCTTGAACGTCAAACCGACACTATCTACGTCAAAACTGGTTTTAATTTAGGTATTCCCATCAACACCTTTATCCAAAAATCTCCAAAGCTTGCCTCTGGTTTTAGCAGCAGTTCTTTTGGTAGTATTCCTCCTGTGATTAAATCGATTGAGTCGGGAGCAGATAACTTTTTCCTACAAGCTGGGGACAAATACCAAAAAGGAGATGTTAATGGTGCGATCAAAGATTTAAATCAAGCTCTAAGGCTAAATCCTAGATATGCTGCGGCTTATAGCAAAAGGGGAATTTTAAACTATGTACTGCGGGATCAAGATGCGGCAATTAGTGACTTTAATAAAGCTCTGCGCTTAAACCCCAGTGATGCCATGACCTATGTGGGACGAGGACTAGCTCTTTCGGCAATTGGCAGTAAACGGGAGGCGATCGCAGACTATACCGAGGCAATTAACTATAACTCTTTACAAGGTTCTGCCTATTACAATCGGGGAGTTTTGTTTTATAACATGGGAGATACCCTTGCAGCTATGACTGATTTGCGTAAGGCGGCGGAAATATTTAATAGCCAAGGTGATGATGATGAGTATAAACGGGCAATGGAAACCATAGCGATCGCTTTAAAAACCTGTCGTCAGGCAATTAAAACCATGTGTGATTGGTAGAATCAATTTGGAACTAAGTTTAATTTAAGCAATCAAAACTACAAAATCAATTCTATAAAATCAAAACCATGACTACACTCTACGATTTTTCAGTTAAAAATATTGATGGCAAAGACACCAAACTTTCCGATTATCAAGGAAAAGTTGCCCTAATTGTCAATGTTGCTTCTAAATGTGGCTATACCCCTCAATACAAGGGCTTAGAAAATCTCTATAAGGCATATAAAGATCAAGGTTTTGTGATCCTAGGATTTCCCAGTAACGATTTTGGCGCACAGGAACCTGGAACTGAAGAACAAATTAAGCAGTTCTGCTCCCTGACCTACGATGTCAGCTTTGATCTATTTAGTAAAGTCAAAGTTAAGGGTAAAGAAAAAGTTGATGTGTATAAGTATTTAACCGAAGCAACTAAGGCTGAAGTGCAGTGGAATTTTAATAAGTTTTTGGTGGATAAATCGGGGAATGTAGTTAAATACTATGCCTCAGGTGTATCCCCTGATAGTCCAGAGCTTAAAAAAGATATTGAAGCTTTGCTTAGTTAAGCTTTGCTTTTATTTGCAATATTTGCGTCTTTAGCCTGAACCGAAACTTCAGGATGGTCACCAATATACCACCGCCACGGAATCTCTGTACCCTTAGTTAAGCCAATTCTAGTAGTTTGAACGATCTGGAATTGGTTTGTTTGTAGCTCTAGCCATAGTCCCGATCGCAGTGATAAGGGCATATTATTTAGCGATCGATCAATTTTTAAGGCACGGCAGAGTTTCCCTGGTCCCGATGCTAAACGCTGGATTTTATGATTCTTTTTCCCCTGTTTTCCCTGTATCCACGGTGGGACTTGATCTAGGGCTAAAGCTCGAATTAATACCGCACTGGCGACATCTTCTTGATCGGTCACGATGTTAATACAGTGATAAATTCCATAAATTAAATAAACATAGATAAACCCAGCTTTGCCAAACATTGCCGCATTGCGATCGCTTTTTTTCCCATAGGCGTGACAAGCAGGATCACCGGGCGCATAAGCCTCGGTTTCTACGATCATGCCCCGATATTTCACCCCGTCTATTTCTCTAACTAAATAACAACCTAGAAGTTCGGGAGCTACTTCTGGAGCAGGGCGGTTTAGGAATAAAGAGACTACAGGATCGAGCATTTTTAGCTAGGCAATTTTAGAAATAAATCAGGAAATAAATCCAGTATAGCTATGCTTCAATAATCACCCGAATACTGCCCCGCTTTTTATTCACACGACAGGCAGTGGTATCCCCAGAACGTTCAAATTCAAGGTCTAAAAGTGTCTGTCCGATGCGTAAATTTTGAATCGATAGGCGATTAATGGAGTTTAGTAAAGTTGGATCAATGATGCGGAGTTGATTACCCGGAGCATTAGGTACTAGATTTACCATGATCGAAATTAATTGGAAGATCGTCCCAGTTGCCCAAGCTTGAGGAGAACAGGCGACAGGATACTGCACGGGTGAACTAAAACCATCATGTTCATAGCCACAAAATAACTCTGGTGGTCGCTGATAGGGCTGTCCTATGGTCATATCGATCAGTCCCTGAGCTATGCGTAATGACTGCTTCACTAAGCTATGCGATCGCATTCCTAGGGCAATTAAACTATTATCGTGGGGCCAAACGGAGCCAATATGGTATCCCATCGGGTTATAGGCGGGCGAAAGACTACTTAGGGTGCGAATCCCCCAACCATTGAACATATCGGGAGCGTTTAAGCGGGCTGCTACCTTCAGTGCCTTTTCATGCTCAAATATGCCTAAATTCAAGCAATGACCGGGATTAGAAGTAATGCTATCTACAGGTTTGCCTTCACCGTCTAATGCTAAAGCACAATAGTCTTGATCGGTCACCCAAAAATCCTGATTGAAGCGTAATTTTAAATCCTTTGCCTGAGATCGCCATAGTTCTGCTAACTCAAATAACTGCTTTCTTTCTGCTAACTCACTCATCCTAATCTTGGCAGCATACACATATCCTTGGACTTCACACAGAGCGATCGCTCCCTCAGCTATTTCCCCCTTGCGATTGATAATACAATTCTCAGAGTCTTTCCAACCTTGGTTAAGTAATCCCCTCTTGGAATGACGATAGTAACTAAGATAACCAGTTTCTTGGCAGTTGCGATCGATCCATGCCATAGCCGAGATTGCATTTGCCCATAGGCTATCTAAGATTGTATCGTCAGCCGTCCACGCATAATACTCAGCATAGAGCATCAACCAGAGTGGAGTGGCATCAACTGTGCCGTAATAAGGGGTATGGGGAACTTCATGACAGCGTGCCATTTCACCCAGCCGAATTTCATGGAGAATTTTACCCCGTTGTTCATCTCGCCATTCATTATCTTCTTTGCCCTGAAAGTGAGCCAGAATAGAAAGAGTTTCGCGGGCGATCGCTGGGTCTAAAACCAAGGTTTGGGAAGCAGCAATGATCGAATCTCTGCCAAATAAAGTCGAAAACCACGGCACTCCCGCCGAGAGAAAATTATGCTTTTCTGAGGTTTGTCTTAATAAATAAATATCCAGTACTGCCCGATCAATTACTTGATTCAGGGATTTGTTATCTGTTTGAATTTTAGTAATTTGCTCTGTCCAGATTTTCTCTTCCAATAACTCTTCTGCTTTTGCCTGTAGGAAGGTTTGTGGAACGCTGACCACAGAGGTGGGATGGTTATTGGTAAATAAGTGAATGCGGTATCCTAACGTTATGGATTCCCGCGCCCCTAGGTTTAATCGCCAAACTGCTGTATATCCATGAATTTCATCAGGCTGGTGGGAGTTAAATTGAATGCGAGATTCCATTAGTACCCCATCTAATCCTTCGTAGGCAAGGACAATTTCCTTAGATAATACTTGCGTTAGTAATTGCTCTTGATTGGGGAGATAGTTGAGTAATATTCCTCTTTTTTCCCGCTTCGCTCCTTTAACTTCAAATAAATCCAGAAAATCAGCATCAAAACTCAAACTAAAGGCAAAAACAACGGGATTGGTATTGTAGTTAGTTACTTGAATCTCCTCAAATAAGCCACCTTTAATCACAATTTCTCTGTGGATGCCAATGGTTTCTGCTTTAATCTGACCGAGATTTTCATCGGAACCCAGATTGATATTGGGATTGTTAATCTCTGGATTTGAACATAAAACTGACATCGAAAACCCTTTGTGAGCAGAACTACTAAAGGAAATTGGCGATCGCCCATCAATTTGCAACTCCAACCGACTGAGAAATCTGGTGTCTCGACAGAATAATCCCATGCTGTCTTCAATACCGCCAATGCGACAGCTTAGGTCAGAGATATTGCCTAACGTATCTGTAATCAAGAATAAATCGTCATCTTTCAAAGTCAGAGTGGAAATCGGATGTTCCCCAATTAGACAGTTCCAAGGGGTAACCAGCGTTTTATCAACAGGAATGAATGTTCTGCCATTAATTTCAATTGTGTTGGATTCATTGGATTGAGCTATGACTGGTTGAGTTAGGTCGGGCATATTATTTGATTGTGATTATTTAATAAGATTCACTAAAATTTATTTCTGTGATTACGATGCAAATTCATAGCTAATCTTGGAGATTTTTCCTTTAAAGTAGAGTTGAACACCTTCGGGATGCTCCCAACCCACTTCACCTGCTAAGGGAATCCGCATGCCATTGTGAACTGCATATTCTCTAAAATTACCGACCCAAGGCATAAACACCGATTTTCCACTAACTACCCGATAACAACGAGCATCGGCACGCATACTGGTAATTAATCCCTCAGCATCAAACTGAAATACAACCGAGGCAGTGGTTTCCCCATCGGTCAAAGTGGCACGGCTAGAATGCTGATCGATCGCTTCCCAGATCACCCCCTGACTGGGTAGCAATGATGTTGGATACCAAACCGTTTCGGCAAGGAAGCGTAATAATTCGCCTTGATTTAATTCGGTCGTATTGTGCATTTTGGCAACCGTGAAAAGACCAACTATTGAGGCTTGTAAATTTCCTTCTCCTAACAGATAGGTATCATGAACAAATACATTTACGAATGGAATCATCTCAATTTTTGCATCCCAATCAAAACCTAGCCTTTGGGTAGCCACAAGTTGCGTAGCAGTGAACTTATGCCATTTATCTTCTGTTTCATTCATGTGGAACTGTCCATGCTGAGAGAACTCAACCTCGGTAACAATCGCTTGTCCATCTTGAAGGACATTCTTAAAATATCGCTGCACAGGCTCTGGCAAGTCTAGAATTTCCTGAGAATCATAGGTTATAGGCTGAATTGATATTTGTCTATTTGTTTGTCCATTGGTTAATTTGACTCGTAATTTATCAGTCTCAGACTGCCAGCGATCGCTACCATACATAATTGCAATCACCAATAAAGCTAGAATCAGAAGGCTAATAATGATAATTAGTGGTAACTTCAGTAAATAGTGCATAGATAAACCTAAACTAAATACAGCCAGTATCAGTAATATAAATCGCCATGTTTGGATGAATATCATTTTTTTATGTAAAACTGCAACTATGACAGACGATCGCTTGATTTAGAGAATAAGTTGATTGAATTGATTGCGTACGATACAAAATTCAACTAAATTCAAATTTTATGGGAGAGAATACCTATTATGTTTTTGAGTTCATAGCAACTCTTATTATTGTTCAGAATGAATCGCTCTCTTTTTCGGCGTTTCTCCAAGTACAGAGATCACCAGCAAACTTAGTCCAATAATTTTGATCAAGGCGTTAATTGCGTGTGCATACTCCCATTGATCGCGATACTGTCTCCAATTTACTGGAATGGGATTCGTCAACCATTTAGCGAATTCAGTATTCATTGGCGCAACAAACATTATCCAACTCACAAATGCCAGCACCAAGAAAATTGCTCCGCCTAATGTCCAGTAGAAGTTTAAAGCACATTTGCGAAGAAGAAATAACAACACAATTGCCGTTAGAATTGCCGTAATTTCAAAAACTGCGCCAACTGAGCCAAACAACTTATAAACATTTTCAAAAACTGTGACTCTAACCCAAAGTTCCTGATCAAACTGCATTCGTTGCGGCAGTTCTAGCAAATGGGTCATAGACAAACTAAGACTAAAGGAATCTAACATAAGTGTTAGGAATCTACATGTTCGGATGAGTATCATTTTTTAATTAATAGTAACGTTGTGGTGCAATCAGATATATCTATATCGGGTTAATGTCTTTGATCCCCATAGAAAGACAATAATTCCTGCAGTAATGGCAATTATTGAGTAGTGAATATCAGGATAATTAACCAATGGATTATGTATTCCATCCTTTGGAAATAGAATTCTTCCTACATTCATCAAGGTATGAAATAGAATACAAGCAAATAAACTTTTACCTGTGTTGTTGTAAATCCAAACAATCAAAACTCTGACAGCGACTGTACCGAAAGTTGCCCAAGCTATCCAAGTTAGATTGTGTCCCTGTTGAATTATTGACGGGTAATGCCATACTGCCCAAGGTATACCCATAAGGATACTTGCTGATAAAGCACCAAACCGTTCTTGCATAGGATCGATCGCATAACCCATGTAGCCAGTTTCTTCCGCCACGGCTCCGATAAAAAATAGACAAAAAAGAAAAGGGATAGAAAGAAAAGGAATACAAAAATTGATTGCAAGTGGTAATCTGATGAGGTGAATTACTATGTATATCAATAAATACATGAAAAATGGTAGCAAAGTAATCGGCAGATACCATATTTTTTTTGTGATTCTTGAAAAATCTAAAATCCTCTTAAATAGTTTGTTAATACCAACATATCCTTCTTCTTTGCAAGTGAGAATACTAGCTGCAATCAATGGTGTAAACGCAGCTAATATATCTGTTATGGGAATATCTAATGGTAGTCCTTTAACGTCAATTCTTGTCTCAATTATCCATAAAGGGATAGAAAACCCATAAACAAATAGAAGGAATTTTAAGGGTGAGTGGTTTTCTAATTTGCTTTTATTCATATTTTTTTCTTAATTCCTCCTAGCCCTTTCACAGATTCTTTAACTTGAGGAGAGCCGATATACTCGATCGCTCCTATTCCTGATACAGATGCCTCTAATTGCTCACTCACATTGACCACAGCATTCCCTACACCTTTATTGCGAACTTTAGCTTGCTTTGCTTTTAACTCTTCACCATTAAAGCTACCAACTCCTGAAAGATCGAGGTCTAATACATCCACATTTCCTGCGATCGCTACACTACCCACCCCATCAAGCGACACCGATAAACGTTTACCTTGAATACTACTAACTTTAATACTACCGACTCCATTGACCTCTAATTTCTCTAAACTCTTGACCTCAACTACGAATTCAATGGGCTTGGTAGGATTTATGCTTGACTTGTCCTCGTTGCTAATATACAAGGTTTGATCAGACACATGGCTCTCTAAAATTGGCAGAATATTATCTTCAGCCATGATCGTAAGAGATTCTTTCCCATCCTGGATTACATTGAGCTTTCCTACGGATTTAAAAGAGATAGATGAGAATGTAGTTATTTCCCTAGATTCAGTTTTAAAGACTCCAGACCCTCTAGTTCCAAATAAGCTAAAAGAGCAGCCTGTCAGTATAATTAAAGAGATAATTAAAGAAGCTAAAAACAAAGTCGAACGGTATATCAACTTGTTTCTCATTATATTGCTCCTTTCGCAATCATAATAAATTGATATTTTTCCATAAGTGTGATGTTTCTCAATTTAGAATTTGATAGATGGTGATGAGCGCAATGATGCCGGAAATAGTTGTATAGATTAACTTTGTGTACTTGGCTAGCCAACTTGGCAAATAAATATCGAAGTTAGCATTTGTGGAGCTAGTGTACTTTCGAGCCATCAGATTTAAGGGACAATGAAGATTGAAAGTTAATAGGGTTAACCCTTCTAGAAATACAAAGCCATAACCAATCCAGAGCCAGATATTGAGCTTATTAGCGATCGCCGCATAAAGCATATAAAAAATCACAAAGTTAAAAAATATCCAGATCGCAGTGTGAATAATTTTAATTAGAGTTAATTTCGTTATCCCTTTCATTAGACTTATCCATATCTACTAACGATTTACCATTTTTCGATCTAAAGTTCTAACTATGACAGGCGATTGCTTAATTTAAAGAATGAATTGAATAAATTGATTGAATACGATATACAACGTAACGGTCTAACACCAAAATTGTTCATTTTGCGGATTATTTAAGATAATGGCTAATCTTTCTCTATTTCAAAGCCTAAGAAAACCTACCTTTGCCCGACTCTATTTTGCTCAAACCATCAGCTTATTTGGTGATGCTCTAACTTGGTTAGGTTTAGCTTTACTAGCTTTTGAGCTAGCAGGGAAAGATAGTGCTGTAGTTCTGTCTGTGGCTTTGACCTTGCGGGTAACAGCTTTTGTAATTCTTTCCCCAATTGCAGGTGCGATCGCCGATCGCTTAGATCGCAAACTAATTCTCGTGATAACTCACATTGCTCGAATGCTAATTGTCGGGACGCTTCCATTTGTGAACGCAGTTTGGCAGATTTATGTTCTGGTCTTTGCCCTGAATGTTTTTAATGCTTTTTTTACCCCAACCTATCAAGCCACGATTCCCCTCGTTACAAGCAAAGCTGAATATGCAAGTGCGATCGCTCTCTCTGCCGCAACCTATCAACTATTAGGCGTTTTAGGACCTGGTATTGCTGGCAGCGTATCGACATGGATTGGAGCAAGACAGATATTTTTTCTGGATGCAATTTCTTTCTTAATTGCCGCAGTTCTGATTTTCACTCTTCCCAATCAACTTAGAGTAAAGCAAAGTGAGCCTTTAGAAGAATCGAGAGTTGTCAGTAAAATTATTGGTGATGTCAAAGAAGGAACGATAAGGTTATTTGCTAATGCTTTTATTCGGTATGCTTTATTCCTACAACTGGTCGCATCGATCGCAGGAGCGCAAATTTTAGTAAATACCGTAGGCTACATCAAAGGAACTCTCCAACTGAGCAGTTTAGAATACGGCTGGGTAATGGCTGCGTTTGGCATTGGGGCAACTGTAGCGGCGGTTACTGTAGTAGCAATCGGCAAGAAATGGGAACACACTGCGATCGTTCCATTTGGGGCGATTTTGATTACTTCCGCAATTTTACCTGCCAATTATGTCGGGTTAGTGTCATTAATGTTGCTCTGGGCGATCGCAGGCATGGGACAAGTTTTCGTAAATCTTCCAACCCAGACTCTCATCGCCGATCAGATTCCTTCTAACTTTCAAGGACGAGTTTATGGCGCACATTTTGCTTGGAGTCATCTATGGTGGGCAGTTTCCTATCCCATTGCAGGGTGTCTGGGAAGTCAAGGTAATATGTCTTTCCTTTATGGCAGCTTAATCGGATTTACTGTTTTGACAGGAGTCCAGATATTGCTATCTCCCAAAACTCACGAACATCAACACGAATATCTCTCCCACGATCATGAACATATCCATGATGAACATCATCAACATGATCATCATGAAGGGGTATTACTAACCGAGCCACATACCCATATCCACGAGCATTTACAAATTCGCCATCGCCACGCCCACTACACCGACATTCACCATTTACATAGTCATTAAAATTATGTCAATTATTTTCATTCTCTTACTGTGATCGCCTAATGATCTAAAAAATCCACAATCCCCGTTGCCAAATTGTAATAGGCGGGTAGAACTTTGAGATTACCTGTCCTATATTCATGGGCAAGGACGGGTTCAGACTTAGCAATCAGATTTACCATACGTTTAACATGAACCTTAATGGCATTTGTAAGTAGATTTCCCGACTGAGATTGCGCCACACCGATCGCTGGTTCGATATAGCTCAAGAGTGAATTGATCTTGCTACTGCCGACTTCATGGGCGATTGCTGCCGTCACAGCCCCACACTTTTCATGTCCTAAAACCACTACTAATCGCACCCCTAGATGCTGAATTGCAAACTCAATACTTGCTATCACTGCATCATCAGCAATATTACCCGCTATTCTTAAGACAAATAAATCTCCCACGCCTTGATCAAATATCATCTCAGGGATCACGCGTGAATCCCCACACCCTAGCACTACGGCAAATGGATGCTGGGCGATCGAAACATCAACTCTTCGTTGGGCTCCTTCATGGGGATGTTCTACATGGTCAAAAATATAGCGATCATTCCCTTCTTTTAATTGCTGGAGTGCCATCTCTGCATCCATGTTATCTACGGTGAAATAGGTAGCAGGAAGCGTGCAGGTATTATTGAGGTTCATTGATGCTCCATTTAGCTCACAGGTTCTGTAATAGCATTCTGAAGCAATCACTAAATAAAAATCATCATTTAAAGCACATTTAAGGCACAAATTATCGAAAATCCAGCAATTATTTAGCTTTGATCACTCAAACGGATTTACCCCAAACTAGCTAAAATCTGATCATCCACGGAAAAGTCTATATCGGCATTTTGGCGATCGCTTGGTAAATAATCCTGCTGAAAGGAGGTTACTAACCCATCAACCAAATCAAATTCTGGCTCCCAATCTAAATCCGTCATTGCCTTATCAACGGCTGCAAAGAAATGTTGACTACGCAGAGGAAATGCCTTCTTTTTGCCAAAATCAAAATCCTTGGGATTGTAATAGACGATTTTAATTTGATCGGGAGATTTCCCCGCCGCGATCGCCGTTGCCTGAGCCAAACCCGTAAACGTTACATAGCGAATATCGGAAATATTATAAATTTCTCCCAAGGTAATTGATTTATCTAAAACTGCTGCCATTGCTGCTACAAGGTCTTCCACATGCCCTAATTGAGTGATAAATTTGCCATTGCCGGGAATTGGAATCGGGCGATCGCGCACAATCCGATCAAAAAACCAAGCTTCTAAATCGTTATAGTTACCCGGTCCATAGATATAAGTGGGGCGAATGGAAGTAAAAGGAAAACCAATTTCATCATAAGCCTGCTTTAAGTACGACTCAGTGTGTAACTTTCCCTTATGACGGCTTTTGGGATCAACGGCATCACCTTCAAAATAGGGTAGAATCTCCGAATCTAAATATACCCCTGCCGAACTCATATAGACAAAATGGCGAATGCGATCGCGAAATAAATCTACTAGAGGCTTAGTATCAGTTAGTTCACGCCCGTTATTATCAAAAATGGCATCAAACTGTTCATATAATAATTTTTCTTTAATCTGGATCGGATCAGTGCGATCGCCAATAATCACCCGTACGCCTTCAGGGGCAGGCTTGTTACCCCGATTAAATAGCACCACTTCATGTCCCTGTGCCAAGAGTGTTTTAGTTAAAGCTACTCCTAGGAATCGGGTTCCGCCCATGATTAATATCTTCATACGTTGGTTATTAGCTTGTTTTGATTAATTAGTTTTGAATAATTAGCTTAAGAAAATATTACAGCCATTTCATAAGTCACAACATATTCTGTCCTGCTACAAGAAACATTGAGCCAGAATAGTTTCACCTTTTTGTCTTTGGGGAATTTATTAATTTTGATCAGTTTTGGGCAGATTAACAATATTAGGGCAGGGTTTCCCCAGTTCAAAATCGGTAATATTAGCTAAGGTGGTTTGGGCTATATTTCGCAACGCATCCTCAGTAAAGAAAGCCTGATGTCCAGTAATCACCACATTAGGAAAAGTTAACAGCCGTTCAAATACATCATCTTGGATTACGGTATTGGAGAGGTCTTCAAAGAATAAATCCGCTTCCTGCTCATAGACATCTAAACCTAAGTAGCCAACTTTCCCAGACTTTAAACCCTTAGTTACTGCCTTCGTATCAATCAATGCCCTTCGACTGGTATTAATTAACATTACTCCTGGTTTCATCTGGGCGATCGCTTCTTTATTGATTAAATGATGGGTTTCAGGGGTCAGGGGACAATGCAAAGAAATAATATCTGATTTATTTAGGAGTTCAGAAAGGCTTACATAGTTAGCGATCGCCTCACAGGTAGGATTAGGAAATTTATCGTATGCCAAAATATGACAACCAAACCCATTAAGAATCTGTGCTGTGATTGCCCCAATTTTACCTGTACCAATAATGCCGACAGTGCGATCGTGTAAATCAAATCCCAATAATCCGTCTAGGGAAAAATTACCTTCACGGACTCTGGCATAGGCACGATGAAACTTACGATTCAAGGTCAAAATTAAACCAACGGTATGTTCAGCCACCGCATAGGGCGAATAGGCGGGAACCCTCACTACGGTTAATCCTAGTTGTTTTGCTGCTCCTAAATCCACATTATTAAACCCAGCACAACGTAGTGCAATCAGCTTAGTTCCACCCTCGGCGATCGCTTGTAAAGTCTTGGCATCTAGGCAGTCATTGACAAATACACAAATTCCTAAAAATCCGTCAGCTAATTTTGCCGTCTCAGGCTCAAGATTAGGGGCAAAAAAAGTTAGTTCATGTCCATAGTCACGATTTACAGTTTCTAAAGATGTGCGATCATAGGTCTTGGCACTAAAAACAGCAACTTTCATGGATTAAACCTCAAATTATTAGACTTTATGGTTAATATTTGCAATACATTACAGATAGTGTTTTAATTGTAAGATTTTTATTATTTCTACACTACTTATAGCGCAGTTATTTTATTTCTAATTAAGTCTATTGCGTATTAATTTCTGAATATTTTGAATTATCCGCAGCTTATACTAAATCGAGAAAGCAAAACTACAGATGATCTACTGCAAGATTTGATAGTCATATAGAGCCTGTTTCATATCTATTATGAGCAAGATGTATGATACTTAGAAAATGCTAAATCCATACTCAAGTAGCCTAACAGATAAAGAATGGGAAATTATAGAACCATTGCTCCCAAAGAAAAAGCAAACTAGACCGCCAACTTGGACAAAAAGACAAATTTTAGACGGCATACTCTACCAACTCAAAAACGGTTGTAATTGGCGAGATATGCCCCGAGACTTACCACCATTCTCTACAGTCTATCGATACTACAAGGAGTGGAAAGATACAGGTACATTTACTGCGATTATGGAAACCTTGCATTCAACAGCCCGTGAACAGTCAAAAAAAATCAAAATGGACAACTTTAATCATCATTGACTCACAAGCAGTGAAAAATACTTGTAATGCAAGTATAGAATCCAAGGGCTTCTGCTCCTACAAAGCAACTAACGGGATCAAAAGACATTTAGCCGTTGACACTCTGGGATTTCCTTTCTTTACCTATTTAACAAGAGCAAATGTATCAGATGACCAAGGACTGATTGAGATGTTAACGATTAACATTGATTACTTCAAATCGAAACCAGATGACATTACGCTAACTACGATATTGCTGGATAGTGGTTATCATATCGAGAAACTGATCCAAGAACTAGAGAAGATATATCCTGAGATTATGACTAAGATTAGGTTTGAAATTTCTCCTAAGGTATCAAAGCAACAGAAGGCAGAAAAAGGTCTGTCTGGGTTTGTAGTTGTGCCGACAAGGTGGGTAATTGAAAGGTCAAATGCTTGGGTTGAAAGATGCAAAATCTTAGTTAAGAACTTTGAGAGAACTCTCGTTAATGCTACAGCTAAACTCAATCTTTGCTTTATTCGTTTGATGCTAAAAAGAATTGCTACTCATGAGATATGAAACAGGCTCTATACTCTATGAAGTACCTGTAGCCAAATCTTAAAAAATTGGTATGGCATTTAAAACGAATTGAAATAACGGCAAAACGCAGCGGCGGCAGATATAGTGAGGGACAGAATAGTTAAGACATCTATAAAATTGGGTAGTAATAAACTTACATGATTTATTTGTCCTAATTTCTATGGCAGCTACTATAACTTTGACTATGTACCAGCGGATTAAGAGTCCGTTGCCGTGAAATGTTAGCTCTTGCTTACAGAGAGTATGAAGCTACTTTGACACCCCAAAAAGCCCCTTTACTTGATTAACCATCCGTCTCTTCCCATGACCAAGATGGATTTGCATACTTTCGGTAAAATAGAAACTCTCGGTCTACTAATTGTATCTTCTGTGTATTGGGATTATAAGAAAGAATAAGTGGCGAAATACTCCTGACTGCTTGAAGTTTGTCAATTTTATTCAATGCAGCGGATAAATCTGAAAGTCTAACTCGTGGCTCATAAGCTTGAACTCGTGTTAGAAGATCTGCACGGCTAATTCCATCACGTAAATCCTGACTGCTTGCTTCTACACATACTCGGACGATTCTTTGATAAACTTTGAGTTCACTCTCTCCTGAGTCTCGAAGTCCTCGGCTCACAACATCATCAAATAGCTGATAACGAACTGCTTCTTCACTACAAATGCTGGTTCTGGCTTTTGTTAATGGGTCTCGATTGTTAAGGAATTGTTTTTTCAAACTACTCTCATATATCTTTGATTCGTAACAGTATTTTTCTGCAACGCGTTGCAGGAGACCAACATTTTGATTGGCATCATCTATGATTTCCGCCTGAATATCTGGATTAAAACTAATGTTCAAGACCCTCGAACCTTTTTGAAGAACTTGATCTAGCTCCTCAAGGCTCCAGCGAATATCAATTTCTTCTACTCTTCCGCTTAAATCGCCGTTGTAGTAAGTTAATAAGTTTTGATCAGCCCAGATACCAATAATTATAAAAAAAACTTGGCTATCCCAAAATGCTTTTAGATCAAAAGCTAGGTTTATTTTTTCCTGTTCTGATAAGTAATGAAAATCTTCAATTACAACAATTTTATTAGATTGTTTTATCTCTTGAGCTATAAACCCAATACTTTCTGGAGCGATGCCAATGGGTGATAGTAATGTCCCTAATTCTCTTTCAACACTTCCGCTTCCATTCGTTTCTACTTCCGCAGAGCCAACAAAGGGTATATTTAATTGACTAGAGGCTTTGCCTTGAAGTTCAGCCCCTAATGTTAATTTTTTAGAGACTTCAGTAGGTATTTGTGAACCAAGCTTACGAAGTATTTCTAGATATATGAGATCACGACCTGAATTTGCACCACATTGAACAACAATACTTTGGTTCTCTGGTAAGTTTTTCTTCCGTAAAATCGTTTTACCTTGCTTGGATGCACCATGAATAACTATATGCCTATCTTGTTTTACTAGATATGTAAATCGTCCGTCCAAACCAGCACGATCTACATATGTGTGTTTTGGAACGGAAGCAGCGATTCCGAAAACTTCACCAAGTTGAGTCATTGCTTGAGTCCTAAATATAACTTCATAGGGTTCATTTTCACTTAGAGCTTAGAAGTTTGAATGCTAACTATGTATTAGACGGAAAATTTCTTTCTAATCTGACTATAGGGGATATAGGCTGAAAATTTTTGTATGGTTATCCTATATAAATTAACATCCATAGATTTAATTAATCAATAATTAAGACTTAATTAAAACCTCAACAATTTAATTATGTCAAAATAGTATGCTCAACTTTTCCTTATTTCTAATCTAAAACTATAACAAGGGTAATCACGCTCCTGAAATACTTAAATTTGTTAGTGGTATAAAGGAAAGGATAGGTTATATCAATATCTATAGCTTAATCTTTTCGATTTGGTATTAGCTCAGATTATCCATCTAATCGTTAACCCCCAAATCATAACTAACCCCAATTTAAAACTTCCAGACCTTGCCCATGGATTTTTGGTTTGCCACAAGCGGTACATGGATTAACGTTTCCACAATTCTAATCGGTACCATCTGCGGGCTGTTATTACAAGATCGCTTAGCAACCAGAATTCAAAGAGTCATGACTCAAGCGATCGCCCTAGTTTGTATCTTTGTCAGCTTAAATATGGCAGGTAGCCTCAGTCGAGTTAAAGCGGGATCATTAGACGGCACAATTTTGGCATTACTGGCAATGATTCTAGGTGGAATATTGGGCGAGTGGTGGCAACTGGAAAAAAGATTGGAAGACATCGGCGATTGGTTAAAACAAAAATTTAAAGGGACAGGTAAATTCACCGACGGCTTTGTGGCAGCTAGTCTGCTATTTTGCATTGGACCGATCGCAATTATTGGCAGCTTAAATAATGGGTTAACTGGGGATAATACTTTGCTAGTCCTTAAGGCTGTGATGGATGGCATGATTTCGATTCCATTTACGACCAGTTTTGGTGTAGGTGTGGGATTTTCTGCCCTATCAATTTTGGCTTATCAAGGTGGTATTTCTTTACTGGCAGGAGCGATCGCCCAAGTATTACCCGATCCTACCAATGCACCACAGGTTCTACTCATTTCTGGGATTGGTGGACTGTTACTATTGGGGCTAGGACTAAATCTATTGGAGGTCACTAAGATCAATTTAGCGGCTTTTTTACCTGCGCTTTTTCTTTCTCCGATTTTTTATGCGATCGCCATTTGGTTTAGCTAACTTTTATGTTATGCTTAATTTCTCACTTAAGGGCTTGTAGCTCAGTGGACTAGAGCACGTGGCTACGGACCACGGTGTCGGGGGTTCGAATCCCTCCTAGCCCGTCCTTAACTGAAACAAAGTTTTTTATAACTGCCCTGAACATATTAATGGCTCAAATGGCAAGCATTGCAATGCTTGCTATGAGGTAAGCTCAGCATCTTTAATCTGAATAAAACCTAAATGAAATTAAGTGTGAATTTATAATTTCAAAGTCCTAACGCTGTGATAGGTGACTCCTGTATCTTTCCTCGCTATCTTTAATCTAGTCGCATTTCAAGACTAAAAGAAAAGATTAGTGATAGCCATCGGGAGTAGCAGCAATGGAAAGTTATTCAGCCCTCAAAACAGAACAATTAAATGCTGCCAAGGTGCGAGAATTTTCTGCCGAAGATAAGCAGCAAACCCTAGAAATCCTAAAGGCATATCGTTTAGCTCCCTGCGCTCGACTCCGTAATCAGCTAGTGCAGTTAAATATTGGCTTAGTGAAAAAAGAAGTTGGTTACTGGTTGCGTCAAAGTTCTGAAGGCTATGAAGACCTATTGCAAGTTGGTTGTATGGGTTTAATTGGGGCGATCGAACGATTTGAAATCAGTAAGGGCTACGCCTTTAGCTCTTTTGCTACTAGGTATGTGCGGGGCGAAATTCAACATTATTTAAGGGATAAATGCTCTACTCTGAGAGTGCCAAGACGATGCCTAGAGCTATATCATCAAGCTACGCGTAAAGCTTCAGAACTGCGGTTTCAATTAGATCGAGAACCCAGTGAGGCTGAAGTTGCTAATGCTTTGGGTGTAACTGCGATAGAATGGCAAGAAATTAAGTTAGCCAATCGCAACCGCTCGCTTTTGAGTCTTGATGCACCAATGCTATCCCTAGAAGAAGGGTCGGTAACCCTTTCAGACCTTGTGCCAGACCCTAAACAAAACTCAACAGTACAAGCAGAAGATATTACCCCTCTATATCAGGCATTAAACATTCTGGAACAGCGTACCCGTAAAATTTTAGAATATGTATTTTTAGAAGATATTACCCAACGGGAAGTCGCAAAGCTGTTAGGTATCAGTACCGTCACTGTGTCCAGACAGGTAAAGAAAGGTTTATCTACTCTACGGAGTAACTTGGCATTGCAACAGGCAGCTTAAGTAAGACATAGGCATAGATGTCATTACGGATTATTAGTTGGTAGGATGAGAACAGTATTATCTGCCAAATTTATGTCTCCATCTGCATCTATATCTAAAAAAATCGCATACTTTGATTGTGCCGTAGGAATTGCTGGTGATATGTGTCTTGGGGCATTAGTCAGTGCGGGGGTACCTTTAGAGTATTTTACAGAAATAATTGATCGGTTGGGAATTGGCGATGAAGTTAAATTAAGGTCGGAGCTTGTGAATCGGGGCGGACAGGAAGCAGTTAAAGTTCATGTAGATATTCGCCACCACGGACATCACCATCGCCATTTACCTGAAATTGAAACCATTATTAAATCAGCCCAACTAGAGCCATTAATCGAAAAAAATAGTTTGGAGATATTCCAAAATTTAGCGATCGCCGAGGGTAAAGTTCACGGGATTCCACCCGAAAAAGTCCATTTTCATGAGGTTGGGGCATTAGATGCGATCGCTGATATTGTCTGTACCTGTGCAGGATTAGCATGGTTAGGAGTAGAACAAGTATTCTGTTCAGCACTGCCTACGGGAGGAGGGTTTGTTACCTGTGAGCATGGGCAGTTACCAGTTCCAGTTCCAGCAGTTTTAAAACTATGGGAAATGTTCAAAGTGCCTGTATTTAGTAATGGCATTGATCGGGAATTAGTTACACCCACTGGGGCAGCGATCGCTGTAAGTTTGAGTGCTCAGTTTGGAACGATTCCAGCTATGAGTATTAGCAAAATTGGTTTAGGTGCTGGTACCAGAGAGTTGGCTATACCCAATATTTTTAGACTGTGGATTGGCGAATCTACAGATCAAGATAAAAAAAAACAGAACTGATTGGGGTTTTAGAAACTCAGGTTGATGACTTAAGCAGTCAGGTGATTGGCTACGTGATGGATTTATTACTGAGTCATGGTGCTTTGGATGTGTTTACCCAAGCGATCGGGATGAAAAAATCTCGTCCTGCGGTTTTAATTACAGTAATTTGTCCCTGCGATCGCCTAGAAATTTGTGAGGATATTTTATTTCGAGAAACCACAACCTTAGGAATCAGAAGAAGATTACAAGAACGTAGGATTATCCCTAGAGAGATATTTAGCATCGAGACCAAGCTAGGAACAGCGAGGGTTAAAATTGCAGATCGGAATAAATTTAAAACTATCCAACCTGAATACGAAGATTGTGTACAGTTAGCAAAGATACACCAATTACCTTTATCTGAAGTGCAGGCAATTGTTCTCCAAATAGCCCAATCTATATTACAAGACTAAATTTGTGGTTTATGGATTCGCTCTGAGGATATGCACTGAGACTTTAGGAGCTATAATCTTTGAAGCTACAAGTTTTAAGAAGCTCAAGCTTTAGCAAACAAATTAATGGGCTGTTATGTTAAAACTATTCTACTCAATTAATCAATTAGGGGATGATTTATGGCACAAGCAACCAGTTTAGTATCTGTGAAAGAAACATTGCCCAATGGACTTAGTACAAATGCTAGTGATACCAGACCTTGGGGGTCTTTTACTATACTTGAAGAAGGGCGAGGCTATAAAATTAAGCGAATTGAGGTCAAGCCCGGACATCGCCTAAGTTTACAGATGCACCATCACCGTAGTGAGCATTGGATCGTAGTTTCAGGTACGGCAAGGGTAACCTGTGGGGATCAAGAAATTATTATTGGACATAATCAATCTACCTATGTGCCTCAATGCACTTTACATCGGTTAGAAAATCCTGGGGTGATTCCTTTAGTAATTATTGAAGTTCAAAATGGGGAATATCTAGGCGAAGATGACATTATTAGATTCCATGATGACTATTCTAGGGTTGAGCCTAGATCTTAATTCTAGCAACAAAATTTAGCTGGTTTTCTATCAACCACATCACTACCTCTGTGACTCCTAGCAACTAGGCATGGCGGTTTTTTAGTGGTTTATTTCCTCAAGCTTGGCTAATTAAAAAAGAGTTTGGTATTGAGGTTTGCAGAATAATTGTTTCATAGATAAAACACTATTGTCTCCATTAAAAAGATTGATTTTAATCTATAAGTTTTATGGATATGATTAATTTCAATCAATAAAAAATTTAGTAAACAACTTTAAAATTATGAGCCAAATTCTCTTTGAGAGTGCTTGGTTAATTCCTTGCTACCCATTAATTGGGGCGATCGCTTCCGTAATTTGGTTTCCATCACTGACTAGATTAACTGGTCCTCGTCCTGCGGGATATGTAAATTTAATTACGACGCTGTTTGCCTTTCTGCATGGAGCGATCGCTCTTTTCCAAAGCTTGGAGCAACCTGCTTTAAAATTTTCTTGGCAGTGGCTACAAGTTGCTGATTTGAATCTTAGTTGTCCCATTGAAATTTCTGCTTTAACTATTGGTGCCATGGTTTTGGTTACGGGCTTAAATCTTTTGGCTCAGGTTTATGCGATCGGTTATATGGAAATGGATTGGGGCTGGGCAAGATTTTTTGCGCTTTTGGCATTCTTTGAGGCAGGAATGTGTGCTTTGGTATTGTGCAACTCTCTATTTTTTGCATACATTATTTTAGAAATTCTGACCTTAGGTACCTATTTGTTAGTTGGGTTCTGGTTTAATCAGTCCCTAGTGGTAAGCGGAGCCAGAGATGCTTTCTTAACAAAACGGGTGGGTGATTTAGTATTGCTGATGGGGGTAGTGGCATTACTACCTTTGGCAGGAACTTGGGATTTTGATCAGTTAGTAATTTGGGCAGAGAATACCAATATTGATCCTAATCTCATTACTCTGGTTAGTTTGGCTTTGATAGCAGGTCCAATGGGTAAGTGCGCTCAATTTCCCCTGCACCTGTGGCTAGATGAAGCGATGGAAGCTCCGATTCCCAGTACGATTTTACGAGCTTCAGTAGTAGTACCAACGGGAGCATGGATATTGATTAAATTAGCACCTGTGCTTGCACTTTCCCCTACGGCGATGTCAGCATTGATCGCTATTGGAGCTATTACCAGTCTAGGAGGAGCTTTAATTGCGATCGCCCAAATCGATGTCAAACGCACTCTTTCCTACGCGGTTAGTAGTTACATGGGTTTAGTATTTATTGCGGTGGGGACTGGTCAAACTGATGCAGCTTTATTACTCGTTCTGGTCTATGCTGTAGCGATCGCTTTGTTATATATGGCAGTGGGAGCAGTTATTCTGAATAGTACAACTCAAAATGTTACCCAGTTAGGAGGTTTATGGTCTCGTCGCCCCATTTCAGGATTGGGACTACTAATTGGAGCCGCAGGCTTAGTTGCTTTTCCACCCCTAGGAGGCTTTTGGGCATTTTTAAAACTGGGAAATGGTCTATGGACAGATTATCCGTGGTTGGTGGGATTTATTTTGGTTGTGAATGGACTTACTGCCTTTAGCCTAAGTAGGGTGTTTTGTTTGATATTTGGGGGTAGTGCGAAGGAAATGGCACAGCGATCGCCTGAAGTTAATCAGTTTGTGATCCTGCCTTTAGTAACTTTAAGTGGCTTTGTATTGCACTTACCCCTAGTTTTACAGTCCTTGAATTTCTTACCTCTTTGGGTAAATTTGAATAAAGATGTGGCACTGCTTCTGATCTGGTCAACCATTTTTGGCTTTAGCATCGGGGCAGTAACTTATCTCAGTAACTCTATTCCCAAACCGATTCGCTTTCCATGGAAAGGTTTACAAGACTTACTGGCAAATGACTTCTACACTCCTAAAATTTATCGCCAAACTATCGTATTCACCGTTGCTGTCATTTCCCAAATTGCCTTTTGGGTTGATCGATATATCTTTGATGCCCTTGGTAATTTATTCGGTTTGATTGCAATTTTTAGCGGTGAGGTGCTGAAATATAGTACCTTTGGCAAAGCCCAAGCCTATTTATTAACGACAGTGATTGGGATTGGCATAATTCTGTTGATGAATTTCTAAATAACTTCTTAAGTAATTCCTGCAATAACTTCTAAATACAAATTCTATAGACAACTTGTAAATAAATTATGCTAAGTATTCTAATTTTACTTCCCTTACTTGGGGCTATTTTCATTGGGCTCTATCCTAAACTAACTGCTGCTCGTACCTATGCCTTGGTGATCGCTTCTATCAATTTAATAGTGACTTTATCTCTCTTTTTTCAGTTTGATCCAACGGTTTCAGGTTTGCAAATGGAGGAATATCTACCTTGGGTTCAAGAAATCGGCTTGAGTTATCGCCTAGGTGTAGACGGAGTTTCCTTACCTTTATTAGCTTTGAATAGTTTTTTAAGTTGGATTGTGATCTATGGTAGTAAGGCTAAAATTGAGCGATCGCAGTTATACTATGCCTTGATTCTAGTAGTATCGAGCGTTGTTGCTGGTGCCTTCGTAGCTCAAAATCTTTTATTATTTATACTTTTCTATGAATTGGAGCTAATTCCTCTGTATTTAATGATTGCCATTTGGGGAGGCGAAAAGCGAACCTATGCTGCTATGAAGTTTCTGATTTTTACGGCAATTTCGGGATTTCTAATTTTGCTAGGATTCTTTGCCATGCGATGGTTAAGTAGTTCAGCTAGCTTTGATTATGATGCGAATTTACAGGCGATCGCTTCTATCCCTTTACCAACTCAAATTATTATTCTTACAGTTCTCTTAATCGGATTTGGGATTAAGACTCCCCTAGTACCTCTGCATACTTGGCTCCCCGATGTTTATGTGGAATCTTCACCAACAGTAGCTATTCTTTTAGGAGGAGTATTAGCAAAGTTAGGAACCTACGGTCTAGTTCGCTTTTGCTTGCAGTTACTTCCTGATGCTTGGGCAGTGCTTTCTCCAACTCTCGGCATCATTGGGACAGTCAGTGTTTTGTATGGGGCTTTAACAGCGATCGCCCAAAAGGATATAAAAAGAATGGTGGCATACAGTTCCATCGGACACATGGGTTATGTGCTTGTTGCTCTTGCGGCGGGAACCAAGTTGAGCCTAGTTGGAGCAGTGGGACAAATGGTAAGTCATGGTTTAATCTTGGCAGTTTTGTTTTACCTAGTAGGCTTAATTGAAGATAAAGTCGGCACCAGAGATTTGGATGCTTTGAATGGATTACTAAACCCGATCCGTGGTCTTCCTTTAACCAGTACTTTACTAATTGTGGGTGGCATGGCAAGTGCAGGGATACCCGGACTAGTTGGCTTTGTTGCTGAATTTTTAGTTTTCCAAGGTAGCTTTAGTGTTTTTCCGATTCTGACCCTACTTTGTATTATTGCCAGTGGACTAACGGCAGTATATTTCGTGATTCTGCTGAATCGTACCTGCTTTGGAAAACTTGATAATGCTACTGCCTATTATCCCAAAGTAACTTGGACAGAACATACTCCTGCTTTGATTTTAGTAGCTTTGATCTTCTTTCTGGGCATTCAACCATCGTGGCTTCTGAAATGGAGCGAACCGACTACTAATTCTTTAGTTGCGAGTTTAGTTGAGACTGGATTAGGAAGCGATCAGCTCATTGCTATTAGTAAAGTTAATAATTTATGATTTATGATGTTCATAAGTGATTCATTTAGCAGATGCCATATCCAATAGAGAAAAAGTTAGTGGTAGGAGTTGCATCAAGTGCACTCTTTGCTCTTAGCGAGTCCGATCTTATATTCTCAACCAAGGGAGAAGAAGAGTATAAAGCATATCAAGAAAGAAACATTGATAATGTTTTAGAGAGAGGTGTGGCATTTCCTTTTATTAAGAGGCTGTTAAATATTAATGATGTTTTCCCTGAGATAATGCCTGTAGAAGTTGTTCTTTTTTCTAAGAATTCTCTAGAAACAGGTCTAAGAATTTTCCGTTCCATTAGGCATTATAAACTCGATATAACTCGAGCTGCTTTTACATCAGGAAAATCACCCTATCAGTATATTCCTGCATTCAATATCTCTCTATTTTTAAGCGCAAATAAAAATGATATTGATCAAGCTATCAATGCAGGTTACGCAGGTGGTCTCGTGATTGCATCAGAGATTAGTGATAATCTAAATGACAAACAGCTAAGAGTTGCTTTCGATTTTGATGGGGTTATTGCAGATGATGAATCTGAAGCAGTATTCACAAAAACAGACCTTAAAGGATTTCAAGACTACGAAATAGAAAATTCTCACATACCCCATAAACTTGGACCACTTGGCGACCTTTTTAAGAAGCTTTCCTTAATGCAAAAAATGGAAGATCACAAGTTAAAAAATGATTCTAGTTATGAACAAATACTTAGAATTATCATTGTTACATCAAGAAATGCTCCTGCTCATGAACGAGTTGTGACTACCTTGAAGAACATGGGTGTTAGTCCAGATGAAGCTTTTTTCTTAGGAGGCATGGAAAAAAGCAGGGTGCTAAATATCCTAAAGCCTCACATTTTCTTTGACGATCAACTTAGTCATCTAAACTCTTCTGTGGAAAATATACCTATGGTTCATATACCCTTTGGAATAGCTAATAAAGAGAAACCTGTAACTCCTCGACCAACTGGTTTATGCGATGGCGAATTTGTAGTACCTGATGACTTTGATGAGCCATTACCCGAAGATATTTTGAGTACTTTTGAGGGCAGATGAAGGTTCCACTAGATACGCGTATCTTTCTGTGGTTCATAAGTAATGCTGATTATTTATTACGATTACTTCCAAAATAGAAACCTAAAACTGCTCCAATTAAACCTGTTTGAGTTGTGATTAGGAGTGAAAGAATATCTTTTGTGTAAGTGTACCTTTCTTTCCTATCCTCTGTTTTGTCTAATGGTAGAAATATTACCAATCCCATAATTACAAATGCTCCGATGTAACTTGCAGCAAGTAACCCATACAACCACCAAGCTAAATTTGATCTAGTATCTTCCCTTTTTATATCCAGTGTGTCAGCTAAAGAGCGTTCCTCTTTCTCTGTAATAGGAGATTCAAATTCCTTTAATAAGTCATTATCTTCAGGAATTTGCTTATTATCTTCTGGCATTTTACTAACTCGAATATTGTTAAAGAAGGTTTAGCTTATTCAAAAGGTTTTGGAAGGAGAAGTTGTTAGCCTATCTTTAATTAATTTCTTCTAGAAAAGCAACCCGTTTCAAACCCTCATTAGGTCTTTTAACATAAATTTTACTTTCAGAACTTTCAGCATCTAGGAGATAGTCTATTAATTTATTCCCCTCTTGAGAGTGAATTTGTGAGGGATCAAACTTAATAGACATAATAGGCTTACCACGTCGATGAATGTAAAACTCGGAATCTAAATTAGTAGCCTTTTCTAGATATAAACGAATTCGACCACGCTCTACAGGAGAAAGTGACTTTCTACGTCTCATATAGGTTAAAACTCAATTATTTCTATACTATCGAACTCTAACACAAGTTATTATTGGTTTGCCGTATTAAGTGCCATATAAAACCTTATTTCATTTTTCAAGCTTAGTTATCTGGATGAATTTTATGTCAGCATTTCTGAAACAGCTAAGAAACAAATAATAACCTTATTACTGATTACTTGATTGTTAGCTGAAAAATATATTAAATAGACTAAAGACTATGAACTGTATTGAAAAGATTGATTCTAGTCTATGTTAATTACTAATATTATTGATCTCAAATATTAAAAATAACTTTTTATAAGCGATCGCCATAGTTTTTATGACAATTACCATAACCGACCCCATAACTGAAAAAACAACTCTTCCCCCCTCAACCCATGAACTTGCTGATGTGGTTCACCGCTTAGAAGCAGGTGGGGCAATGCTCCCCGATACTCCAGAGAATCTGATGCAGATAATTGGTTTATATAAGGCATATGCTGTGCCTATGGACTTTTACTGGCGGGATTTGCTTTATATTGCCGAACAAGTATTTCTCGATCCTCTGCCTTTCTTTAAATATTTCCTCCCGCAAGAATACCTAGAACTGCACAATCACTATGCTGGGGATGATGCCGATTTACGGATTTGGCGAGGTGAAGCAACTGCCCATCCAGAGTTATTAGCATTTATGGAAAAGGGCGAAACCATGAAGATGCCTAAAATTTTTCATCATCTGTGGCACGATCGCATCAATATGGAATTTGCGGAAGAATGTATGCGGGCTATGCTGTGGCATCGGGGTATGGGCGGACAATTCGATCCGTATTTAGATAGTGATGAATATAAGGCAAATGCAGATAAGGCAATTCGGGCATATTTCAAGTTCAATCCTGTGATGATGGGGTTATATCAACTTTTCCCTGATATGTTTTTAGAACAAGTACGTCAAATGTCCTATTACTCTAATCTAGGGTTATTTTGGGAAGTGATGGCTCCAGTATTTTTTGAAATGAGTGACCTTTACGATGAAGGTAAGATTACTAGCGTTCCCGAAGCGATGAATTTTCTTGTTAATGGGATTTTTGCGATCGCTGGTCGTCCTATTTATCACCATGTTCATATTCGAGGTGAAGTCTATGAGATCATTCCTAAATCAAAGGGCTTTATGTGGCTATACGAAGCAGCTTTACCCTATGTAGAAGCAGTTTTTTATCGTACTTCTCCATTTCGAGGTACTAAGTCCTATAATGCCCAAGCAGGACAAGTTCCAGATGAGCAGAAGGATTTTCATTTTGGTATTCTCTATGCCGATGTTTTTCCCGTTGGCACTGCTGGAATTCCACCCACGTTGTTAATGCAAGATATGCTGCATTTTCTGCCCCCCTATTTAGTTGAATATTACTCTAAATATTGCCGTGGTCAGGATGATATGCTAATTCAGTTGGGGATTAGTTTTCAGCGATCGATGTATTGTGTCACTTCTGCTGTAATTCAGGCTTTGCGAACTGCTCTACTCTATCCCCTAGACGATCCTAACCCTAGACATTTAGCAGCAAATCGGGCATTTTTTGAGGCTCAATTAGATCGATTTAAACGCCCAGAGGCAAGAATAAGGAATATCCAGAGTCAAGATTATCGTTAATTTGGTAGTCCTAATCAAGTAAGGATGAATGGAAATTAATTGGTATTGGCAACAATTTAGCGACATCTCTGGAGAGGAAATGCACGAAATCCTCTCCTTGCGACAGAAAGTTTTTGTTGTGGAGCAAAGGTGTGCATATTTAGATGCCGATGAGTTGGATAAACAGTCGTGGCATCTGTTGGGTCGGAGAAATGATAGACAACTAATAGCGTACGCACGATTAAATTTCCCCAATACTAGATACTCAGAACCTTCTTTTGGGCGCGTTATTACCACTAAAGAAATAAGAGGAATTGGGGCGGGGCGAAGGGTAGTAAAAGCTTGCATCGAGAAGAGTACGCAAGAATATCCAGATTTGAATATTCAAATTTCAGCCCAGACTTATCTCGTCAGGTTTTATCAAGAATTCGGCTTTACAAGTGTCGGGGTTCCCTATGATGATGCAGGAATAGAACATGTAAATATGATTTTAGAAACACGACGATATCTAGCCTAAATTTGCACATCTAATTTTTCTTTTAGACAAAATAGGGGGTAGAAACATTATTTTAGTTATTGGGACTTAGTTTGGAAGTTTTTGAGAATTTTTTAGATATCACTGGCGGTAGGGATATTCAAGGATTGAGAATTAATAAACTTAAAAGTAGTAATAGATACTAAGAAGATAGCCATGAAAACCACAATACCAATGGCAGAAGCATAACCCATTTCTAAGCTACCAAATCCCTTTTCATACAGATAATAAACAATGGTCTTAGTACTATTAGCGGGTCCACCACGGGACATAATAAATACTTCTTCAAATATCTTCATCGCTGAAATTGATGACATTACAGCCACTAGGATAATATAGGGCTTGAGTAAAGGAATAGTGATGTCAAAATGCTTTAGCCAACCATCGGAACCATCGATCGCTGCGGCTTCATATAAATCTGGAGGGATGGATTGCAAACCTGCCAAATAAATCACCATGTAATAGCCCAGACCCCTCCATACGGTTACAGCAATAATGGCAAAAATTGCGGTTTTAGAATCAGTTAGCCAATTAATTTTAATTGATTGCCAGCTAATAGCGGAAATAATAAAGTTAAGTAGTCCATTTTCGGCGTATATCCACTTCCAAGCTAATCCCGCTACCACTACAGAAATCACTACAGGAAAGTAATAAATTGCTCTAAATAATTGCATACCTCTTAGTTTTTGATTAACTAAAATTGCCAAAAATAGGGGAATTACTATTAATAAAGGTACTGCACATACCAGATAGATAATTGTATTAAGTAAAACCTGCCAAAATAGGCGATCGCTACCCAAATTAATATAGTTTTGCCAACCGATGAAATTAGGTTTATTAATAAGGTCGTAATTAGTAAAGCTCAAATACAACGCCTGAATAATCGGCAAAAAAGCAGTAATTCCAAAGGCTAAAAGTGCAGGTAGTAAAAATAGATATGGAATTAATTTATTGATCTTCATCGATTGCTTAGTTATAGTTACTAACTCGATCTTTGTAGTTTTCTGTACCAAATGGTATCCCCTTCCTCACTCTGAGTAATAATATCTTGGACTACTTCCACAACATTTTGCCATGTTAAATCTGGAAGTTCTAAACAAGTTCTCAGTTCCGATAAGGCTAAGTCTCGCTCTTTTGTGAATTTCTGGATGGTTAAAGGCGGTAAAAGTCTTTGGGGATATTCCCGAACTCTAACTACTGCTTCTCTAACTAGAGCGACGATTTGGTGTGCCATTTCCGTTTTTGCGCGGATGCGTAATTGTTGTAACCCTTTATTGCTGGTAGCATACATGGGTGGTAAGCGATTTAAGGTGTAAGCAGCAACCTCATTAAGGGTAATCCTCTCTTTGGCAGCAGGTTCCATCCGCTTTAATTGTAATTCTGCCACTGCCATAACTAAGTTTTCTAAAATGTTGGTGTAATTCCAGTAGGCTCGCAGCATATAGGAAGCAAATTCTTTTTCATCTTGAGATGACTGAATAGCATGTTCTGAAAGGGCAACCGTAATTTGGCGACTTTTCCAGCCTGGATCATGGGACTTAGAACGCTTGAGATAACTTTTAATGGTCAAAGCATTTTTCCTTGCCATGCTGACATGACCAGTGGATAGTGCACCTCGATCATGAATGTTAATCAGTGTGTCTTGGAGAGCTTCGTGCAATTCTCGCCAGCGCAAATCTGGTTTACCGAGGATTTTTTGGAGTTTTGCTAAAGACCGAGCTTCAGTTTCTAGCTCTTCTTCAGGCAAGGGTTGCGATTCACGCAGGACATCTTTTCTGATCCCCAGCATTCCTTGACGAACAGCACCTTTAATTTGATCCCCAAATTCTTCCCTTGCCCTGCGGCGTTGCTGTGACCATCCTCTTTGGGTTGTAGCATACATAGTTGGAAGACGATTAAGCGAGTAGGCAACAATTCCGCGTACATCAACTTGATTTTGGAGAGCAGGGCTTAAGGATTTAACTTGAGCTTTTACTTCTTCAATGACTGGTTCTTCGATCGCATTTCTACAGCTAGCTAATTCCATAGTAATTCCATAGTTATGATGTGATGAGGCTTGCTGCTGAAATTATACTAAATAGCTTATATTTACAAAGTCTATGTAGATATTTGCTGACATATTTCTTGCCAAACAGCCAAGGGATTTGGGGCTTGGGTAATGGGACGACCAATCACTAAGTAATCTGCACCAAGAGCGATCGCCTGCTTCGGAGTCATGACTCGATTTTGATCTTGATTTATCCCACCTCCCAACCGAATACCAGGGGTAACCAAATAAAAATTAGACTGGATATGCGATCGCAAAACTTTTAATTCATGGGCAGAACAAACACAACCAGCAATACCGCTAGCTTGAGCCATTAATGCCAATGTTAAAACGTAGTCGGAAAGCTCTAGGGGAATTTTTAGATCAGCACCTAATTCTTGGGCAGAAATACTGGTGAGGATGGTTACGGCTAAAAGTTGGGTGGAACTTCCTTTAATTTCAGATTGAGCAGCTTCTAGCATGGCTCTGCCGCCGATCGCATGCACAGTTAAAAAGTCCACTTCATATTTGGCTAAGACCCGACAGGTGGCGGCTACGGTATTGGGAATATCATGTAGCTTGAGGTCTAAAAATACTTTTTTATTTCGAGATTTTAAATAGCGAATTATTTCAATGCCACAGCTAGTAAATAACTCTAGTCCAACTTTCCAAAATGTAACTGTGGGTAACTGCTCGACAAGGGCGATCGCCTGATCCAAGCTAGGCACATCAAGAGCAATTATGATTTGATCTGTATTCAAGGATTTCCTATTAAACTAAATTTCTAAGCCATTAAATTTTTAAGTCTTTATTTTAAGTCTTTTTGAATCATACAGTAATCTCAGATGGTACAGTTCTTCATTCAGCCAGATAGCGAGATTTCCCCTGCGGTACAGTTATTTGATCAGATTAGTTTTGCCATTACGTCCTGTGCCTATGCTAGTGGTGAACAACTCCCCAGCACTCGCCAATTAGCTCAACAGACTGGGTTACACCGCAACACTATCAATAAAGTCTATCAACAGCTTAAGAAGGCAGGCTTAGTCACGGCAAAGGGTGGTTCAGGAATGTATGCGGCTCCTCCCAAGCAGGAACTAGTCTCAGAAGAGGCATCTGTACAAATTATTCGTCAGACCTTAAATCAGCTTTTAAGCTTAGGATATTCCCTCGCTCAGGCACAAACATTATTTAATCATGAAGTTAATTGGCGACTAAGTTGTAGTGCTAAGCTCATTGTTACCTCTGGGAAAGAAGATGCAGGCGTGGCTCAAATTATTGCCGCAGAGTTAGAAGAAGCTCTTGATATTCCCTTACAAATTATTGCGATCGAAGAACTTGGCAAAACTCTAGATCAGCTTGAGCAAAATATTAGGGCTAGTACAATTGTCACCAATCGCTACTTTGCGGAAACC
Organism: Synechococcus sp. PCC 7502; assembly: GCF_000317085.1. NCBI lineage: Bacteria > Bacillati > Cyanobacteriota > Cyanophyceae > Pseudanabaenales > Pseudanabaenaceae > Pseudanabaenococcus > Pseudanabaenococcus habilitatus. The sequence continues at coordinate 2,437,592 of NC_019702.1, forward strand.
GTGCATAGACTGGTAGGCGATCGCCCCATCCGCATATTTACCATTGATATTTATAACTACAGCCCCGAAATTGCCCGCATTAGAAAACTGCCCTTAAATAGTTCTGTTGGTTTAGTGTCAATCAGTACAGGAGTGCTAAGACTAGCAGAAAGCTTAATCCAAAGTATTCGCAAAGATGTTTTGGTAATTGCAGTTTTACCCCAAGATACCTATAGGCTGCAATCAATGCTAAAAACCGTAGATTTAGTTATAGCTGGACATTCTTTGGCTGCTGTTAAACAGGCGATCGCCGATGTGGATAGAATTCGCCCCTTAGAGGTGATCTATTCGGGTAAGTATGTGGCGGCGGAGTCGATTAAGGCTCTTAAGTTAGAACTGGGGATTGATTAAACTCAAGCTAGGACTGGATTTGGTTTGGTTAAATTAATTTACTTGGAAAGATTTGCGCTGATTTTAAACTTTTTATTTTGAACCATTATGGATTAATTACAGTCTGATATACCAAATTAAGTTTGCTAAATACTTAGAAATTTAGAATCGAACTTTAGAATTGAAATTTAAAACTAAATGAACTAAATAGAAGGTAATAGTATGAAAAATCTTACATTTTTGGCATTATCCGCCGCAGCTATGGCACTTTTTCCTATGGCAGTATCTGCTCATCCCCAGCGCGATCGGGTAGTTATTATTAGAGAATCGGATCGCTTCCGTGATCGCAACTGGAACAACTATCGCAGAGAATACGTTGCCGATCGCTATTACCGTGATTACGATCGCCGCCGTTACTATGAATATGAAAATCGTCGCATTTATCAGAATCGTCCATCAGTTAACATCGACCTAAGTTTTGGTTTGTAGGATTGTACTTAGGGTCGTGCCATGAAGTGTGAAATAAGTATGGCGGAATTATCGAACTTTAGCTACGGAGCCTAAACCACAATGATTTCCAGTTTCTAGCCCAGATTTCTGTGGAAATTTCTTGACATAGCTCAGCGATCGCGCCATTGGGTAAATTAGCCACATCCGTAACCTTAATTTTTTTGTGGATCATAATTGCTACAGATGCCAATAGCTCTTGGGCATAGGCTTCCATAAAGTGCGCTCCCACAATTTCCCCATTATCTCGATACAGAACTTTATAAAACTCCCCGCCATCGCTTTGACTGTATCTCTGCCATACATATACATTCTTCCCGTACTGCAATCTTGCTGCGAGTTCGCTTAAGCCAATACTTGCTAGTTGTGGTTGAGTGTAAGAAATTTGGGCAGGAATAGATGGTTTAAGCGCAAAAATCTTCCAAAATAAGGCATTTTTTAAAATGATGTCTATATCGTTCAACTGATGACACAAATAAATATTAGGGTTTGTGGTTTGTAGTTTAGAAGTAATCAGAATTTCCCCTTGATTAGCCCCTTGATAAGTCTGAATCCCTGCGGCAGTCAGGTTGAGATCGGGAATATGGGCAGAACTTGGCAATAATATATCTCCATCCCGGTCTAAAGCATGAGTTCCTAATGATGTCGTAATCCAAATTTTCTGATCGGAAATCGCCGTGACAATGGTACCAGTGTAAATTTCGATACCTTGAATTTCTAAATGTGCTTGGAGTATGCGCGCAATATCCAGATCGAACTCAGGTAAAATCGAACCCGCCGTGATAATTCGGACTTTAATTCCTAATTTATGCAAAATCTGGGCGATCGCACAACCTAGAGCATCTTCTGCCAAGATCGCAATGGAACTTAATCTACCTGTGGGTAATAGCTTAAATAGGGAGTCATAGGTTAAATAGCTAATTTGATCTAAGCCTAAAATTCTGTGTCGTTGGAGAATGGAATCTTGGACAATTACAAATCGTCGAGATGTTAACTTCCTATTGATTGGATTATGGTTTTGATCAACTTGCGTTAAGGACTGGATGATTATGGTGCGGCGATCGCTAAATTGGACTTTACCTAAAATTACATCTACACCACAGGTTTGTAAAAACTCGATCTGTTCTTTCTGGGCAAAAAGTAGGGATTCTAAAATTTGATCTATTTGTTCTAATTGATCTAAAGATTTTAAAGAATGCGTACATAACTGAAATCTTCTCACAACTTGCTCAAGCTGATCCAAATCCCATCTTAGAGAAGTTGCCAGAGCCACCCTAGCTCCAATTTTTGCTGCCTTAAGAGCGATCGCTCCTGCCTTTTTGCCATCACCTATTACCACCAAATCATAATCACCAAGGGGCATAATTTATTTCCTAGATTTCCTAGTTACTTGTTATTCCACAGATAACTGCACATCTCTACTGCCAAGGCTGAAAGCTCCACCTGCTGTTTTTTCACCAGACTAGGGTCTAAATTAAAACTCACAAACGGTGTACACGCATTCATAAACTCAATTTTACCAACCTTACTGTTTTTCAAGTCCCGCATCTCTGACTGAATAGCCATGCCCGTATCAGTTTTGAGAACAAAGGAGATCGCCTCAGTAATTAACTGTTTTTTTAGCTGTAACTTCACAGCCGCATATCTCATACTGTAATCCTTAATCTTTTCCTGTGCCTGAATGCCCGCAAATGTTGAGTTAGGAATAGTTTTGAGAATTGCTACAGACTCCAACCACTTAGTTTGAGCTAATCGCCACTTTTGAGCTGTTTGGGGAGAATTTTGGATGATCGCCTCGGCATTTACAGCGATTTTGGTAGCAATATCAAGGGTATTAGCAGCACTACGTTCGATTTGTAATTTTTGATTAATTTGGTTGATCCGTATATCTAGGGGAGAAATTAAAGATTGAGCCTCAGCATAGGCAAATACAGGAAAGTTGGGAATTGTTTTGAGCCTTAGTAACTTACCATTAACATTTTGGCGATCGCCCTCAAGGGTATCTGGGTTATAGGGACGATTCAAATCAAAAGGTTGCTTTTTAATACTTTGCGCCTGATCAATTAGCTCCTGTTGCTGCGATCGCTCCCAGACTAACCAAATTGCCAAGATCATACTAGAAACCGCAAATGCCAGTAGAAAACCCTGCTTGGGATGAAGTCGAATATTTTTAATGTATTGAATCTTCTTAATATTTTGAGGCTGGAATTTAACAGCTTGAGAAGTTCGATTACTTGTCTTTTTCGTTTGGGAAGATTTAGGTAAATTAATAGTCCCGATGCGCTTCCACTCAGGCTCCTGACTACCGCTAACTTTGCCATACACTGTAAATACGGCGATCGGTACTTGTAATTGTTCTAAGCGGGTCTGAATTCGAGCAAATAAAAGGTCATAGTTAATAGCCTGCCCCTGATTCCTACTTGCTAAAATATATAACTGACTCTCAACCCACTTAACTTGAATTCTAACCTTGGACAAGTTCAAGTCCGTTTGTAAAGCTTCTGTGACCGCAACCTCGTCCATCTCGTTAATACATACAAAACCTAAAGCAGCAAAATAGCCCAAACCTAGTTGGATAATATCACAATGGGGATTTAACCTAGGTTAAATACTCGCTGACTTAAACTGCCAAGGTGTGTACCAAGTCTTACCGCCAACTTCCAAGGCAGCTTGATTACTACTGGCTTGGATCGTCTTACCATCATGCACCAAAGTTAACTTAATTTTTCCGATCGCCGTATCCCGACAGCTAAATTTCAAGCCCCTGGCTGTAGGTACCATAATCCATGTGCCTAAGCTATCAGTTTTACCCCTAAGCTCTACTCGCTGCCTACGGTTGTTATATGCCTGAATTTTCCAACTTCCCCAAGGCTCAATATCACAATAAATCTCACTTTGATCGGGCATAAAGTTATATACCTTACCATTATGGTAAACAGCAACCATGGCAACATCACTTGAAATCCCCAAGGTCTTACGTTTGCCACCTGCACATACTACGCTGAGATTACTATTCCCATCAAAGGCATTGCACTGTACCCAAAACCATTGCTCTGGAAATGCTCCACCCCAGTTTTTTTCCATATATACTGGTGCATCTTCAAAGTCATAGAAGTGATCGCCCCAAGCCACACACCCTGAGCCCAAGCCATGCAGCTTTAAAATCTGCCAACCAGGAGCAAATACAGAAAAGTAAGATAACCAGCCCATGGTTGCTGATCTGTCATTACTAATTGCCTGCATCCGATAATCCCAAGTACAGGTAAGGTCTTTTACGGGGTCATAAATTCTGCCTTGATTATGGCGATCGCTAGCAGAATAACCCTCCCCAGAGTGCCAATGGCTAAGATTAAGTCGTTCCCAACTAGCATAAAAACCTTGAACACTAGGCAAAGTTCGCCAAATATGCTGATCATTCACTCCTAATACTTGCACTGATCCGCCACTATAGGCTGTCCCACCTTGGGGATCATCAATGGCATACATAAAGGCAAAGGATTGTTGAAACTGGGGTAAAGTTAAGCGGTAGTACCACCCCTCAAAGAATCTCCCTAAGCCACGGTTCCAGTGATAACCTTGATGGGCAACTTTCATCATTGATTAGGATGCTCGATATTATCAATAGTACTAGCAATAAAAGTCACAGCACAAGTATTAGTCTCTGCTCCCTTTCCCAAGTGATAAAAAGTAAATTTATAATTTGGAAACTTGCCCGACTTCTGTAATAAATCCGTTGCTACCCACAGGGCATTGCGATCGCTACTAGGTAAGTGAAATAAGCCATTTTTAATACCCTCCGCCAGACTTTCCTCGACTGCCTTGGTTAACTGTGCCAAGACTCGATCCAAACTTGCCCTATCTATAGATACCTTAGCCATACTCTCCCCTTAACTTAAAACCTTAGTCGCAATTACAGCATAGAAAGGGTCGCCACTACTGGGGTTTAGCCACTGCCACAATAGGTTATGGGAATTAGCAGTTACCACCTCAGGTTCACTAAATCCCTTCACCGCCTTAAAATACGCCTTAACTAACTCTACCCGTTGTTGCTCTGAACTATCCCGCCAAGCTTGAATTGCCTTTTGATAAAACATCCGATTAGAGAAACTAATAATTGCGATGCCATTGGGCTTTAATATTCGATAAATCTCCGTAAAAATCGCATCGGGATACTGTAAATACTGCACAGATACCGTATTGAGAATTGCATCAAACTCACAATCAGTAAATGGTAGATTTAAATTTTGATTTAGATTCTGGACAAAAAAATGATCCAAACGGGGATTACGCTGGAGTTCTTCAGCATTTAAGCCATGTCCCTCCACATGATTAAACTTCATAGTCTCTGGCAAATGGGAAACCCAGCTACTCATTAAATCTAAAATTCGAGTGTGAGGTTTTAGGCGATCGCTATATAAATTAGTTAATTGTCGAATAAAGCCATCATCGACGTGGGTGACAAATCGAGGATACTCATAAAAAAGGGCATCGTCACTGGGATCTAACTTTGTCCGCTCATGGGCTAAAAGCATTGTTCTGTATCTCTAAAACCTGTGTAACTAGTGTTACATATTGTCAAAACTTATGAATGGCAAATACTATGACTACATCTTCATTAAAACTAGAATCAACTCAGATCGCTGAAATAGTCGAAACCGCCTCAACGGAATACATTGCCCAATGTCTAGAACCAAAACATTTAAGCTTTCCTGTCGTACCTGCCTTTGGTAGTTGGGTTAAAGCGATCGCTGAGGATCAGATAATTATCTATGGAGTGGTTTACCATGCCACAACTATGCCCATTGACTCAGTTCATCGAGCCGTTGCCCTTGGTTTATCTTTAACTGAACTCCAAGAACAACAACCGCAAATCTTTGCCATGCTCAAAACAGAAATTAAGGTAGCAATTCTTGGTTTTCAGGCAGAAAATAATATCTATCAACATTTGCCATCCCAACCACCACAAATTCATCAAGCCGTCTATGCCTGTAGCAGCAATGAAATCAACAAATTTACGGATGAGCTACATTTCTTACGCACCCTCATCCAGATTACCAATGCTCCCACCGATGAACTCATAGCTGCCATACTCCGTAATACGTATCAATCTCGTCAAGGCGATCGCCAGTGGCTTGTAGCATCTGGACGCAAACTCAGTATCCTCTTAAAAGATGACTATGATCGCCTAGGTGCAATTCTTAACCAAGTTCATCTAATCTAAAAACTTTTCTAAAAATTTTACTCTACAGTTTATACAGATAAAATTAATAGTTGACTTCCACAATACAATATTGCTAAGCTAGATAGCCGTTGATTTAATCTAAAACTCTTAGAGTATATGCCCACAATCCAGCAGCTCATTCGCACTGAGCGTCAAAATGCTAACCAAAAAACAAAGTCACCAGCCCTCAAAAGCTGTCCACAAAGGCGTGGAGTTTGCACACGTGTATATACAACCACCCCGAAAAAGCCCAACTCCGCCTTGCGTAAAGTAGCACGGGTACGTTTAACCTCTGGCTTTGAAGTGACAGCATACATTCCCGGAATTGGGCATAATCTTCAAGAACACTCAGTAGTTATGATTAGAGGCGGAAGAGTTAAAGACCTTCCTGGAGTTCGCTATCACATTATCCGAGGCACCCTTGATACTGCTGGAGTTAAAGGAAGGATGCAAGGACGCTCAAAATATGGTGCCAAAAGACCGAAACCAGGACAAGCTGCCGCAGTTCCTACCAAGGGCAAAAAGAAATAGCTACAAATTGCTATTAAATCATTTGACAAGTTTTGACAGATCCAAGTTTTGACAAATTTAAATTAATCTCTATCCCTATATCAAATGTCTCGCCGCACAAAAATCACCAAACGTATTACCCCGCCCGATGCTGTCTATAGCAGCCGCCTAGTTAATATGCTTATTCGTCGCCTCATGGTATCAGGAAAATTTTCCTTGGCATCAGGCATTGTTTATGATGCTTTTAATGTCGTAGCTGAGCGCACAGGTAATCCAGCCATTGAAATCTTTGACCGAGCAGTTCGTAATGCTACTCCCTTAGTGGAAGTTAAAGCTCGTAGAGTTGGTGGAGCAACCTATCAAGTTCCCATGGAAGTTAGAACTGATCGCGGCGTTGCCTTAGCTTTAAGATGGCTAGTGCAGTACTCTCGCTCTCGCCCTGGACGTAGTATGTCTAGCAAATTAGCAAATGAACTTATGGATGCTGCTAATGAAACTGGAAGTGCTGTGCGTAAGCGTGAAGAAACCCACCGTATGGCTGAAGCGAATAAGGCATTTGCCCATTACAAGTACTAAGCCTAGGTACTTTCAAAAAGTTACGGATCAGAATCTGTGACTATAACTATGCTATGCTGAAGATAATTTTTGTATTCCTGTAGACCCGAGGAAAAATCCGTGACGAGAACCATTCCCTTAGATAAAGTACGCAATATCGGTATAGCCGCACATATAGATGCTGGTAAAACAACCACCACCGAGCGTATCTTGTTTTACTCTGGCATGGTACATAAAATTGGTGAAGTGCATGAAGGTACGGCTGTAACCGACTGGATGGTGCAAGAACGGGAGCGAGGAATCACTATTACTGCTGCCGCAATTACTACCAGTTGGCAAGATCACAAAATCAATATTATAGATACACCTGGTCACGTTGACTTTACAATCGAAGTTGAGCGTTCTATGCGTGTACTCGATGGTGTTATTGCTGTTTTTTGTTCTGTAGGTGGTGTTCAACCCCAATCAGAAACTGTATGGAGGCAAGCTGATAGATATAAAGTTCCTCGTATTGTCTTTGTTAATAAGATGGATCGAACTGGAGCTAACTTTTATAAGGTTTATGGTCAAATCCGTGATCGCTTACGCTCCAACGCAGTTCCTATCCAACTACCTATTGGCAGCGAAGACAAATTCAAGGGTATTGTCGATTTAGTAAAAATGCGAGCTTTTATCTACAATGATGAAATTGGCAAAGATATCACTGAATCCGACATTCCCTCAGACCTAGTAGAAGTAGCCAACGAATATAGATTAAAACTTATAGAATCAGTAGCTGAAACTGATGATGTATTGACTGAAAAATATTTAGAAGGCGAAGAATTAACTGAAGAAGAAATCAGAATTGGGTTACGTCGTGGCACTATCAATGGCACAATCGTTCCCATGGTTTGTGGTTCTGCTTTCAAAAATAAAGGAGTACAGTTACTCCTAGATGCAGTTATTGACTATCTACCATCTCCTCTTGAGGTTCAAGCAATTCAAGGACAACTTTTGGATGGTACAGAGGTAATTAGACCCTCTGATGATAATGCCCCGATGTCAGCGCTAGCATTTAAAATAATGGCTGACCCCTATGGTAGGCTAACTTTTATTCGAGTCTATTCAGGGATTATTTCTAAAGGTTCATACGTTCTTAACTCATCTAAAAATAAGAAGGAACGTATATCACGGTTAATTGTCCTAAAAGCAGATGATCGGATTGAAGTTGACGAGCTAAGAGCAGGTGACTTAGGGGCTGTACTAGGACTAAAGGATACCTTTACGGGTGATACCCTCTGTGATGATAAATCCCCTGTCATACTTGAGTCACTATTCATTCCAGAACCTGTAATTTCAGTTGCCGTCGAACCCAAAACTAAGCAAGACATGGAAAAGCTTTCCAAAGCACTGCAATCCTTGTCTGAGGAAGATCCAACCTTTAGGGTTATGGTTGATCCAGAAACAAACCAAACGGTAATTTCAGGTATGGGTGAGCTTCATCTAGAAATTCTTGTGGATCGTATGCTTCGAGAGTTTAAAGTGGAGGCTAACGTTGGAGCGCCACAAGTAGCATATAGAGAAACCATTCGTAAATCCGTTAGGGCTGAAGGCAAGTTTATTCGGCAAAGTGGTGGTAAAGGTCAATATGGTCACGTTGTGATTGAACTTGAACCTACCGAGCCTGGAACTGGATTTGAATTTGTTTCTAAAATTGTGGGTGGCTCTGTACCGAAAGAGTATGTTGGACCTTCGGAGCAAGGGATGAAAGAGGCTTGTGAATCTGGTATTCTGGCAGGCTATCCCGTGATTGACCTAAAAGCTACACTTGTTGATGGTTCATTTCATGATGTTGACTCGTCAGAAATGGCTTTCAAGATAGCTGGCTCTATGGCAATCAAGGAAGCTGTTTTGAAGGCATCTCCAGTTTTACTCGAACCGATGATGAAAGTGGAAGTGGAAGTTCCAGAGGATTTCATTGGTACAATTATTGGTGATCTCAATTCCCGTCGAGGGCAAATTGAGGGTCAAGCCTCTGAACAAGGTATTGCCAAAGTATCATCAAAGGTTCCTTTAGCTCAAATGTTCGGATATGCTACTGATATTCGTTCTAAGACTCAAGGAAGGGGAGTTTTCACAATGGAATTTAGCCATTATGAAGAAGTCCCTCGCAACGTAGCTGAAGCTATCATTGCAAAAAGTAAAAGTAAAGATTGAAGGAATTAACAGGACAAGGAATATAAGTTAAATGGCACGCGCAAAGTTTGAAAGAAATAAACCCCACGTTAACATCGGTACCATTGGTCACGTTGATCATGGTAAAACAACCCTAACTGCTGCAATTACGATGACTTTGGCAGCAATCGGTCAGGCAGATGCTAAAAAGTATGCCGATATTGATGCTGCTCCTGAAGAAAAAGCTCGTGGTATTACGATCAATACTGCTCACGTTGAATATCAAACTGAGGAGCGTCATTATGCTCACGTTGACTGTCCAGGGCATGCTGACTATGTTAAAAATATGATTACTGGTGCGGCTCAAATGGATGGTGCTATCCTTTTAGTCTCAGCAGCAGACGGTCCTGAACCTCAAACTCGCGAACACATTCTTCTAGCTCGCCAAGTTGGAGTACCTAACTTAGTTGTCTTTTTGAATAAAGAAGATCAAATGGAAGGTGAAGAAGAACTAGTCGAACTAGTTGAACTTGAAGTTCGGGAATTGCTATCTTCCTATGATTTTGATGGAGATAATATTCCAATTATCAAAGGTTCCGCACTCAAGGCTGTTGAGGCTTTGACTGCTAACCCCAAGATTCAAAAAGGTCAAGACCCTTGGGTTGATAAGATTCACGCCCTAATGGCTGCTGTTGATGCTTATATTCCTACCCCTGAACGGGCTGTCGATAAACCCTTCTTGATGGCGGTGGAAGATGTATTTACAATTACTGGTCGTGGTACTGTTGCTACTGGCAGAATTGAAAGAGGAAAAGTCAAGATTAACGAAACCGTTGAATTAATTGGTCTTCGTGAAACTCGAACTACTGCAGTAACTGGGATCGAAATGTTCAAGAAAAGTCTTGAAGAAGGTTTGGCTGGTGATAATGCTGGCTTACTATTGCGCGGTATGAAAAAAGAGGATATTGAAAGAGGCATGGTAATTGCTAAGCCTGGCTCAATTACTCCTCATACTGAATTTGAAGCTCAAGTTTATATTCTTCAGGAAAAAGAAGGTGGGCGTAAAACTCCTTTCTTCCCTGGTTATCGTCCTCAATTTTATGTACGTACTACTGACGTAACTGGTACTATCAAAGCATTTACAGCCGATGATGGAGCAGATGCAGAAATGGTAATGCCCGGAGACCGCATTAAAATGACAGTTGAGCTTATCAACCCTATTGCGATCGAAAATGAAATGCGTTTTGCAATTAGAGAAGGTGGAAGAACTGTTGGTTCAGGTGTAGTTACCAAGATCATTAAGTAGTCAAATTATCTGAGTTAATCCTATTAATTTATTGGTGCTGTGGGGACTTTACCTTACGGCACTATTTATTTTTTAGTTTATTTTTTGACAGATGTATTTTGACAAGCTTATTTTGAGAAATATATGCTTAGCCTTATTGCTAATAATCTATCTGATACTCAGACGATCGCTAGAATCATTGCAAATTTATTAGAAGCAGGTTCTGTTTTATTATTACAGGGTAATCTGGGTAGCGGCAAAACTACATTTATCAAGGAACTAGCTGCATCTTTAGGGGTAAAAGCATTGGTCACAAGTCCAACTTTTACAATTATTGATGAGTACGATTGTGGTAGATTGCCTCTGTATCACATGGATTTATATAGACTCAGTAACCAAGAGGTGAATGAACTACATTTACAAGAGTATTGGCGGGGAATTGATTTTCCTTTGGGGATCGTAGCGATCGAGTGGGCGGAAAGATTAGAACTATTACCTGAAACATATTTAAGTTTAAACTTCTCTCTTCTTGAGGGTAGCGATCGCCGTAGGATCGTTATTTCCGCTAAAGGTGAGCAGTACCTCAAGATCATTTCATGTCAACGCTTATTGGATTTTAATGTTTGAAATTATCATGTCACAACCACTGATTCAATGGTATCCGGGGCATATTGCAAAAGCAGAAAAAGCCTTATCTGAGCAATTAAAACGTGTAGACGTGGTAATCGAGGTGAGAGATGCACGGATTCCCATTGCCAGCACTCACCCCAAAATTGCTACTTGGACTGAAGGGCGTAGTCATCTTTTAGTCATGAATCGCCTTGATATGATTTCTGGATTACATCAAAAGCAGTTGCAAAGATGGTTTAACCAACAAGAGCAGGAGGTATTTTTTACCAATGCCAAGGATGGAGACGGCATTAAGCAATTATTGAAGGCGGCACAGGTGGCGGGGATTAGGGTTAATGAGCGCAGGCACAGTCGAGGGATGTTACCCCGACCTGTAAGAGCGGCGGTAATTGGATTTCCCAATGTTGGTAAGTCGGCATTGATTAATCGGCTGCTAAATCGGAGGGTAGCAGAAAGTTCTAACCGCCCCGGAGTTACTCGGCAATTACGCTGGATCAGGATTTCCGATGCCATTGAACTTTTAGATACGCCGGGTAATTTACCATCTCTATTGGGAGATCAAGATGCGGCAGTGAAATTGGCAATTTGTGATGATATTGGACAGGCTGCCTATGACAATGTTTTGATTGCGGCGGCGGCGGTGGATAAATTTAAGGAAATTGGCGTGCCTTTACATATCAAGTATGGAATCTCGGCAAAGGAACTTAGCGGGATGGAATATATTGAAGCTGTAGCTAAGAGCGATCGCTATAATGGTGATTTTAAAAGAGTTGCCGATTTAATTTTGCATGATTTTAGAAAAGGTAGGCTTGGTGCAATTGCCCTTGAGTATCCATTTACAGAAATATAAATATCAGACTAGAAGTCATACTCTACATAAGTGCATAAATTTAGTTGTTTGAGGGATTAGTTGAAAAATTACTTGATAAATTACCTAAGGTGTTGACAGCTACAAAATAAACTTAAAAGTTTTGCTAACTTCAAGGTAGGTAAATCATAGTAACTTTTATTAACAGTAATTAACCCAAATTTTATAAGCAGGAGCCGACCAGTTTGATCCCTCTTAGCCTTCTCATTATTGCTAATAATACTAATCTTAGTTCCTTACTAAGTTGGCACTTACAACAGGTTGGTTATTCTGTATATCAAAGTTTAAATTTAGGGCAGGCAAGGTCACTTTTACCTCAGTATCAGCCCAGCATCACGATCCTAGATTTAGATATATCTGATGAAAGCCTAGAGTTCTGTTATTGGTTGGCTAAACAAAAACGTACCATCATATTTCTAATCTCGAGCCGTAGTTCCGAAATGCAAATAGTTGCCGGGTTAAAAGCGGGAGCAGATGACTTTTTAGCTAAACCCTTTGGGATTCAAGAGTTTCTAGCACGGGTGGAAGTTCTTTCTCGCCGCATTAAAGTTGCAAGTTCATCTACATATTTAGACTACGGACATTTGAAAATTGATCTAGTGCAGCGTAGAGTACGCCTTAAGGGGAGCATAATTGACTTAACACCCCAAGAGTTTGTATTGCTGTATGTGCTGGCTCAGGCAGAGGGTGAACCTATTAGTCGTAGTGAACTTTTACAAAAAGCATGGCCCGATGAAGTTAATAATCCTCGGACTGTTGATACCCATATTCTATCTTTGCGTAAGAAGGTGGAACTTGATCCCCAACAACCACGCTTAATTCAAACCGTGCGGAATGTGGGCTATCGATTTAATTTAGAGGCAATTTTAGGACGGTCACCTTCCCAGCGTGCAGCAGCTAATAATGCTTCTCCGCTATCACCTGACTTGTCTCGGCTAGGGGCAAAGTTACAGTTACGGTAGTTTTTACTCCAAGGTCACTATAAATTTGCATATCACCACCATAGAGTTTGACTAAAATTTTTGCGATCGCTAAACCTAAGCCTGTACCCTGCTGCTCATAAACTTTGCGATTAAATTGAATATAGGCAGCGATGTTATTAATCTGTGTTGGAGTCATACCTCTACCATAATCTGTAAAGGTAATAAACATAGAGTCGCGATCACAGGTGGAAATTACTTCAATGGCAGTCTCAGGATTAGAAAATTTAAGGCAATTGTCCATAATTTCTTCAATAATTTTACTGAGTCGGATTTTAGAAATTCGCACTTTAGCATCAGTAAGATGGAGATGGAGATCGGCTAATCTGCCTGCGGTTTGAGCCTTAAGCCGAGATGAATTGGCAATTACCTCTTGGGCATATGTGCTTTGATCGGTAATGATAGTTTTCTTATTGGCAAGAATTTCGAGTTCAGCATATAGTAAAAAATTTTGAATTACCCGATATAAGATTTGGGCAGACTCATAAATACCATCAGCCATTTCCTTAAGGTCTGGTTGATCCTGCAATTCCTCGGCTAAAAGCTCAGAAAATCCCATGATGCCATTTAAAGGAGTTCTGAGTTCGTGGGGTAAGGCACGGCTGATATTGGTACGAATAGTGTCAACTTCTGATTTGAGTTTTTGATCAATATATGACTTTTTCTTCAGTCTGGCTGTGACTATAGCAATTAGATCGTGAACTGCAAAGGGTTTTGTTAGGTAATCATCTGCCCCAAGATTCATGCCTTTTCTAACTTGGGTTGGATCATTGTAGGCGGTGAGAAAAATAAAGGGAATAGTAGCAGTACTATCATGTTCTTGCATGGCAGCTAAGGTAGAGTAACCATCCATAACTGGCATGGAAACATCACAAATAACTAGATCTGGCAATTCGGCTGTGGCAATTTCTATGCCCTGCTTACCATCGGCGGCACCTATGACTTCAAAGCCTTCTAAACTTAAGACTTCTATAATTTCTTCCCTTAGGCTTGATATATCTTCAATTACTAAAATCTTTGGCATGGAGCATAGAAACTTAAGTCTGGATTGGCAAATCTATCAGTAAATATTAAAACATGGTACCAAGAAGGCGTAGGAATTATATTAATTTTGGAGCTATATTATTTTTTTAGATGCCAAGCGATCGCCTGTAAACCCAACCGATAGCTATGAACCCCAAATCCGCTAATTTGTCCAATTGCCACAGGAGCAATAAAAGAATGATGGCGGAACTCTTCCCTTTGATAGACGTTACTTAAATGTACTTCTACGGTGGGAATACTTACCGCAGCGATCGCATCTCGTAATGCCACACTAGTATGGGTAAAGGCTCCAGGGTTGAACACAATTCCATCCTTACATTGCCATGCCCTATGAATTGCATCAATTAATACACCTTCGTGATTGGATTGGATAATTTCCAGATTTATTCCTAGCTCTTTTGCATCTTCGGTCAGAACTTGATTAATGGCTTCTAAGCTTAACTTACCGTAGATTTCTGGCTCTCGCCGACCGAGCATATTGAGGTTAGCACCATGTAGGAGGAGAATTTCCATGAAAGAAATAAAAGATGTTAATACTTGAGTTTATATCCTTGGTTTTAGATTTAAGAATTTGGATTTAAAATTTAAAGTAGTCTTAAAATCTTTTTAGATAAAGCAATTTGACCAGTACTAAATCCCGCTTCCTCTAAATAATTCAGAAACTCGGTATCCGCATATCTGCTATCTAAGTTAATTGCTTGTTTAAATATTTGCTTTGCCCAAGTGCGATCGCCCTGATCCCAAGCAGCCAATGCCTTCGCAACTAAAGGATGGGGATTAGATGGTTCTAACTTGATAGCAATATCTGCATTTGCGATCGCCCAATTAAAAAAGCCCAACCGATGATATGCCAGACTAAGGTTATAGTAGGCAATTTCATTATCAGGTTTCAGAATCGCCGCCCAATTATGCACTCCGACGGCTGGAATTAAATCACCTTGCACAAGATAAACTATGCCTAAAGCATTACAAGCCTGCACCGAAAAAGGATTGATATATAAAGCTTGAAAAAGCGATCGCTCCGCTTGTTTGTGGTTTCCCGCTAAGTGTAATGTCCAGCCTAAAATAATTCTGCCATTAATATCCTGTGGTGCTAGTTTTACGGATTTTTCTAAGGCAGCGATCGCCTGCGGATAGAGTTTTTGATAACGATATGCCAATCCCTGCTGGCGGTAATAACTGACTGAGTTTTCTGCCCAACTAGTTTGAGTGACAAAGTGAGTTAAAAATATGCCCGTACAAGCAATCCTAATAAAAATTAGCTTTAGATATATTCTTAGCAAAGTATGAGAAATTGTAATTTACTCTAATGTATTCCAATATTTTTTGATCGCCTCTAGCAAAACCAACAACATCAAAACAGGGATCTCTTGAGATCAAGATTAGTTATACTGACCCTAGTTGAATGTTTAATCTTTTCAATGAAATTACCAAATGGCGATAGTTCAGAAATTTCTATGGAAAAAATTTTAGGGTATTGCTTAAACTTCAACCATGATAAGGGTAAAGATAAGGCAAGAGTAATTCAATCTAGGCTGGGTATCACTACTCAAAATGCCGATCGCTTATTTAACCTGATTCAGATTGCAGCAATTGAGGGCGAAGTAGGACAGGAAAGTAGCACGAAATTTGGGAAGGAATATAAAGTAGATTGGAAAATTCCTAATACAGAAAGTACTGAACTTCGGACTATTTGGGAAATAAGCTCAGAATCCATATATCCTCGTTTAATTAGTGCTTTTTTGAAGAGAGAAAAATAATGAAAACTCCACAGTTGCTTGATACGATCGCTATTGTAAAACCAATTTCTATCGATAGACTTTCATTGATGGAATCAGAATATGAATTTAATGGAACTTTACCCGTGGGATTAGTAGGTACGATTGTAAATATTCATGAGCATAATCGAGAGATTGATTATCTAGTGGAATTTGCGGATTCTGATGGATGTGAGTTTGCGATCGCCTATTTGCAAGCTAGTGAGTTTATTACTTTGCAATATGAGCTTACCGCAGCTTAAGGTTTTAAGGGTTATCTAATCACAATGCGATCTCCTATTTAAATAAATTAACCAATCCTAACTGTCTGAATTCCTTATGGCTTGGGATCTTAGCTTAAAACCAATTGTTGACTCAATTATTTTTTCCTTGATTTTATTAATATTGTCGCGACTTTGAATAGGAATATCTAAAACTTTTGCAAGTTTTTGTAAATCTGTTTTCTTAGAGTTTTTTAAAAGCTCTTCCGCTTCACTCCTTGAATGCGTTTTTTGCAATAGCTCTTCTAGCTTTATTAAATTAGTAGAAGCAACCTTGTCAATGTTTATCTCTTTTTTAGCTAAAGCTTTATCTTTTTCGACTACACTTCCAATTGTGAAATATTTCTTGCCATTTATAATATCTTGAATATCATTCTCAGAAAGAAGATCAAGAAGTTTAGTAAACTGTTGTAAAAGATTAGTAAAAATATTTTTATTCATTTTTCAAAATTCCAGATTTAGTAATAAACTGATCTGCAAAATCTTTGAGTTCTTGTACAATCTCTTTATGGGTGGGACTTGAAGGTTTAGTCAGTACTACTGGAATACCACGTTCAGGGGCATCAGCATAAATATTTTTATTGTCTCGTAATTTATCTTTAAAAATAGGTAGACCTAATTTTTGGTAGTGCATCAAGATGAGGTAGTATAGAGAAAAGAGATAGTAGATAAAGACATGGAATGCCTATTGTGTGGACATCATAAAGTTTATGGACATGGTACAACCAGCAAAGGCAACGTCAGGTATGAATGTCCTAAATGTAAGAAGACATTTGTGGAGACCTTGGATACGATTTACTATCATCGGCATATAGATGCAGAAAAGATTCATTTAGTCCTGCAAAGCCAAAGTGAAGGAGTAAGCTTACGAGGTATAGCAAGATTGAGTGGATTAGCATATAACACAGTGGTTAGCATAATTAGACAAGCCTCACAGAAAGCCCAAATGGTTCATAACCAAGAAGTTAAAGCAGTAGAGACAGAAGAAATCAGTAGTGATGAAATGTGGTCATTCGTAGGAAAAAACAGAAAAACTGCTTACCAACAGAACTTGAGTCAGGAGACTGTTGGATTGGGGTAAGCATAGGTAATGATAGTGGATTGATTTTAGCGGCAAGAGTAGGAAAACATACGGATGAATTAATTGAGGAGATAGTTAGGAAAGACCGATTGCCAGCATTGGAATACTGATGGGTGGGGAGGATATGAGAGAGTGTTGGCAGAATATGTAGAACACTATATCGGCAAAGATCGCACTCAAAGAATAGAGAGAACGAATGGTATTTTAAGGCAACAGACAGGTAGATTTCATCGACGACAGCATAAATTCAGCAAGTTATGGGAGTGGACTGAAATAGCAGTCAGATTATTAGTCACATTTTTTAATTGGATATGGATTCACTCTCGAAAAAAGACAACTGCTGCCCAGAGAGCTAATTTAACCAATAGAAAGTGGACTTGGGATAATATTTGCACCTACTCTACTTTACTTTGACGCACTACCGTCTTATATTTGCACCACCAAGTTGAGTCGCCAGTTCGAGATCAACATTAATAAGTCCAAGATTAGATGGAATAAGATCTAATCTACCGCCATTACCACTCTTCTTAATTTCTGTATTTACAGTTTCAGGAGTAGTTACTAAAGATTCAAGCGAAAAAGCCCCTTGCTGAGTGATTGCGTCAAACCACTTCTTAATGGTTTTTGAGCTAGCATACTCCTGTTGCCAGACTTCGGGCTTTATAAATGAAAAGGTAAGGCTTGCCTGAGCATCCATATCAAGTAACAAAACTCGGTAGCCAAGCCAAGCTAACTCAGACGCAAGGTTTGCTGTGATAGATGTTTTACCAACACCACCTTTATAATTTATAACTGAGGTAACTTGCATGAGCGGATTATGTAGTATCAACTTAATAATATCCCTATAAGTTCTTTTTAAGCAGCAATCTATTGACAAGCAATCTCTGGAATACCTACCCTTTCTTTAGCGTGTTCAATTGTCATACCGCAAGGCTAACCATCTTCACCTAGCGGATGCAGCCTTGTTTGAACCCCAAAAAATCTTGTGGGGCGGATTCAGTTGTCTTGAGGATATTTCAGATCATTAAGCCAGCGCAAAAGTATCAAACCAGTTAGGACAAATTACGGTATGCCTTTGCCACTAAATAGTCTTCCCTAAAGGTAACATTCATAGCCTCGTCACCCTTTTGCCAGCTTACAATTACCGCATTGTCCCCAAACTTAGGAGCAAAACCTAGAGGTACTCCTTCTCCCCCCAGAATATTGACAACTTGGCGATAGGACATCCCTCGTGATAGACACACATAGTTTTGTTTACTAACTCCTGACCAACTACACCGAGAAGCTGGGGTATCTAGAGCCTGATCGTAGTGCTGCTTAGGTAAATTGGCAACGTTGAATGATGGGGCTGATAGCATATCCACAGAAGTAATCACTAAAAATGATAGCAGGGCGAAGATGATCACATCTTCAATTACAGCCTTAAATAGGTTGCGTTTATGACGGCGTTTTTGTTCTGCTACTCGATTTTGTACCCATTCCTCCCAAGGAAAAGTATCTACCCAATTGATGGCGGTAATAAACTGATCTTTGGCAAAATTAGCAGTAAGAGCTAAAGCGGTTTTAGGGTTACGGATCGCTAGTTTTGTTCCTGTTTGGACATTTTGCTGCACCTCAGGGCTGGTAATCCAAGTTCTAAGCCCTCGGACTAAATTACCAAAGGTACGACGGAGAACTAAGCCTGCCCCAGATTTCCGATGGGAATAGGGAGCGATCGCCGAGGCAGAAGTATAGGGTAAATCAAACCCTGCACTGAGAATAGTTTCATCATGATTTAAGTCAACTAGTTCCAGCTCTACTCTCCGAACTTCTACTAAAGGCAAGCGCAGGAGAAATGCTTCCAAATTTTGGGTGAAAATATTAGCTCTTGTGCGATCGCTATTGCTATTAATTAGGGCAAAGGAAATCAGTAATGTTTTTTGCTCAAGCTTGCACAGAGTTTGTTCAGGTGCAACTAGATCGATATAATCTGAGGCAAAACTAGTAAGAACGTGCTGAAACTTTTGCCAAGACACCCTATCTTCTAAATTTAGCTTTACTGTTTTCATATCTCCGAGCCTATAACTTGCATATACTTGATTTATTAACTATCGGCGGTACTCTTAATTCCTTGATTAAACGCTGACTAGTCAATAATACCCAAACTCTTTCAGTTCATATCATGACCTTTATCTCAGAACTAAATCTGATCCTCCGCGCCCGTTACCCCATTTTATATATACCATCGCCTGAAGAGGAGCGAGTAGAAAGCGCAGTGCAGGATGTTGCTAAGCAATTAGGGCGTAAGGTTTATATTTGGGATTTTGTGGATGGCTATCAAGGCGAAACGGCGGTAGGAAAACGTAATCCTTTGCAGGCTTTAGAATTTATTGAAAAAATTACGGTTGGGGCTGTGTTTATTCTCCGTGACTTTGATCGTTTTTTGGATGATATTGCGATCGCCCGTAAGCTTAGAAATTTACAAAGACATTTAAAAGGGCAGTCCCAAAATATTACAATCCTGTCGCCACAGGTCACAATTCCCGAACAACTTACCGAAGTAATTACGGTTTTAGAGTTTCCACTACCCCAAGCTGCTGAAATTCGCCAAGAAATCAGCCAAATCTTGAAGAATCTTAATCAAGAGTCCAATCCTAAGGTTATTGATGACTTAGTAAGAGCCAGTCAAGGTTTATCCTTAGAACGCATTCGACGGGTTTTAGCAAAGGCGATCGCCGAACATGGAGAATTAACACCCGAAGATGTGGAATTAATCTTGGCAGAAAAACGGCAGACCATTCGCCAGACCCAAATTTTAGAGTTTTATCCTTCCACTGCCGAAATTAGTGATATTGGCGGTTTGGATAATCTCAAGGAATGGTTACTAAGGCGAGGTAATGCTTTTTCAGAACGGGCAAGGCAGTATGGTTTACCCCATCCCAAGGGTTTACTATTAGCAGGAATTCAAGGAACGGGCAAATCTTTAACAGCCAAAGCCATCGCCCACCATTGGCATTTACCCTTACTACGTTTAGATGTGGGCAGATTATTTGCAGGCTTAGTGGGCGAAAGTGAATCCCGAACTAGACAAATGATTCAACTGGCAGAGGCATTGTCCCCTTGCGTATTATGGATTGATGAAATTGATAAAGCTTTTTCTAGTAACTCCGATGGGCGCGGCGATTCTGGTACCACTGGACGGGTATTTGGAACGCTTTTAACTTGGATGGCAGAAAAAAACTCTCCTGTCTTTATCGTGGCAACTGCTAATAATATCCGTCAACTCCCCCCTGAGCTTTTGCGTAAAGGTCGGTTTGATGAGGTGTTTTTTGTCGGGCTTCCTACTCAGTCTGAACGAGAACAGATTTTTACAGTCCACCTAACTAAATTTCGCCCCTTAAATTTACGTAACTATGACTGCGATCGCCTCGCATACGAAACCCCTAACTTTTCGGGTGCGGAAATCGAACAGGCAATTATTGAAGCAATGCACCTAGGATTTAGCCAAAATCGTGACTTTACCACCGAAGATATTTTAGAAGCAGTCAGCCAAATTGTTCCCCTTGCCCAAACTGCCCAAAAGGAAATTCAACTCCTCCAAGAATGGGCAGCCTCTGGTAAAGCTCGGCTTGCTTCAAGACAGAATCTGCTTAATTCATAGAGAAAAACCTAATTCCCTGTAATAACTTAGTTATCTACTTATATTTATAAAAATGCCATTCCATCAGCATTTCTAAGTTATAAAGAATACCCAATTCAAACAAATTCTGAGTTAATATTTCTTTAGGAAAAAGAAGTAAACTATGTCGAAAATAATTGATGGAGAAGGCTTAGAGGAACAAAGAAGTGGGATTACTTGGTATGAAGATTCGAGTGATCCAGTAATTCGTGATCCAGCTCTATCACAAGCTAGTTCAGTTTGGCGCGGTGCTAATGAGATTTCATTCAAGTTACTTCGATGTGTTGAAGCGATGCGGGATCTCTCAAAAAGTATGGAAAGCCTATCCAAACTTGATGATCCTAATACCGATAAGAGATTAGTAAAGCAACTTTCATCACCACTTTATTCATTAGCTACTGGTATTAAAGATATGTTTAATGAACTAGAAAGTAATGTTAAAAACTATATTGAAATAGACCCTCAACAGCTTAAATTTCTTATCAATAAAAAAGAGCGATTTTTAGCAAATGTCCCATTAGACAATAAAAGTGATTTACGAATTGTTAGAGACAAGATTGATTCTCACATAGACAAAGTTGCAGTAAATGAGCCAGAAGAATATTGGAAAAAAGTAGATCTACGATCCTTCTTAGAGTGGATAGGAATTTGTTTAGTAGAAGTTTTTGAACTACTTTATCTAGATGTTTATAGTTGGGAAAGGGAAAGTGGACATCCTGAGATATGGAGTTTAATGATGGTTGATGAAAAGCTAGTTGACTTCTATATGCAGAATGGCGAGCCAGAATCAATAGTAAATGTAACCTTAGTAAAATCGCCAAAGTATGGAGTAATGAGGGAAATCGAAACTTTTGCAAGTCTGTTTAATAAGGTGGCTAGTAAATGTGAGGGTATGAGCTTAATAGAGATTATTGAAAACAAAACATTATAAGTTCTAAAGGGATACATGAGGCATCAGTCGATCGCTTGGCACCATTAGGCAAAGTAAACCGTGTACTAGAGTTAGAGTCAAATCCGATTCCCATACCGTCAATATCTGTCCAATTTGCTAATTGCTGGTTTAACTTACAAATTACGATTACCAGTCTCTGCGCCCGTGGGTGGCATATTTATTTATTCTTGTGCTTCTTGGGTTACTTATAGTGCGATTATAGCTACTGTATTTTATCCAAGTCTTTACAAATTGCTTGCTTAGACTTTAATCCAATTCTAAAATAGCTCCTAGAAGCTTTCTTGCAAATTTAACATAGCAAATTAATGACCGTACCTCCATCTACCGCATCCTTACCTATTCCTGTAATCGTGGCGGGAGCAACAGGTAAAATGGGACGAGAAACCATCAAGGCGATCGCTAAATCCCCAGACTTAACCCTAATTGGCGCAACAGGTCGTACCCATATTGGCGAAGATATTGGAGAAGTAGTAGGCTGTGGCGAGTTGGAAATTCCTGTGACCAATGATTTAGAGATTTTATTAGCACAGGGAGCGCAAGAAAAACAGTTGGCGGTAATGGTCGATTTTACCCATCCTAGCCTTGTCTATGACCATATTCGCTCTAGTATTGCCTATGGCGTGCGCCCAGTAGTAGGGACAACGGGATTAAGTGAGTCGGAATTACAAGAATTAGCTGCCTTTGCCGATAAAGCTAGTACGGGTTGCCTCATTGTGCCAAATTTTTCTATTGGTATGGTTCTACTCCAACAGGCGGCGATCGCTGCGGCTAAATATTTCGATCATGTGGAAATTATTGAACTGCACCACAACCAAAAAGCTGATGCGCCCAGTGGTACATCTTTACAAACAGCCCAAATGTTAGCGGAACTGGGACAAACCTTTAATACTTCCAATGCCTCCGAAACCGAACATATCGCTGGAGCCAGAGGAGCTTTATTTGCTGAAAATATTCGTATTCATAGCATACGTTTACCAGGACTAATTGCCCATCAAGAGGTGATTTTTGGAGCCTTGGGAGAAACCTACAGACTGAAACACGATACAAGCGATCGCAGTTGTTATATGGCGGGAGTATTACTGGGAATCCGTAGGATTATTCACCTTAAGCAGTTAGTCTATGGCATCGAGAAGCTACTTTAGGTAAATAACTGGAGATAATCTATTTATTCTCTAATAAATCTGTGATATAAATACTTGAATTTTTTAAATACCCCCCCCTAATGCTAAACCTTAAATCAGTTGTTCTAAGTATTCTTGCTGTAGGCACTTCTAGTGCAGTACTCCCTCTTTCTAGCTATGCCGTCACTCTTACCTTTAGTGACCAAGCTACCTTTTTAACTAATATTGCACCGGGCTTTTACCTAGAAAATTTTGGTAGTGCATCAAGATGAGGTAGTATAGAGAAAAGAGATAGTAGATAAAGACATGGAATGCCTATTGTGTGGACATCATAAAGTTTATGGACATGGTACAACCAGCAAAGGCAACGTCAGGTATGAATGTCCTAAATGTAAGAAGACATTTGTGGAGACCTTGGATACGATTTACTATCATCGGCATATAGATGCAGAAAAGATTCATTTAGTCCTGCAAAGCCAAAGTGAAGGAGTAAGCTTACGAGGTATAGCAAGATTGAGTGGATTAGCATATAACACAGTGGTTAGCATAATTAGACAAGCCTCACAGAAAGCCCAAATGGTTCATAACCAAGAAGTTAAAGCAGTAGAGACAGAAGAAATCAGTAGTGATGAAATGTGGTCATTCGTAGGAAAAAACAGAAAAACTGCTTACCAACAGAACTTGAGTCAGGAGACTGTTGGATTGGGGTAAGCATAGGTAATGATAGTGGATTGATTTTAGCGGCAAGAGTAGGAAAACATACGGATGAATTAATTGAGGAGATAGTTAGGAAAGACCGATTGCCAGCATTGGAATACTGATGGGTGGGGAGGATATGAGAGAGTGTTGGCAGAATATGTAGAACACTATATCGGCAAAGATCGCACTCAAAGAATAGAGAGGACGAATGGTATTTTAAGGCAACAGACAGGTAGATTTCATCGACGACAGCATAAATTCAGCAAGTTATGGGAGTGGACTGAAATAGCAGTCAGATTATTAGTCACATTTTTTAATTGGATATGGATTCACTCTCGAAAAAAGACAACTGCTGCCCAGAGAGCTAATTTAACCAATAGAAAGTGGACTTGGGATAATATTTGCACCTACTCTACTTTACTTTGACGCACTACCAAAATTTTGATACTCAACAAACAACTAGTGCTTTTAATGGGCCTATATTCTTCAGTAATAATGGATTTTCCTACAATATCTCTGTCACTGGTCCAGGCAGTAACCAGTTTTTTAACTCATTTGCCTTTGGTAGCCCCGCTATAAGCCTTAATAATGATACAGACACTATTTTGGTCAGTTTTACTAGTGGTAACATCACTGCCGTAGGTGGAGACATCTTTACCTCTAACGTTAGTGGGTTTCAAGCCCTAGGGAATGTAACGGTAAATCTCAATGATGGTACATCTGTCATTGTTCCTACAACTTCTTTAGTTGCTCCTGCCCCTTTTAGAGGCTTTATTAGCGATAAGCCCATCACATCCTTAAGTCTTACTGCAAACCCTGTTGCTAATTCTAGGTGGCCCACCCTTGATAACTTTTATGTTGGGGCTACAGCCGCAGCCGTACCTTTTGAGTTCAATCCCGCCTTGGGGCTAGTGGCATTGGGTGGCTTATGGGGCGTCAAGAAACTGCGTCAAAAAAACAAGTCATAAAACAGTCTAATTTCAGATGCTTGAAATAAATTAGGTAATTAAGTCTTTGTCAAGGTACATAATTCAATTACTGCCGTTTGCAGGACTGCGGTTTCATTAGCACCTCTTTTTAACCCTTGTTCTAGTTGCAGTAAAACTGAAAGTGCCTTGATTAAATTCTGACTTTTTAAGTGCTGCACTTCTTGTTTAAAGTAATAAACTCGTTTAGGGTTACTAATTTCCGCCGCAGTAGCGATCGCCTTATCATCCCTTTCCCCTGCATCTTGCAAAACTTTTACCCATAACCAAGTCCGAAATTGGGTAGTTAAGGTGGCAGCAATTCTTAACCCTGCTTCATTGTTATTTAGTAACTCTGTTAGTAATGTCAGGGATTGACTAACTTGTCCCAAGCGAATAGCAGTTGCTAATTGAAAACTATTATGGGCAGTTTGATTAACTAATTGGGCGATCGCCTTTGCATTTAATGGTTTGCTCGCATCTGGTTTACTCGAATCATTTAGTAACTTTAGTTTTTGTAACTCCATGACTAAACGCCGTGAGTCCGCCCCGACTGCTTCGACTAAAAAATCTATGCCATCCTTAGTCAGGTTAACTCCTTCGGAAGTTGCTATATCTTTAACTAATTGAGCGATCGCCTCGGTGTTCCAACCGGGAATAAGCGAAAACTCTTGAACCTTGGCATATTTCTGTAATAGCTTAGTGGATTTAATCCTACCGTCGGGTTTAGTTGAGCTAGTAAAAACTAAATGGGATTGTTCGGGCAAATAATTAAGAGTTCTTTCTAATTCAGCCAAAAGACTATCCGAGCATTTCTGGGCAATAGTTGTATCTGCTAACCAAGTCAGGCGATCGCCATTACCAAAGGGAGCAGTACAGGCGTGATTAAAAGCCGCAATCATATCTAAATCACTACCCGCATTGACTTTAAGCTCGTTAAAATCTGCCCATAACGGGTCTATTAATTCTAATTTCAGTTTCTTGACAGTTTGGGTAATTTTATACTCATCATCTCCCCAAAAAAAATACATTGTCATTGTATGATTAAAGGCATAATTTGGTGTGTGGATAGTAATAATGGTAACTAGAGGTCAAACTGGTAGGTTTTTACCTAGAAGCAAGTCAAGAATAACGGCAATTCCTTGGAAACGGGCATTTGATATTGGGTTTTCGCTCAGTGTTTTAGTTTTATTATTTCCCCTCTATCTGGCGATCGCTGCCCTGATCTATTTTACTTCTTCAGGTTCAATATTTTACAGGCAACAACGAGTGGGGAAAGATGGGCGTATATTTTCCTGCATCAAGTTCAGAACTATGATGATTGGTGCCGATCAGATATTGCAGGATTTACTAGAGCAGTGTCCTCACCAAAAAGCTGAATTTGAAAGTAGTTTCAAGCTGAAGAACGATCCTCGCATTACCCCCATTGGTAAATGGTTAAGACTTACCAGCCTAGATGAATTACCACAGTTTTGGCATGTACTCACTGGGGAAATGAGTGTGGTTGGACCCCGTCCTTTGGTAGTGGAAGAGCTATCCAGATACGGTAATGCCATAGATCAAGTACTTTCAGTTCGACCCGGAATTACTGGACTATGGCAGGTATCAGGGCGTAACGACTTACCCTATCCACGCCGAGTACAACTAGACCTTTACTACGCTCGCCATCATAACTTCGGCTTAGACCTATGGATTGTGTTAAAAACTGTTGCTATAGTTATCTTTCCTAAGGGCAACGGAGCATATTAAAGTGTAGTTTTAGACTGGGAAGGGATTAGATAATAAGTCTTGATACAATGCAACGTAATTATCCACCATTTTTTCCAAGGAAAATAGCTGATTGATAAGTTTATAACCTGCGATCGCCACTATATTCCGTTTTTGAGTATCGATAAAGTTATCTAATTCCTCAAAGTTATTTTTTTCAGAAGTAACAAAATAAACTCCTTGGGGAAACTTAAGTTCTTCTGCCAAAGTTGAGGTAATCACACAGGGTAAACACCAAGCCATTGCTTCCAATAGGGCAAATGGTAGTCCTTCAAAGGCGGCGGGATGAAAAAATCCGTCTGCAGCAGCTAGATATGGGGTTACGTCATTTTGCCAACCTAAACGCTGAATGTAATTTTGAGCATTATTTTCTATAACCCATTGATCCCATTCAGGGGTTAAACGTCCATCACCCACCCATAAAAATTGAGCAGATGGCAGATTAAGCTTGAGATGGGCTGCCCACTTTAGAAATAGGAGGGGCTGTTTTTGTGATTCCATTCTTGCCACCGCTACTATTAATAACTTATGGGGATTTAATTTAAGTTGTAAACGAGCTGCTTGACGTTGAGTTAATCGCTCTTTTTCCGTAGGAACATTAACTCCGTTATTAATAGCTAATATTTTTCTTAAATTTTTTCTTGGATTTTTAGTGGTGGGGGAAAGGAAAAATGCTAATTCCTTACTCCGATTTTCCGAAATCGCTAATAGTGTACCTCTATATTTTATCAATGCTTGTTTAGCTATTACATCTCGCCAATTTCCTAAAACAGCCCCTAAACTTGCCTGAGTCTGAGTTATATGAACTGTAGTTACAGAAGGAATAGATAAATAATTACTCCATGCTAATAAATCTAATCCATCTTCCAAATTCTGCTTATTAATATGAAGAATATCAGGCTTAAATAACTGCCATTGAGAGATGATTTCTTGATTTATTTTGGGGAATATATGGGTAAAAGATCGAAATTTACGCTTGTAGGTATTAGTGTAAGGCGATCGCAAGACTTTTCCAAATTTACTAAAAGAGATTGCTAACTCATCCATTTCAGTATCTTGTGAACACCATAGCCCCACTGTATGTCCCCGATTGGCTAGTTCCTGCCCTAAGTATATTAAATATAGTTCACCACCTCCCCTTGATCCAGAGCTACTACTAACAAATAGAATTTTCATGTAATTTGTAATGAGAAAATTTGACGCACTAGAATTTAGGCAAAAATAAAACCAGATTAGGAGGTATGGTAATTCATGATTAGATTATTTGATGTAACACATTTACCCAATTTTGACTACCTGCTTTAGTTGACCAAATAATAGATTTTCTCAGAGATTCATCACTAGCTATCCTAATACCCTCGGGGTTTTGCAGATAATTGGCTAAAATTGTGGTCAAGGTGGCAACATCCCCATTAGGAAAAGTATATCCATTTATGCCTTGCTCGATTAAGTCATTGGCTGCGCCTACAGCATCAGAGCAAATTACAGGTAGACCCGCACCAATTGCTTGATTTATCACTACCCCCCAACCATCGTGACGACTGGGAAGAACAAATATATCGGCTTGACGAAAAAAATGGGGCAAATCTTCTGGAGCTTGAAAGCCTGCATATTCAATATAATGCTGGTTTTTTTCTGAAACCTTGGTGAGCATTTGAGGTAAGTCTGCTTCACGCCCTACTAATAATAGTCGAGATGTTAAACCCATTGATATAAGCTGCTCAAAGGCTTGGAGTAATAGATCAAGTCCTTTACGGGCAATCATTTGTCCACAGAATAAAATGGTGGGTGGGGTACGAGGTCGTTGGGGAATTTCTTGACTAAAAGCTTCTAAGTCACAATAGTAGGGAATATTAAAGATAGGTTTATTGGGAAATCGTTGTTGATAATCTTGGACGGCGTGAGAACCAATGGCAGCGATCGCTTGACAATTATTTAAGGCACTAGCCAAAGTCTTTTGCAGGCTTCCTTTTATCCCAGAGGCAGAACCAATCATCTGTTCGCCCCAAAATATACAGGGTATGCGTTTAGCTTGGAATCGTAGTAGTAGTTGAGATGTTAAACTCATATAGCCATTGAGGACAATAACATCTGATTTAGCTATATTTGGCAAATGCCAGTTGAAATGAAATCGTGATAGCCCCCAAGCCAAATGAAAACCAGGAAGGATGTTCTCGTAACTTTGTAGTGGTTTTTCGGGCCAAGGAGAGTCTGAACAAGCGGGTTCTAGGTAGAATACTTTTAAATCTACTTCGGGATGTTGTGATAAAGCGAAGAATATATCTCTTTGATACGGGGATGGCACTATAGCGTAAAAAGTAACCTTAATTTTTGGCTGATTTTTGATACCCATTTAAAGCACTCTAAAATAATCTTGTTCAATTGTATGAATTTACCATCGATTCTAAAAGTGATGACAGGTCAGATGGTTTGTAATTTGGCACATCTTGAACTAGAGTCCTTGGCACTAATTTATTTGAAAATTCATTTAAACATTGAGGAGATTGCAAAATTGATTTTAGTTGATCGGCGATCGCTTCAGCACTAACTTCATTCAAAAGCCAACCGTTAACCCCATCTAAAACTACATCTCCACAATAACGAGAAGCAACAATAGGCAGTTTCCATGCTTGTGCCTCTAGTTGGGTTAACCCAAAGCCGTCCGAAAGTGTTGGAAACAAAAATATATCTGCTAATTGATAGTATTGGGCTGTTTCACTTCTATTAATATGTCCTACCCAACGAATTTGGAGATGAGTTTTAAAGTATGGAGGAATTTCAATTTGCTGAGACCCGATGATCCAAAACTCTATAGGTAAACCTGTAAGTAACTTGATCGAACTTAATACCGACGCAATGCCTTTACGTAAAATTACTTGTCCTAAAAATAAAACCCTTAACGGTCGTTCTTGAGTAAAACTTTCAGGGTAAGTGCGACTAAAATTGTTAACTTCTTCTGGTGGCGTATATATTAATGGCACGATCTGAATTTTCTGAGACTCTATGCCTGCTTTTTCTAAAAGTTGACGTGACCAATGTGAATTAACAATAATGACATTAGCTAAACTACATTCTTCTTGCCAATCTTGCCAATACTTTGCAGGGGCGGGTTGCCAATTACCACGATATTGAGGATGGCTTTCATACTCTTGGGTCACAATTCTTTCTTCTTCAATTCCTGGATCGATTTGCCCTAGAACTGTAGTCCATCCCTGTTGTCTCGCAAACTTAAATAGCTCTAAAGCAGCGTAGCTATAGGAAAATAAAATTGGAGGGGTGGTAAATTGTTTTGCCAGTTGAGTAAGTTTTTTAATAGCTTCTTTTTGAAACCAATGATTACGGGCAATAGTTTGCTCCCACCCAATACACTTTCGGAGTTTTTGGGCGATCTCAAAGCTAATAAGTGAGTTGTTAAAAGCATAAACTGGTACCTGTGCTAGGTCTTTATGAAAACGCTCCTTAAGTCCCGATGGAGCCAAGATGTTAAGAGGTGAGCTAGGAGTAACCCAAGCATCTGTGATTAAACATGCTAATTTTCCGTCTTGTTGCAATGCTCTGGGGATTGAGTAATGTTCCCTTGCTCCAATTTGACAGCAAATCCAAGTTTTAGAACCTCTAATCATGTTTTTACTGCTAATTTTCTACTTAATGCTAACGCACGAGTACTTACTGGCTGACGTTGTTTGTGATATTGTCGCAACAGTTTGGGAATTTGCCATAGTCCCTGACTAATACCATTCCACCTACCTACACTTGCTGCATATCTTACTCTATTCAAAACTTGGAGTATCCCTAATGGGAAATAGCTGGTGGGATAGCGCAAATAAGCTAGAAGGGCTGTATTAGAGATATGCGCAGCATTAATTGCGGGACTACTGTGATGGGAAAGCTGCGTGTCATGAAATACACGAATATTATGAGATTCTAATATCTGCCACCCAAAATCTAAAAGTTGAAGTGCAATATCAGTTTCTTCCATCCCATAGGCATGCCTAAGAGGTAAGTAGCCCTGAGTCTGAAGAAAAGCATTCTTTCTCATTACACAGGCACAATTTTGAAAGGAATTAACTGCTTTAATAGAGTTTTCGCGCGGTTTTAGAGGTAAGTCCGGGCGAAGTTCCTGAGCAGCAATTACAGACGCTTGAGGATACAGTGTAAATAACTCTATAATTACGGCAAAATAATCTTTATCCAAAGGGAAAGAATCATCATCAAAATTGGCA
Source organism: Synechococcus sp. PCC 7502 (assembly GCF_000317085.1). NCBI lineage: Bacteria > Bacillati > Cyanobacteriota > Cyanophyceae > Pseudanabaenales > Pseudanabaenaceae > Pseudanabaenococcus > Pseudanabaenococcus habilitatus. The sequence goes on from NC_019702.1 coordinate 2,468,219, forward strand.
ACTATAGGATACCTTGCCTCTTTCATTAACTTATTTCTACCTCCCCCTGGTCCTTGGGTTGTATTACTACTAATCCAGCGAACAAGTGGATAGTTTTGTGATATTAAAAAATCTTCCGTTTCGCAATCACCTGCGTCAATATGGATGATTATTTCAGACGGTAAAGGAGAACAGGTAAGTATTTCATTAATACACTTTTGTAGTTGGTTAACTCGCTTATAAGTTGGAATTAAAACTGAGACTTCAAGAGTATTTAGCATTAATATTTACCACAAATTATAAATTGAAGTAATTTTATATTTATTCTCGATACTTAATTACTTTAGCTGTGTTCCCAACTGCGATCACTCTTCTTTGAATCTTTTTAACTAAGCATAACATTAGTGGTTTAAAGATTCATAATTTTATAAAAGTTAAATAACGAATAACTTTAAAAAACTACTCTATTTGAAAAGATTTCATTCTTTTAATCTGTATTAAAAAACTTAACGTAAATATTCTTTGATATATCATTTAGTCCTGTTATATAGTTTAATTAATGATAATAAGGTTAAACATAAAAAAACAATCAGATAACGAAATCGACTTAAACTAAGATGCCATCGGAATGTTGCTGTGTATAATTGCCAAGCATTTTTAATTTCACCTTCCTGCAGACACCTTAAGCTAACAGGTCTAATATGTCTTGTCAATATTTGTAGTCTTTCTTTCTCTCTTATTTTTCCGCCAGGGTATTGGTCTTGTTTTTCCTGTTTTACAAGGTAACAAGTTCCATCATAAGTTTTTTCGGTGAGTGCGATCGCACTCTGAGGATGTTGGCGATATGCTAATACAGCAGGAGAATTAATGTAAACAAATCCCTTTGCTATTCCTAATCTTAACCACAAATCATTGTCTTCAGAGTTAATCCATTGATCTGTAAAGCCACCTACTTCTTCTAAAATATCGCGCCGAATAGTAACGGAACTAGTGAGAAAGGGATTAGCATTTTTATTTGATGCATAGAAATCTTTGTAAGCAGTGAAATTTAGTTGTGAAACTTGATCGTAATCTATCTCCTTTTCGTTATTAAAAAAGATAGAATTGCCTGCTAAAAAAGCAGGCTTATTTGTTTCTCTAATAACTTTTTCGTACACTTTTAAAGTCCACGGAAACCATATATCATCACTGTCAAGAAAAGCAATATACTCTCCTTGAGAATTTTTAATACCAAGATTTCTAGCTTTCCCTGGACCTTGATTTTGCTGGGTGAATACTTTTATTCGACTACCATATTTTATTAAAATATCAATAGTATTATCTGTAGAACCATCATCAACAATAATAATTTCGTAATTATCATTAGATTGATTCAAGATCGAGTCAATTGTTTTTTGAATTAAGCTGTCTCTATTAAAGACAGGAATAACAACAGAGAATAATACCATATAATATTTTTTTAACAGGTTAATCAAACATACCTGAATTAAAGTCTTGTTTAAACAAATTTATTTTTTCCTCCAACTGGTCTAACTTATGATTGATCACAAAATCTTTACTTAACCTAAATTGAGACTGACGCATAAGTTTTTGAAGATAAGACACCATTCTTTTAACTTCAATATATTTGAAAATCGGATTTACCTTGGTAAACCTATTAAATCTATAAAACCGATTAATTTGGTATTCGATACCTAATGATTGGCAAAAATCTGTCCATTTAAAATCAGGTATGCCTGCATTAGATTTTAGGGAAATCCAAGGTACTCGCAGTGCGTCAGCTACTATTGCACCATGCATTGCGGCGCTAATTACAAGTTCAGATTTACTAATTTCTTGAAGAACTTTTTCCACTTCCCAACGTGGATCAATACAAATATAGTTTAGTTCTCGACAAACTTCTAAAAATATTTCTGGGCTATCTTCCATCTCAAACGCAAAAGGAATAAAAGCCAATTTGTACTTTTTACTTGTATCAGTAGGACGATAAACTTTGTTTACTAAAATAGCAGTATCAGCTATTCCTAATTCTGCTGGAATGTTGAGCGCAGCAGCAGTAAGAGGACCCCTGACACAATATATTTTCCATGTATCATCTATTTGGGGAGGTCTGCCAAAACCATGACCAGTACCAAAAATAACAGTGCGTTTGAATTTTGGTAAATTTTCATTCAGCAGTGTTCCAAATCCTACAAATGCGGTGTCAGAATCATCTTCACTAAAAACTCCAGGTAAAAGTTTTGGCCAAAGCCAACTATTGAGATCGTCTCCAAAGTTTCCAAAGGGAACGTAAGCTCTATTTTTATTTGAATAGTATAATTTCATTATTATTTATTTAGTTACAACAGTAGTCAGCATAGGGTAGTGCGTCAAATATGTCTAGTATGTCCATTTACCAAGGATTTTGGGCTTTATCCTTTACGGTGTAGAAATTATTGCCTGTAAAAGCTTCAGCAAGTGTTACAGATTTGCCCACACTTTTGTATAGAGCCTGTTTCATATCTATTATGAGCAAGATGTATGATGCTTAGAAAATGCTAAATCCATACTCAAGTAGCCTAACAGATAAAGAATGGGAAATTATAGAACCATTGCTCCCAAAGAAAAAGCAAACTAGACCGCCAACTTGGACAAAAAGACAAATTTTAGACGGCATACTCTACCAACTCAAAAACGGCTGTAATTGGCGAGATATGCCCCGAGACTTACCACCATTCTCTACAGTGTATCGATACTACAAGGAGTGGAAAGATACAGGTACATTTACTGCGATTATGGAAGCTTTGCATTCAACAGCCCGTGAACAGTCAAAAAAAATCAAAATGGACAACTTTAATCATCATTGACTCACAAGCAGTGAAAAATACTTGTAATGCAAGTATAGAATCCAAGGGCTTCTGCTCCTACAAAGCAACTAACGGGATCAAAAGACATTTAGCCGTTGACACTCTGGGATTTCCTTTCTTTACCTATTTAACAAGAGCAAATGTATCAGATGACCAAGGACTGATTGAGATGTTAACGTTTAACATTGATTACTTCAAATCGAAGCCAGATGACATTACCCTAACTACGATATTGCTGGATAGTGGTTATCATATCGAAAAATTGACGACTGATTTACAGAAGGTTTATCCTGAGATTATGACTAAGATTAGGTTTGAAATTTCTCCTAAGGTATCAAAGCAACAGAAGGCAGAAAAAGGTCTGTCTGGGTTTGTAGTTGTGCCGACAAGGTGGGTACTTGGGTTGAAAGATGCAAAATCTTAGTTAAGAACTTTGAGAGAACTCTTTTTAATGCTACGGCTAAACTCAATCTTTGCTTTATTCGTTTGATGCTAAAAACAATTGCTACTCATGAGATATGAAACAGGCTCTATAGCACTACCAGAATTAGATAGTAAAATCATCTACATATTTGGATTTTACACGCTGTATTTTCCAAATGATCACTAAGGCCAAAGACCAACACTATGCGCTAATGTTTTCAGCATTCTTTTGGGCAAAGATTCCAAATGATTAGGTAATTTGGCTGTGTCTATAATAAAGTTTCCATCTTGGTTGTCATAATTTAGCTGTTCAGAATTGGCAATTTTTTTTCTCCAATCTTTTTCTAGAGCATGATCCCAACCAGGAAAGCCCCTCTCTCTAGCAAGACGGCGAGTATCCAATCTTTTTTGAATTTGTTCAGGAGTTCTATATTTATAGTGCTTATAAAAAATACGTTCTTTATTAACTACCCCTAAATGTTTTGGCCATTGCCACTGATCACTATCCCAAATTAATCCATCACGATACTTGAAAAACCTTATCTCAGAGTTTTCAATTTTATAAAATCTGAGTGATAATAAAAGGCTAGGTATTGGTTGATTAAAATCTAGTAAATCTATATCTTTTATTGTGAGATAATACTCTACTGCAATACCCCAAATCACATGGTTAAGAGGATTGACTTTAGCAAGAAATGTGTGCGGAGACTCAATATAGAATTCGTCTGCATCAAGCCGACACCACCAATCACCTGCTTTGGATCTATGTCTAAAAGCGTTAAATACCTCTCCTCTTAGGGATTCTTGAAAAGCCTTATCATCTTGTTTCCAAGGAATAATTTGTTCGTTCTGAATTGAAAGAACTTTTTCCCACGTCCCATCAGTACTTCCATTATCATAAACGTAGATATAATCAGACCACTGACAAGCCTGTTCTAAGCAATAATCAATAATATCAACTTCATTTTTGACTAGGCAAATTGAGTGAATTTTAAAATCATTATTTGACATAAATTCTTCTTATAAAAACGGTGATTTTTTATTTACCTCGTATCTTGCGACTAGGTAGAAACTACAGGTAGTTATGCTTCTAATCGCCTAGCGAGAAGTTTAAGGCATTATACTATGAGGTACTAAATCTATTGGTGTGAACTTTTCTTTTCCAAAGAGCAATTTCTTCAGCTAGAGAAAAACCAAGGATTTGGTATGCCAAACGATACAATTTTGGGGCTGATTGTTCTGATGGCATAAATTTTTTATCTGTGTTATGGATAGTGGCAATTACTTGACTAGCCCAAGTTGCATTTGACAACCAAATTATTCTGGCATTTTCAAATCTAGTTTGGTTTATGGCATTTTGTCGAGATTGAGTTAGTTGATTGATATCTTTGAGATGTTGCTCGATTTTATCTTGAATGGCTAAAAGTTGACGATGGGTTTCAGACTTATCTCTCTTACAGACTGTTGACTCACTCCATTGCCTATAAACTGAGTCAGCTTCGCTAAAGTACTCAAACTTCTTTCCGGCAATGAGCAACCGCAAATAAAGTTCATGTTCTTGGCAGCAGGGCTGATTAACCTTCCAGCCACCGACATCAGTAATAGCTTGCTTACGCCATAGTGGACTGCCCGTTTGAGGAAGATACCATCTAGCAAGTAATATCCAAGGATCATGAGGTTCTGGGATAGGTAGAATTTCTTGCTTTACAATTTCTGATTCCCAGTACTCAAGAAGACTAGGACTAAAAATTATATCTACGCTTGGAACTGTTTTCAGAAAATTAATTTGTTGTGCGACTTTATCTGGAAGTAGGTAATCATCGGCATCTAAATATTGCAACCATTCTCCTGTACTGAGTTCCAATAGACGATTACGAGTAACATTTCCGCCCTTATTTGCCCCTGTTTCCCAACGAATTTTGTCACCAAAGCTTTTAATGATTTCTAGGCTGTGATCAGTTGACCCATCATCGACAACAATTACTTCTTTGTTTAAGTAAGTCTGATTTAACGCACTTTCTATAGCTTGGGCAATCCAGCGATCGGCGTTGTAGCAAGGAATCAGAATGCTGACTTTGGGGTTCATAGGCAATTTATGAGATTAAAAACGGAAAGTTATTTCAAGGGATCGATTTTATTGGCGTAAGAGTAATAATTATAAAAAATTATTTTAATATATAGGCAACTAAAGCGCAGTCAAGATTTCAAAGATAAAAGATAAAAAGGATAAGGTTTAGTAGATGTTAATAACTAGTTCCAGCCATGTTCCGCTAAAAAGTCTGAGGTAATTGCTGATTGTTGTCTCTGATTTTGGCGATCGCTTTTCATGAATTTTTCCACATATTTTCCTAGCATATCTGCTTCTAAATTAACGCTACTACCGATTTGCAGGTATTTTAAATTAGTGGAATCATAGGTATGGGGAATTACGGCAGTACTAAACCATGTACCCAAACCATTACACTGAGCCACAGTTAAACTAATACCATTAATGGCGATACTGCCCTTAGAAATAATATAGCGACCTAATTCTTCGGGTGCAGAAAAGCTAATTTCCCAAGCGCCGCCCGTCATTTTACTTTCACATAATGCTCCCACCCCATCAATATGTCCAGTCACAAAATGTCCACCAAGGCGATCTCCGACAGCCAAAGCCATTTCCAAATTAACAGGTGGTAGATTTCCTGCCCCCAAATTTGAACGGCTTAGGGTTTCAGGGGAGACATCGGCAATAAAACCCCTAGCTAAAATCTCAGCCACGGTTAAGCAAACACCATTTACTGCCACACTATCTCCGATCGCCAGATTTGATCGAATTTCGGGACAGCTAATTGTGAGTTGTCCATTGCTATAGCGTTCAATTTTGCCTATGGTTTGGATTAGTCCTGTAAACATAATTTTGTGGACATTTCTTAAGGAAATTACTTTGGGATTTAATTGGATTTAATTACAGCTGTATGGTCAGTTGTCTTTGGGACTGATCTTCTTGTCCTGACTTGGAATTAATTTCTAGTTTATCCCCTTCTTGGTTGTCATTTTTAGGATCGATCTTCATGCTATTGATAAAACTTTCAGTATTTCCCTCTAGGAGAGAGTGAGTTGCGGAAATTAGATCAGCTTCATAATTTTTTAAATCATTACGACTAGACAGATAAGCTTTAAGGGCAGAAATTGGGTCAAGGATTTCACCTTTATTTAATTCTGGAAGACGGGCTCGATTAACTAGGCTGACAACTTCAGGAATAATTGTGTAGTTATGTGCCTTTGCCAGTGATTGATGTAAAACTTGGTGATCAATTTGGGCAATTTGTTCAGGCTTGACAATATAAATTAAACGGGCGATCGCTTCGCTTAGATCAACTTCTGCTAATTTAGCTAAAATTAGAGCTTGGGGATGATCTGTAGAAGTTACATCAACTTTGACTGTGCGAAAAGGTCTAGTCTGTAATGGACAAAACTCAAATTTAGTATTACCTTTCTTAACTTCAATCCAGCAATAGCCTTTTTCTTCCTTTTCTTCGCCAAAATCTACCCTTTCAATACTACCTGGATAAACTACCAAGGGATTTTCAAATAAAACCTGATGCTTATGCACATGCCCCAGTGCCACGTAATCAAATTCCTCTCGACAAAGTAAATTCAAAGGAATGGTAAAACCTTTACCTGCTGCTAAAAACCTCTCTGCTCCATAGGTGGCTCGATCTACCATCACATGTGCCAAAAGAATTGTGGGAATATTAGGGTCTAGTTGCCGAATTTCACCTTCTAATACTACTTTCAAGCGATCTATTAATAAATTACCCACCTCTGTCATTGATAAACCATCGGTATCGTTGCGGGTTAGTAAAGCGGAACGGGTGAGCCAAGGCAAAGTAACTACTTGAATATTGCCAACTTTAGTACTAATTCGATGGGTTTCAAGGCGATCGCCCACCACAAAACCGGGTACTGCCAAACTACGATAAATTGCTAAACTCGCCCCACCTTGTCCTTGGGAATGTTGATCATGATTGCCCACTAATAACACCGTCGGAATTTGGGCATCGGCAAGGCGACGAAATTGGGTGGCAAATAATTGTTGGACTAGTGGCGCAGGCGTAGCATCAGGAAAGGCATCGCCCCCAAATAGTACCAGATCGGCTGGCTCCAAAATTGCCCGATCTATACAGGTAGTTAGTGCTTTAGTGAAATCTTCAAGCCTCGTATTTAAGCCAGTTTGGGGATTAATCCGCCCGTGGGTAGTGCTGCCGAGGTGAATATCTGATAAATGTAGAACTTTGATCATGGCTATCCCAAGTTAATAGTATCCATGCTAATAGCTGTAAAAATTGTCCAACCATCTACCAACAACAGAAAAAATGTAAATACTAAGAGGATCAAATACATCCAAGGTTGCGCCAAGGGTCTAACATCAGTGGTGTCAATCCCAGTTTTTGCCTGTACTGCAGCGACTAAACGACTAAACCCAGCCACCCGCATTGGTAATAAATAGCCTTTATCATCATTGCTCAAGAAGTAATAAACTAAGCCACCCTGTCCAGTTGTACGAGGTTTTAATGCCTTTACCTCTGACCATGTGATGCTCCATCCTTGCCACCATCCTATCACCCAACTAGGATAAATGACTTTAATACCCTGATCATCTAAAATTACCTGTTCGCTCAGCACTGCATATAAGGCAATTAAGCCAATAACCGCTCCTACAATTAAGAAAATTGGGGAAACAGGGGTAGATGTAACCTGAGCTAAAAATGGTAAAGGGATAGTCAGGGAGATATATAAACTGATTAAAGTAATCCTTACCAATGGGGAAATGCGGAATATTAAAGGATCAGAGGGGTTTGTGTGCATGTGAGGGAACCCGTTAGATAGGTTAAAAGCCTGAAGTTTCTAATTTTAATTTAGAGCTTTTTAACGAAAAGTGGAATAAGCATTATCCCTCCATTAGCAAGTCTTAGCGATCGCGTTAGCAACATATTATCCACCTGAGATTCGTAAGGTAATCTACACCATCAATGGCATTGAATCCATGAATAGCAGTTTACCTAAGGTGCTTAAATCTCACCAAATTTTTCTACCGATGAAGCAGATGATCAATTTAGTTTATTTGGCGATCTGAAATATCTCTAACAAGTGGACGATGTCAATTAAGAAGATGATCATTTACAGCCTATTTTACAATCAAGGGAAGGGTCATACCTAAGTCACTGCAGAAAGCAGCAGGGATAATTAAACTTAAGTTGAGGTATTAGTTCGGAAGGTCAAGCCTATAGTTCAAATCATCAAGCTCAGATGTTAAGTAATCGCTCTGTTGATCTCTAAATGGCAATCTTGATCAAATGATTGAGGGCAAAGTTTAAGCGATCGCACTTCGATCTCCACAAGTTCACTAATCGTAATTGCTCAACTCAGGTAAATTAACTCTTGCAAGGGTCAAAAAAGCTAACATAGGGACATGATTAAACGTATCCGAATCCAAAACTTTAAAAGTTTTCAAGATGCTGAATTAAACCTTAGTGAAATTTCGGTTTTGGTGGGGACAAATGCCTCTGGGAAAAGTAATATTCGGGATGCCTTTCGGTTTTTGCATGGGATCTCACGGGGTTATCAAATTGCTGAGATCATTGGTGAAAAATATGCGGATGGAGTCTTGCAATGGCGGGGGATTCGAGGTGGATTGCGAGAAATTATGTTTTATGGCTCTCAAAGCTTTGCGATCGAAGTTGAAATAGTTGCTCCTAATCCTGATCCCGATCTATCCGCTAATTGGAGTGAAGGTGAACTGTTAAATTTCACATATCGAATTGAGATCATTACCACTCCTGAAAATCCAACTCCACTTATCAAATCAGAATCACTTACTTGCGTTCATATAGAAAATCCTATAGAGCCTGTTTCATATCTATTATGAGCAAGATTTATGATGCTTAGAAAATGCTAAATCCATACTCAAGTAGCCTAACAGATAAAGAATGGGAAATTATAGAACCATTGCTCCCAAAGAAAAAGCAAACTAGACCGCCAACTTGGACAAAAAGACAAATTTTAGACGGCATACTCTACCAACTTAAAAACGGTTGTAATTGGCGAGATATGCCCCGAGACTTACCACCATTCTCTACAGTGTATCGATACTACAAGGAGTGGAAAGATACAGGTACATTTACTGCGATTATGGAAGCCTTGCATTCAACAGCCCGTGAACAGTCAAAAAAAATCAAAATGGACAACTTTAATCATCATTGACTCACAAGCAGTGAAAAATACCTGTAATGCAAGTATAGAATCCAAGGGCTTCTGCTCCTACAAAGCAACTAACGGGATCAAAAGACATTTAGCCGTTGACATACTGGGATTTCCTTTCTTTACCTATTTAACAAGAGCAAATGTATCAGATGACCAAGGACTGATTGAGATGTTAACGTTTAACATTGATTACTTCAAATCGAAGCCAGATGACATTACGCTAACTACGATATTGCTGGATAGTGGTTATCATATCGAAAAATTGACGACTGATTTACAGAAGGTTTATCCTGAGATTATGACTAAGATTAGGTTTGAAATTTCTCCTAAGGTATCAAAGCAACAGAAGGCAGAAAAAGGTCTGTCTGGGTTTGTAGTTGTGCCGACAAGGTGGGTAATTGGGTTGAAAGATGCAAAATCTTAGTTAAGAACTTTGAGAGAACTCTCGTTAATGCTACAGCTAAACTCAATCTTTGCTTTATTCGCTTGATGCTAAAAACAATTGCTACTCATGAGATATGAAACAGGCTCTATAGGATGCCATTAAGGATTTTTTACAAACTGGCAACTGCAATCTCGGCATTTATAATTTTGTTTCCCATGTCTGGTTCTACCATTTTTTATCACTTATAGGACTTACGCAAAAGAGGAAATGAGTTAAAAAGGAAGAATGATTTGAGGGAGAGCAATGTCAAAAAAGTTTACTACCCTAGATTATTGTCAGTATTTGCTAAGTAGTCAGATAAACTACACAATCACGAATTTAGCAGAACATATAGAAGGACATAGCCATGACAAGATCAACCGATATTTGGCATCCCAGAGATTAACACTGAGATTGCTATGGCAGAATGTGAAATCAACAATTGTGTCAGATGAAGCCGAGTATATGTACGTGCTGTTTGACGACACAGTATTAGATAAACGCCATGCCAAAAGACAATACAGTGGCAACGAACATGGAATTGTGCAAGGTATAGGGGTGGTCAACTGTGTGTATGTAAATGTCAAACGGCAAGAATTTTGGGTAGTAGACTATCGGGTTTATGACCCAAATGGTGATGGCAAGAGTAAATTAGATCATGTGTCCGATATGCTTAAAGGGTTGATCAATATCAAACAATTACCATTTCAGACGGTGCTGATGGATAGTTGGTATGCCACACAACGGTTGATGGCAGAAATTGATAATATCGGTAAAATTTATTACTGTCCACTAAAATCGAACCGTCTGGTCGATGATTCTGGTGGAGTGGAAAAATATAAACGGATTGACCAATTGGATTGGTCTGAACAGGAACTGTTGCAGGGAAAATTGGTCAAAATCAATAAATTCCCCAAAGATAAGAAGGGGAACCTATTCTGGGTCACTGTTTCTCCAAGCAGGACAGAATTTGTCGTGACCAACGACTTAACTCAAGACTACACCCCTGAAGTACTAGCTATTTGCTCCATAAGGTGGAATATTGAGGAATTTCATCATGAATTCAAACAATTGACTGGTGTTGAGGCTTGCCAATGCCGTAAGTCCAGAATTCAACGTAATCATATTGCTTGTGCCATGCTGGTGTGGAATCACCTCAAGCGTTTGGCTTTTCAAGCAGGTAAGACTATCTACCAAATCAAGTTTGGACTTTTATCTGATTACTTAAAATCTCAACTCATAAATCCTTCTATTCCTATAACTCTTGCGTAAGTCCTAAATTTGTATTAGCCAATTTTTTGATCAAAGTTTAAGGTGAAGTTATTAAATTATTAATTAATGATTAATATTGTTTTCGCTACCACCAAACTTAAGATTCAGCCGAAAAGTTTGAGTTATAATACATTGTGTATATTTAACTACAAAATACTCATTCGCCTGCGAGGCTGACGTTATGGTCGAATCTCTATATATGTCAATAGGTGCTATTTGTGAGGAAGCTAGGCATCTTGTCGAAAGTGGTTCTATTACCCGACAACAACCTATTCACTGTCTATGTAAGTATTTCCCAGATCGGGAATGGTGCATGGTAGAGCATGAATTAGAACTAAATCAATTTCTCCTGCGCGATCGCATTTCTGATTTGATGAGTAAAGAAGATTGGTCTAACGACTAATTAATTTTTTATTTATCTTGTTTTGAATTAGCAATCCATAAGAAGATGATTAGTCATGTCCCTTTACAAACTAGCCTTTAATAAACTTGGGTCTAACTGGGGACGAAACTAAAGCAGATTGCTATTTATTCTTTGTCTGAGCTTATTTGTCTGTTTATTATTTAATACTTGTTTAAGCGTATTTATCTAAATTTTTTGGAGGAACTGTGCGGCTGTGGGAGCAAAATCACAAAAATCTAGCTTGAGTCTGATCGAGAGACTGAAACAGTTTGCCAGCCAATCTGCTAATATGCTGAATTTAGATGTAGAAATGGCAGTAAGCATGTCTCAACCAATCAAATCCGCAGTCATGATTATTGGCGGTGGTGAGGATAAAGTTCAAGACCGTAAGATTTTGCGGGCATTTGTCGAGAATTCTGGCGGTGCTTCAGCTAGGATCGCAATTATTCCCTCAGCCTCCCGTGAACCCGATATTATTGGGCGGATTTATCATCAAATCTTTACAGAACTTAGGGCTGAATTTGTCGAAGTCTTCGATATTCGAGAACGATTAGAGCAAACTCCCCAAGAAGTTGAGGCACAACTTGATGGTATTACGGGTATTTTTATGACTGGTGGCGACCAGCTTCGGCTCTGTGCCTTAATTGCAGAAACTCCTTTGGCGATCGCCATTCGGGAAAGAACTCAAAAAGGTAAGCTAGTGTTGGCGGGGACTAGTGCTGGGGCAGCGGTTATGGGCTATCACATGATTGCTGGTGGTGGCAGTGGTGACTCACCTAATAAAGAAATGGTAAGCATGAGTATTGGCTTAGGGATTATTCCTAGCATTATTGTTGACCAGCATTTCCATAATCGTAATCGTATGGCAAGGTTAATGACGGCGATCGCTGCCCATCCAGATCGTTTAGGTGTTGGTATTGATGAAGATACGGTGGCAATTTTTGAGCAGGACAATATTATGCGAGTTATGGGTCGAGGTACGGTGACAATTGTTGACCCCGCCGAAGTTTCCTATAGTAATCAACTTTGGGTCAGTGATACGGCACCGCTAACCATTCATAATTTGCGGGTACATATTCTCAGTGCAGGTAGTAAGTATAATTTGGCTAAGCGATCGCCTCTTAGTCCCACGATCTAGCCCGATGCTCTAAATAATCTATACAATCTATGTATGGACATTTTAGAAAGTTTAAAGATGGCGGGTAAAACCCTCGTAGCTAATAAGTTACGCAGTGGGTTAACGATGCTGGGAATTATCATTGGTAACGCCTCGGTAATTGCGATGGTTGGGGTGGGGCAGGGAGCGCAAAAATATGCTGCCGATCAATTTCAATCCCTAGGTACGGATATTATTTTTATTCTGCCCGGTACGGATAATGCCCGACGGAATACCATCACCCCTCCTAATCGTTTGGTTTTAGCTGATGCTGAGGCGATCGCCACCCAAGTGCCTTCTATAAAGGATGTTGCTCCCCAAGTTAACGGCTCCGAGTTGGCAACCTATAAAAATCAAACTCAACGGGCAACCTTAATTGGTACGACACCTGAGTATAGTTCTGTCCGTAGTGCTGATGTGAGTAGAGGTAGATTTTTAACCAGTGATGATCTAAAGCGAAATGGGCGGGTTATTACCTTGGGGGCGGCGATCGCTAGAAATTTATTTGGGCAGACTGACCCAATCGGACAACAGATCAGAATTAAGGGTATCAGCTTTGAAGTAATTGGCATTATGGCGGAAAAAGGCGCATTTCTAGGCACAAATCAGGATGACAGTGTTTTCATTCCTATTACGACCATGACTAGCCGCTTAGTGGGTAAAACCTCACCCTATGGCATTGGGATTAGCTTTATTAATGTTGCTGCTAAAAATAGTGATAGTGTTTCTACTGCCCAATTTCAGATTTCCAACCTGTTACGTTTGCGCCATCAAACCACGGATATAAACGCCGAGGATACCTTTACGATTCGTACCCAAAAAGATGCCCTAGAGATTGTGGATAAAATTTCAGGAGCATTGACGATTTTATTAGCAGCGACGGCAGGAATTTCTCTCTTAGTCGGTGGCATTGGCATTATGAATATTATGCTGGTATCTGTTACCGAAAGAACCTCAGAGATTGGATTACGCAAGGCGATCGGTGCTTCTCAGTCAAGCATTTTAACCCAGTTTATGATTGAGGCTGTAATTTTATCCCTTGCAGGTGGTTTTATTGGTACGGGACTGGGAATTTCTGGGGTGTTATTGGTGGGGGCGGTGACTCCGTTAAAGGCGGGAGTTTCTGGAGTAGCTATTGTAATTGCAGTTAGTGTGTCGGGAGCGATCGGTTTGTTTTTTGGGGTATTTCCCGCCCGCCAAGCAGCAAAGCTAGACCCCATTGTGGCATTACGCAGCACTTAAAGTTGGGAGATTTTACTTACCTTTCCGTTGACTAAAAGTTGTATTGCGCTCCCAAAATACACCGTCAGAGAAACCTTGAACTTCAGGTTCAGTTACAGCAATTTCTAATCTTTTAGCCGCAAGTAAGCTATATTCTTCATCTAATTCAATTCCTAAACACTTTCTCCCCAATTTTTTCGCAACTACTAAAGTTGTACCACTACCGAGGAAAGGGTCTAAAACAAAATCACCAGAATTAGTGCTGGCTAATAAAAGTTTAGCGATCAGTTTTTCGCTTTTTTGGGTGGGGTGATCGGTATTTTCTGGCATTGACCAAAACGGAATCGTAATATCAGTCCAGATATTAGAAGGATGGGTATCTCTAAAGTTTCCTACTTTTGTGGTTGTCCAATCTTTGGGGGTTCCGTCTCCATTGCGATAGGGAGCAAGAACTTTTCGCCGTAGCTTTACATCTTCTACATTAAAGGTGTAATTCTCTGACATCGTACAAAACCAAATATCTTCACTAGAATTTTTCCAATTAGATTTCGCTCCTCACCCTTTTTCCCGTTCCCAGGTAATGCGATTTTGGACAATAAAATGTGATGCAGCAACGGTAAATATTGATGCTGAAGACAGCCAATCCCCACAAATATAGATAGAAGCAGTTGCCTTTAGTAAGGGCTTAAGTTTGCAGATGACTTGATCTAGCCAAGATGTATATTCATCAACGGAACGTTTTGAGAATTTATAGCCATTGAACTTTTTACTAAGGTTATAGGGCGGATCAAGTATGAGCAGATCAACAAAATTTTGAGGCAAAAATGCAGCTACTTGTAAACAATTACCTTGAATTATTCCCATAGGTGGAACTGTAAAAGGCTCTGAAGGTAAATCTCTAAGGATTTGATCACCTAGCCTGCCTCTATCTTTTTCATCCAAGGTAAGCGTACGATTCATGCTGGCACGTTGCTTCATTGAGCTTGCATTGCTTTGTACTATTCGGAACAGTGGGCTGATGGATTTTAACCTTTTGGATGATGATTATAGCGGTTTGTTATAGTTGTGTGTTGTATTGCATGCTTGAACGTAACGCTTGAAACAAGGGCAGATTTACCAATAAAAATAAGTCCTGATGTAGCTAATAACTTAACTTATATGTATGATCTTAACTTTTATGCTTGGATACAGAAGCAGTTAAAGTTAACCTAATAATCTTGAAAAAATTTAATCGTGAAAAATTTACCTAAATTCTTAGCTTTAATCTTAGGAATTTCTTTCGGCATAGTTTTAAGCTTAATTAGTTCAGTTACTTGGGCACAGACTTCTGGAAAGCTTTTAGTTTCGGCAGCAGCAAGTTTACAGCCCGTTTTGCAGGAAATCCGCAGCATAGATTCCACAAAAATAACCTATAACTTTGGTAGTTCAGGCGCATTACAGCAACAAATTGAGCAAGGCGCACCTATAGATGTGTTTATTTCTGCAGGGGTTAAGCAAATGGATACCCTAGAATCAAAAGGTTTATTGTCATTTAAGGCAAATTTACTCACAAACCAATTAGTGTTAATTACTCCTAAAAGTAGTCCTATAAAGTTAACTAATTTCTTGCAATTACTAAATGCAAATATTAAAAGAATTGCCATAGGTGAGACTAGAAGTGTACCTGCAGGTCAGTATGCCAAAGAAGCTTTAGAGAATTTGGGGATTTTTGAGCAATTACAATCAAAATTTGTCCTTGGAAATAATGTAAGGTTTGTGCTTACGGCGGTGGAATCGGGAGAAGTTGACGCTGGGATTATCTATATTACTGATGCTAAAAGTTCTGATAAGGTATTGATCTCAGCGATCGCCGATCAAAAATTATACTCACCAATTATTTACCCTGTTGGCATTATTAAATCTAGTAAAAATCCTAGGGCAGCCAAGGGTTATGTGGAGTTTTTACAAACTAAAGCAGCAAGTTCTGTATTTGAAAAATATGGATTCGGAGTTATATCTGTTAAATCATAGAGTCTAAACCCTAGAGCATAAATCTGAAAACCCTAATTTATCCCTGATGAGCTTTCTGTTAGACATTTCGCCACTATGGATTTCCATTAAGGTATCTGTTCTTGCATTTGAACCCAAAGTCAAATTAAATCCATGAAGCTATTTAATAATTTTTATCCGTATCTAAGTTTAAATCCCAAGATGATCAAGTTCAAAATTAGCGTAATGAAGTTGGCAATTATAATAGGACTAGCATTTAGTAATAGTCCATAAATCAGCCAAAGACTAATACCAAGTACAAATGTTACTAACATTGGCAAAGAAAGGTCTTTAGTTGAGTGTGAGTGCCAAATCTTTAGAACCTGTGGTAGGAATGCTGAAGTGGTCAAAATGGCAGCAAGAAACCCGATAATATTTTCGGCATTCATATTTGTGGAGATTAAGATATCAGACTAGGTATGTCAAACTTGTATTTGTAGGAAAATAATTATTTTGAGTTTAATTGTATCTCTAGCCTGTATTTTGGCGATCGCTACACCACATAAGTTGGTACAGCCCGTTTAACCCCGTTCATCGAACCTTCGAGCATCTTAGTACAGACAATACCATCCATAGACATTGCCCCAATAATTGTGTATTTTCTCCCTTTGCAAGAATCGGCACATACTGCCTGTGGTCAACGATTCCCCTATTTGCTCCTCTACTTCTTCATAATAATGCCACCTCTATTTGGTATTACTTGAGGCTGCGATTAAAAAAATTCGTAACTTGGTTCACATAAGCCTGTGGGTCAGCATTGTAGTTACGAGCGTGGAGTTTAGCCGTAGTTTGCCAAAATTCGGCATTAGGGTCGGCAGCTTTGAGCGCGTAGGCATTACTAACTGGAATATAAGTTTCGATCGCACTATGAATAATTAAAACTGGACGAGCAGAAATCCGCTTGATCTGTTCCACAGGCTTAGAGCTAGTGAGGTCATAGCCCGTAAATAAGTGGGCAAAGATCATAGTCGAAGGTAGAAATAGATCGGGAAGTCCTGAAGCCGACTGCCATTCCCGTTGGATCAGGGGATAGACTTCTGCAAAGGTACAATCAACCACTAAAGCCCCGATCTCTGATTCATCAACAACAGCAGCGATAGCGCTAGCTCCACCCATGGACACACCTAAGATGCCAATTTGTTTAGACTTAAATCCTTGATTTTTTAGCCAATTTACAGCACCTAAGACATCATTTTTTTCTGCCAACCCAAAGGTAAATCTGGCATCTGCACTTTTACCATGCCCCCGCAAATCGATCAATAAAACATTAAACCCCCGCTTAACCATTGCCGCCGCAAATTCAGGAAACTTACCACCAAACTCCTTAGTCCGACTGCTATTCATACCATGCACTAAAATTAAGGCTTTGGAATTATTGGCATTATTAGAAATGGGCGATCGCTCAAACCAACCAGAAATCTTGACTCCATCACTAGTTGTAAATTCCACATCGATTGGAGGACGGGAGAAAGCCGACACCGCCGCAGGATTGAAAGCCCGTTTTGGAATTGATAGGGTATGGGCAGCAAATGCCGAAATTCCCAAATATACAGTAGCTAATGTCGAGGAAATTCCTAAAGCGAGTTTGGTAAAAATTGGCTTCTTAATCATTCATTTTTTAACTAACAGCCTTTCTATGTATTTAGATCATATTTTAGATAGTGTTATAAAAAAGTCTGGATAAATACCTATGATGACAATAAGTCCTTAAGTACCTGTTCAGGATGGGGTTCAGGCTTAACACTAAGATAAATTTTTTGAATTTTACCTTCAGGATTAATTACAAAGGTATTACGGAGAATCCCCATATATTCTTTGCCCATAAATTTTTTCATGCCATAGCTTTCATAGGCGATCGCCACCTGATGATCGATATCGCTCAGTAAGGGAAACGGTAAATCAAACTTTTTAATAAACTTGCCGTGGGCTTTAGCATCATCACCACTAATCCCTAAAATTACAATATTCTCAGTTTGAAATGCGGCATAGCGATCGCGGAATCCACAGGCTTCTTTAGTACATCCGGGAGTGTTATCACGGGGATAAAAGTACAGAACTACGGTTTTACCCTTGAGGTCGGCGAGGTGAACTAGATTATTATCCTGATCAGGCAGACTAAAATCTGGGGCAATGTCATTAATTTGCAGAGTCATAGGGAGTTAATAAAATTTAAGTTTACCGATTATAAGTTTAAGGATGATTTTAAGAACTTTTGCACCAAAGCAATTTTGATCATGATTAATACCAATGGATGTTAGGTAAGCTGCCAACTTCTCTTTCCCCAGACGTTCCTGAAGGGCGATCGCTGTTACCGTAAGTCTTGATTTCTATGCGATAGCCTTTTACCATCAGCAAGATGATCGCTTATAGTAAGTAATACAATTGCTAAATTAGTACAGTAATATTAATCAAATGGATAATCTCTATATTCAGTAATTGATTGGCTGTAGGTCTACTTGACAAAAACTAATACCTAATACTTGATTACCCCTTAATTAGTCACCGATAGAGAGGTTTTATAAATGCATCCTAAAGTTCAAATAATTTTCCCCGTAGTATTAATGCTTGCATTAATACTTTTATTGTTCAACAATCCGATAGTCGCTCAAACAAAGCAAAGGTTCATCTATCCAAAGATGAATGATTTACTAATTAATATATGCGCTCCAGGCTACAAAGTAAATGATGCTTATCAACCTTGTGGCAAAAGAGCAACTGTATTAGTTGCGACTGAGTTTTGTAAAGCTCAGGGATTTAAAGGAGCAAACGACTTCGTACTATACACAATGCCTGCTCGAGAAATGCAATACATCAATTGGAATGCCTCTAATTCACGTTGGCAGGTTACTAATGGTCTTCCAGGTTCTGTTTTTCAGCAAATATCATGTAGTTCTGAGGTGGTTAATTGGAGATGGGAATAGATTCCAGATCGCCTATCGCCGTAGGTTGGGTTGAAGAATGCAACCCAATACTAATATCGCTTATGAGAAGCTCAATCACGATTGTTTAGCTGTTGGGTTGAGCGTTAGTAGGCGATCAATTTTTGATGGATTATGGTTTATGCGATCGCCTATTCCCAAAAATCAATATTTAAAATTGAGTTAATATCGTGGTCAAACTGCCATTCGTTAGGAAAAGTAAAACCCTTTGAATGGTATTCCTTGCGAGTATATTTTAAAGCAAATCGCCAAGCATCACTGAAATGTTCATCCCAATAGCTTTTAAGGCTGGGGTAGTTGTTAAGTAATACCTCAATCTGTAAACGCTGCTCTCGGATAGTATTTTCCCAACCATTGAAGCAGTTAGGCATATTGACATGCATCCGTTTGAGTACATGTGCAAGTAAAGTTGCAAGACGGCTTTCTAATTCCTTTCTTTGCGATCGACCCAAGTCCTCAATCTCCTCTATCAAATTCTCAATATCTAGACGCTCAAAGTCACCAGACTTTAACTGATTTATAGTCTCTTGAATCCAAAGCAGGTAATCAGATTCATATAAGGATTTTTTTTCAATTATCTGAGTCATCGATTTGTAACTCCTTTGATAAATCGAACTGATAAATCCAACAATATCATTATCGTGCCTAAAACATTGTGCCTAAAGCAAGTATAGCGATCTTTTCTGATGGAATGAATTGAATGGACTAGGGTTTAGGCGATCGCTATTACTGTGAGTCGTGATTTTTAGGCGATCGCTCAGCGAAAAATTGCCAATTTAAAATTCCCGATAACTAAATATTTAGGTATGATAAACTCATAAAAATGAAAAGATTATGAAAAGCTGTGACAACCAATGCTTATCCTCTTAAATGGCTTCCTGCTCTAGTTATAGGGTTAACTATAGGGCTGATTTTGAGTGGATGTGCTTCGAGTAAGGGCGAATTATCCAGCAACCCTAAAAATCCTAAGGTTATTCTCACTACTTTTACGGTTCTAGCTGATATGGGGCAGAATGTAGCGGGTGATAAGGCGATCGTGGAGTCATTAACGAAAATTGGCTCAGAAATTCATGGTTACGAACCCACCCCCAGTGATTTAGTTAGGGCAGCAAAAGCTAATTTAATTTTAGACAATGGTTTCGGGTTGGAACGCTGGGCAGATAAGTTTTATAGCAATCTCAAAAATATCCCCCATGTCACCCTCAGTGAGGGCATAACTCCCGTTTTAATTAGTGGTGATACCTATAAAGGCAAACCTAATCCCCATGCTTGGATGTCGCCCCAGAATGCCTTGATTTATGTGGAAAATATCCGTAAGGCATTAGTCAATCTTGATCCAGTCAATGCTGCCACCTATGATGCCAATGCTAAATCCTACAGCCAAGAGATCAACAACATTGATCAACAACTGCGCCAAACCATCTCTACACTACCACCAAATCACCGCTATATAGTCAGCTGTGAGGGAGCTTTTTCCTATTTAGCTAAGGATTATGGACTCAAAGAATTGTATCTATGGTCAGTAAATGCTGATGCTCAGGGTACACCGCAGCAAATTCGTCAAGTAATAGATACGGTCAAAGCTGAAAAAATCCCAGTCATATTTTGTGAAAGTACGGTGCGGGCTGATGCTCAAAAAGAAGTTGCTAATCAAACAGGAGCGAAGTTTGGTGGGATATTTTATGTGGATTCACTATCACCGCCCGATGGAGTGGCATCGACCTATCTTAAATTGCTGGAATACAACGTTAATACATTAGTCAAAGGTTGGAAAGGAAACTAAATCTAGAATAGGAAATAATTTATGAGCATTCAAGTTGAAAATCTGACGGTTACCTATAACGGAAAAGTTGCTTTGCATGGTGCCAACCTGAATTTGAAATCGGGGGCGATCGCTGGACTGGTCGGCATGAATGGTAGTGGTAAATCAACTTTATTCAAGGCAATTATGGGGTTTGTGGCTCCCAGTTCGGGGCGAGTTTTGATTAATAATTTACCGATGCGGTTGGCACAGAAACAAGGATTGGTGGCATATATTCCCCAAGCAGAAGAAGTGGATTGGAATTTTCCTGTAAGTGTAGCTGATGTCGTGATGATGGGACGCTATGGCTACATGAATTTTTTACGGATTCCGAGCAAGCGCGATCGCCAAGTAGTTAAGGATAGCCTTGCTAAAGTTCAAATGTGGGATTTCCGCGATCGGCAAATTGGCGAACTATCAGGAGGACAGAAAAAACGGGCATTTTTGGCAAGGGCATTGGCACAACAAGGAAAGGTGATGCTCCTCGATGAACCATTCACGGGCGTAGATGTAAAAACCGAAAAGGCAATTATTGAGTTATTACTGGAACTAAAAGCGCAGGGACATACGATTTTAATTTCTACCCACGATCTAAATTCCATTTCCACCTTTTGCGATCAAGTGGTATTCATTAATCAAACAATTTTGGCCTATGGAGCAACTCAAGATATTTTTACCCAAGAAAATCTTGCTCGTACCTTCGGTGAAATTATCCCTAATATTCACACAAATCCACAGGATCGAGAGTAGTTATGGCAGTTGTGGAATGGTTTACAGCACCCCTTACCTATGATTTTATGGTGCGGGCAATTTTAATTAGTGGTTTTATCGGGATCGTGTGTGCGGTACTTTCTTGTTTTATGACCCTCAAAGGTTGGGCATTAATGGGTGATGCGGTTTCTCACTCCGTAACCCCTGGGGTAGTGTTAGCGCATATTTTAGGATTACCCTTTGCCGTTGGTGCCTTTGTGTTTGGGGTTGGCTCCGTGCTGGCGATCGGTTTTATTAAATCTCACACCCGCATTAAAGAAGATACGGTGATTGGCTTGGTATTCACTGGCTTTTTTGCCTTGGGATTAGTCCTAATTTCTAAAAATCCTAGCAATATTGATCTCAATCACATTTTATTTGGCAATGTTTTAGGCATTTCTACCCCAGACCTCATTCAAACCTTAATAATTGGCACTTTTACGCTGATCATAGTCTTACTCCTAAGAAAGGATTTACTGTTATTTTGCTTTGATCCGATTCATGCCCGTTCCATTGGCTTAAATGTGGAATTTCTCTACTATGTGTTGCTCACCTTACTATCCCTAACCATTGTGGTAGCATTACAGGCTGTAGGGATTATTTTAGTGGTGGCGATGTTGGTTACGCCGGGGGCGATCGCCTATTTATTAACAGATCGATTTGATCACATGCTTGGCTATGCAGTTTTGTCTGGGGTTTTTTCTAATATTATGGGTACCTATATTAGCTTTCACTTTGATGCTTCTACGGGTGGATGTATTGTGGTTCTACAAACGCTTTTATTCCTAATAGCGATGATTTTTGCGCCAAAGTATGGACTCTTAAGGCGTAAACTTTGACATTGCCTAGTTGTACTGCCTAATTGTAAGGATAAAGTAAAAGTTGAATCGCTTTATTTAAGAGAAATGAAACCCTTTCATCAAACATTGACCAGCACTGCATAAATCACAAGAAAGGGAAACACCTCGTCCTCTTGATATAAATAGATTAGCCAAATTAACGACTAGCTAAATTAACAATCACAAAGTCGGAACGGAGATAGGGATTTGGATCAACAGCAATTTTATTGACCTGTACCTCAAAGTGTAAATGTGGACCTGTGCTTCTTCCTGTACTTCCCACTTCGCCAATAATTTGTCCCTGTTTTACCTCTTGTCCTTTAGTCACTAAAATACGATTGGCATGACCATATAAAGTTAAAGTGCCGTCGGGATGTCTGAGTTCCACAAAGTTGCCATAGCCACCATCATCCCAGCCCACATCATTGACAACACCATCCGCAGCAGCGAGGATCGGAGCTCCCATAGGTGCGCCAATATCTATGCCTTTGTGCAAAGTTTTAAGACCAGTAATCGGGTGAATCCGCCAGCCGAACGGAGAGGTAATTTCACCCGCAGTGGGCATAATAAAGAAAGAATTGACAGTATTCTGAATTGCTGTAGCGATCGCCGTGGGGAATTGAATTGACCATCGACTCGGTGATTTAGCCTCCATTTTTAGAGGCTGTTGATCGAGTAAGTCAGCATTAAAATCGGGGGCAAATTCTATTACTAACCTTGTAGTTAAAGGATCAAGTCGTCCAACTCGCAAAGACTGCACTACACTACCCACATCACGGCGCACGGTTGGTCCTGTATATGTAGCTCCGGGTAAATCTATAACCACACGGGTAGGGTTTGTAATAATCTGTCCCCTAGGCTCTACTTCATTTTCGGTTGTAAATTCAATGCGATTACGAGATTTATCCAGTAAAAAAGTTTCTAATCTATTTGCCTGAACTGCAGGGACAGAGACAATTCCTGCCAAAAAAATTACGGCATATCCTATAGTTTTTTTCTGAGCAGAATCTAACATTATCCTTAAGACTTCATATGAGCAACGGCTGCGTCAAATTCTACAGCAAAATGTCATTTAAACAAATCTATTTATTTAGATAATTAAAACTTTAAGGGCAAATTTTTAGATGTACTTAGAATTGTGAAATTAATCAAGTTTTGCTATCTATAGCTCCAGCATCATTACCAATACCGGTTCGCCTTTAGGAACGTAGGTTTGATTAACTTTAAGGATTGCTAGAGCATTTACTCCAGCCCAATTCATTAGGTTTCCCGAACTATAATTATCGACGGGTTTAAATTCCCATACCTGTGGCTGCCATTGTAAATATCCCCAGAGATAGGTTTCCCTGCGTCCTTGGGCATGGAGATCGCTGAGGCATATAGCTTGAGTATATTTGGGATACCAGTATTTAGAATTAGCCCCACCCAGTTTAGCGATCGCTCCTTTAATAAATCGCCAAAATCCAACCATAGCCGAAGCGGGATTACCAGGTACACCAAAATAGAGTTTCTGATTACATCCATTAAAACTAGCTACAGTTAAGGGTTTACCTGGCTTGATCCCACAGGAACGAATATGAATATCGGCTCCCATTTCTAATAACACTCGATCCACATAGTCATAATCACCCACAGAAACCCCGCCCGAAGAGATCACCATATCCGAACTGGCAAGAGCTTTTGCAATTATGATTTCTAAATCCTTGGGGTGATCGCCAACTATGCCTAGAGGAATTGGTACTGCTCCCGATTGAGTAATCAAACTAGATAAAGCATACTGATTAGAGTCAACAATCTGCCCCATGTCCAAAGATGCAGATATATTTTGTAGTTCTGTGCCTGTGGAAATAACACTTACCCGTGGTTGAGAACATACTGGGACAGTTAAAGTTTGGGTCGCCGCTAAAATCCCGATTTCGGGAGGATTAATTTTTATGCCTGCACTTAACAATCGGGTTCCTGCTTGATAAAATTCTCCCTTGTGCCTTACATATTCAGCAATTTGGGGTATATTTCTGAGCTTTATGCACTTTGGGCGATCGCCAATTACTTCCACATCTTCCTGCATAACCACCGTATCTGCCCCTTGGGGTAACATCCCCCCTGTAAAAATGCGTACACATTCTCCCGCATGAATAGAGCTAACCTGGGTACTACCTGCGGGCATTTCCAGAGAGGCGATCGCCAAGGTTTCAAACCGTTCTAAGTCAGCATAACGAAAAGCATAGCCATCCATTGCCGCATTATGCCAACGGGGAAAATCCGAGTCACTATATATATCTTTAGCGAGAAACCGACCTAAAGCATGATTTAAGTCAACTTGCTCATAGGTATTTCCATAGATATTTAGAGGCTGAACTAAATCTAAAATTAAGGACTCGGCAGCCTTAACTGGAATCATATTAATTCCTGTTTAACTGTGAAAATTCTAGCCACTCCAATTAATCCAATCCTGCGGCTTAAGGAACACATCGTATAGTTGTGACTCTGGGGTATTTGGTTCGGGATGATAATCGTACTCCCATCGGACTAATGGTGGTAAAGACATAAGGATCGACTCAGTGCGCCCATTAGTTTGCAGCCCAAAAATTGTACCACGGTCATAGACTAGGTTAAATTCCACATACCGCCCCCGCCGATAGAGTTGAAAGTCTCGCTCTCTGTCTCCGTAGGGTGTATCTTGTCGGCGCTCGGCAATGGGGACGTATGCTTTGAGGAAAGAACCAGCACAATCTTGGACAAAATCAAAAATCTCCTGCCAAGAACGCTCAGGAAAACTGGTAAGCTCATTACTCATTTGCTCAGCTTTGGGTGAGTCATTACTATTTTTGTAAAGTTTAGGCTCACTATTTTGATAATCAAAGAAAATGCCGCCTACGCCTCTAGTTTCGCCTCGGTGTTTCAAGAAGAAATAATCATCACACCAAGCCTTGAATATTGGATAGTAATTGGGGTTGTGACGATCGCAAGCTGCTTTTAAGGTTGTATGTAAATGTTGAGCATCTGCCCCGAATCCGTAGTAAGGAGTTAAGTCTAAACCACCCCCAAACCACCAAATATTTCCCACTTGAAAATAGCGATAATTTAAATGAACTGTAGGTACATAGGGGTTGCGAGGGTGAAGTACCATTGATGTCCCTGTCGCATAAAAAACCTGACCTGCCGCTTCAGGATATTGCTTCAGAATACTAGGGGGTAAGTGAGAACCATAAACCTCGGAAAAATTGACTCCACCTTTTTCAAAAACTCTGCCTTCGGTAATTACACGCGATCGCCCACCACCACCCTCTTCTCTTGTCCATTGATCTTGGTGAAATTTAGCTTTGCCATCCAATGCTTCTAAGCCTGCACAAATTTGATCTTGAAAGCTTTGCATGAATTGGCTAACCTGAGCCTTAGCGTCAACGGGAGGAATGGTTTTATTAGTTAGTGTAGCGATCATATTCTTCTTAATTCTTCTGCCAAAATTATGACATTAAGCCTCAAACACTTAGACTAAATTGCTTCAAAACTTAAATACTCTAAACATTCCAAAGTATTGGGGGTGTTCCCATCACGGAAGAGTTTAGCTCTATTTTTCTCTATGTTAGGACTTACCCACTCAAATTTACAAAGT
This sequence comes from Synechococcus sp. PCC 7502, assembly GCF_000317085.1. Classification (NCBI taxonomy): domain Bacteria; kingdom Bacillati; phylum Cyanobacteriota; class Cyanophyceae; order Pseudanabaenales; family Pseudanabaenaceae; genus Pseudanabaenococcus; species Pseudanabaenococcus habilitatus. The sequence continues at coordinate 2,494,162 of NC_019702.1, forward strand.
AGTGATAGGAGAAATTTTCAACGGGACTAAAGGGGAAATTGCACTTTTTTAGTAAACTCAAAGGCACCAGCTATGGAACCCCAAACCCGTTCATTGCTAATAGGATCATAGCCTCGATCTAAGCTACTAAAATGAGATGCACTAATTTCAAATTCACTGGATAGGTAAGTTTCCTGCCCATTACGGACAACTTTACAGCCTTTTCCCTGCTCCACTTCGCCCTTAAAAGCATTGTCTGGAGTGATTTGCACTAACATTTTGCAGCCAATTTGGAGTTCAATATCTTCAAATGTCAGCGATCGCAGCCTTTCTGGTTCTCGACTGGCACCATAGTAGGTAGAAGCATTATTAATTTTATAGTTATTGATGGCGATCGGGTATTCAGAAATATCAGTTAATAGCAATTGCAAAATGGCAGTACGGTAGGGGCGATTGATTTCGTAATCGTATGCTTGCTCTGAATATAACCAAATTCCCTGATCGCTCAAAGGCACGGGTAAAGGACGAATACCGACTCTAATATGGGCAAAAAAAGGTGGATTTTCGATCGCTTGCTCCCAGTTGCTAAAATCTCCCGCCATCCAAGTTGCAAGGTTTATTAAATCCGTTTGACTAGCCATATTGGTAATTTTAGAATTGATAATTTTAGATAAGTTTGAAATAGTTTTTTGAAATAGTTCTAAATCATCTCTAAGCTTAATCTCTAAAAGCAATCCGCCCCTGTTTCGGTAAACCAAAAATCACAAAGCTGGCAAAGCAAATGGCATAGACAATTAAAGCCACGATCGCCCCGAATGCCAAAGTATCCGAAGACAGTCCACTATGCAAAATTGATTTGTATTGTAAAGGTGCTTCTAATAGAATTTGGCAGCGATCGCTCAACTGTCCTAGGGGAGTAAACCCACAGCTTAAAAAAGTTGCTCCAAATAAAGTCCCGATCGCACAGTAAGCTACCATTGCCCATCGCCAACTGGTATAGAGCAAAGAGAGTAAAGTCTGATTACGGTTAATATCTTCATTTAAGTCTTCCCAAAACCATAGGGATAAAGGCATTAAAATCCGCGCAATCCAGCCTGTTAAGAACCCAATGGGTAAAGAAGCAATTAGTAAATAAACTGTAATTGCCAATAGACAGGCAACCCGCCAATAAATTGTTAGAGATCGGATAATTACCTGATTTTTGACTTTGAATGCCCAAAATAGTAGCAGTAACGGCGCAAATACTGTAAATACTAATGCCAGTCGAAAATCTAACCAAACTAGCGATCGCACTAAAGTATTTTCCATAGCTGGACTATAAACCTAACAAGTTCCGTAATTAATTATTAATCCTTGGATAAAGGGCGAACGATGGGGATCGAACCCACGAATGGAGGTACCACAAACCTCTGCCTTAACCACTTGGCTACGCTCGCCGTAGATTTATTAGGATAACATTTGATCGATGAAATTTGCTAGAACTTAGCTAAAAAAATCCATAAAAAATATTTCTATGTCCTCAGAACCTGATCTCACTGACCCTAATCCTAATGCTAGCGATCTTTTAGCTAAGGGTAAAACCCTATTTGAACTAGAACGGTATAAAGATGCGATCTCCCAGTTTAAGCAAGCAGAATTAATTACATCTCCATCATCTGTCCTTGGCGGGGAAGTGCGAATTTGGTTGGCAAATGCCTATGATGTTTTAGGGGAGACTAATGTAGCGATCGCCATCTGTCAAAACCTAACCGATCATACCGATCCCACCATTGTTAATCAGGCACATTATCTAATTAGTATCTTTTCGGCATTACCCCTACGTCCAGTTTCATCTAGTTTTACTCTACCTAATTTAGAGCAGGCATCCACCCCAAAACTCAGTGGTAGCAGCATTAATAGCTTAAATAGCTCAACTAATAGTCACTCACCTACTAATTCCTCCTTACCCCCAGAATTCCGTAATTTAGAACCCAAATATTATCTAATTGCCCTAGCAGTTGGCATAGGCATATTAATTGTTGTTGCCTTCCTTGCCATCGGGTTGCCGAGGTTTAGGTAAATTCAGTAAGCTGATGTCGGAAATTTCATACAAAGCCATGGCGATTAACATCAGTGAGTCAACCCTAACTAAAATCCTAGAATATCTGACCGATCAGACTAGTAAGGGCGATCGCCAAGCACAGCAACTGCTGCATCTTTTACCCAATCCATCTAGTGGAAATCTTAGTAGCAATATTAGTGATTTCCCTAAACGTCTATTTGCGGCATGGCAGGAATTAGCCGATCTGCAAGTGGGAGAAAACTGTTGGAGCTATCCCGTCCCCTTTGCTGACCTTGCTGAAAATTTAGGTATATCCATACAAACCCTGATCCAATATTTAGAAACTACACCGATTGATAACCTGCAACTTTTAGCGGGACGTGGCGAAAACTATTTAATTAAGTCCCAACAAGTAGGAGATTTGGCATTTCACTCTGCTCCTAAGCTATCTAAGCCAGAAAAAAAAGCAGCAGAAATTATATTCAAAGTGGGCGATCGCATTCGAGTTAATGCCAACCGTCCCCAATACACCAATCAAACTGGCATCGTTGACCAAGTAATTAGTGTTAGCTGTCGGATCAAACTAGATAATGGCTGGGTGGCATTTTTACCTAACCACTGCTTAGAAAAAATATGATTAAAATCTTATAAAAAAGTACGCTCAAAAATTTTAGTAAGTATAAGCACTTATTATTAGACTTCCCTCCTAATCCCTAGACAAATAGTTTACAGTGAACATATCCATCAACCTTGGTATAAATTCATGGCTATTTCAATGTACGAAGCATCTATTCCCCCAATTGTTCGATCGCTACGGAATTTAATTCATATCCTTGATCGAGGGGCTGCCCATGCCGAAACAAAAAAAATTGATCCCACTGTACTAATCAATAGTCGCCTCTATCCCGATATGTTACCCCTGAGTAAGCAAGTCCAAATTGCTTCAGATATTACTCGACGAGGTATTGCCCGCTTGGCAGATTCAGAGTCACCAACTTTTGAAGATCACGAAACCACATTTCCTGAACTAATCGATCGCCTCAAACAGACAATTTCATACCTAGAAACCATAACTCCAGAGCAAATTGATCATACTGAAACCAAAAAGATTACCCTACCTATTGGTAAAGAATCCATGATCTTTGAGGGGCTACCCTACTTGCTTTACTTTATTTTGCCTAATCTGTATTTTCACGTTACCACTACCTACAATATTCTCAGACACTCAGGGGTGGAAATTGGCAAAATGGATTTTTTAGGAAAACCTGAATAGTCAAAATTAGTTGATCTATCAAATTCATAATCATTTAAATAATGTATTAAAGACTACAACATAGTTAAAATCACTCTAAAAATATTAAATCTGGGGCATGAAAATTCAATTCATACAATTATTTGAATCCATTTGCACTCAAAATCTCATCTAAAATCTCAAACATCAAATCAAAATTAAATAATAGTTAGAATTTTTATTTATATTTTCAAGAAAAGATGTTAAAACTATTAGCGTTAATGGATTTGGAGCGATTATGACTGCTAGAAATACCTTTGTGAATAACATCCCAGAATTTAATTTTAAGCCAAACCCCGCCACAGTTACGATTCTGCGTCACCCCACCACAAAAGTTTCGCAGCTATTATTGTCATGTCAAAAAATTTCGATCGCTATGACTGCCATATCCTTTACCTGTGTGGGAGCAGTGTATGGATGGAATGTTCATGTGCAGAAAAAGTTTGATCAGCAATACAACAAACTCCAAACTCTCAAACAAAATGAAAGACAATTAATAGTAGCTAACGAATCTTTAGATCATGATCTAATTACTAATATTGATCGTTTGCCTGTAAAGTTGGTACCTGAAAAACCTCAGCAATCTATTTTTATAGTTCCCGCTGAACCTAGCCCCACAAAGGAGATGAAAGCAGTTAGTAATGATCTATCTCCTAAATTATTTGATCCCCAAGGCTATTAAAAGTAAGTTTGATCGCTCTTTTAAACTTGAGATGGGGCAAAGGATTGACGAAATGCAGCTTCGTTCACAAATTTGACAAAATACTCAACCTCTGGTGGAACTTGATTGTAGTCAGGGTAGGTTTGTCTTTGGGGAAAATTAATCCGTAAATCTTCGGAATTTTCTTGAATCTGCCAACCATATACCTCTAAAGCTTTTAGTCCTAACTGCAAGATCGGCATGTTAATACCAAGCTTATTTTGGAGTTGAGTATAGGTGACGGTTTGTCCCGTGCGGCTGAGATATTTAGCAACCCCGACTAGACGTTGCCACAGGTCTTCCCCCTGAAGATTGGGGCTTAATTTTAATCCTGCTTTGGTTACAAACGGTTCCAGTTTAATAATTTGATTATAGGTTTCAGTCTCTGGTAAAGAATCTGCTAAGGGAGCAACATCAATAATGCGGACTTCGTAGGTGCGGGTACGGGGATTATCTACTAGTTCTAAAACCACATCACAGGGGTGATCGGGCACTTGATCAATGGACTGCTCCCACCAATGCCCATTTATGGAGCCAGTTGCATCCACCAACTTAAATTCGGATTTCAGATACTGGAGTTTCTGCCCACGGCGATTTTTAATATTGGCATTAAATTTATTGGTGAAGCGGCAATTTTTTATTAGTAATTTAGGGGCAGGATTACCCATACCGTGAGGTTCAAGCTGTTTAAGTTCTCGAAATAATTCCTGTCCAAGCTCAGCAATAGTAACTACTAAATCAATGGCGATCGCCTTAGGAGAAATAGTCCCGTACTGCTGCCAAAATTTTTGAATTAAAGACTCTTTAAATAACTCTAAGTTCTGGATCGATAAGCTCAACCCCGCCGCATAGGGATGTCCACCAAAGCTAGTTAAAATATGTTCCTGTCCTTTAATCAGACTATATAAATCTATCCCTTGAGGCGATCGTGCACTGCCTCTAAGTGTATCGCCATCAATATTTAAGAGAATCACTGGACGATTATATTCCTGAGCGATTTGTCCCGCTACTACGCCCAAAATACCTCCATGCCAATTTGCATCTGCTAAAACTAAAATCGGTGAGGTGGAAAGATCAATGTTGATAATTCTCTCTAGCACTTGGTTATATATTTTCTTTTGCAATGCCTTTCTTTGGTTATTAGCTTCTTCTGCTAGGTCAACTAGGGCTTGACATTGAATAGGATCGGAACTAGTCAGCATTTCCACGCATTTATGCACATCTCCCCAAATTCGACTGATGGAATTAATCCGAGGGGCAATACCAAAACTAATATCTGTGGGGCGATCGCCTTCTTTTTTACAAGCTTCTAATAAAAATTTAACTCCTAAACGATTTTTCTTCTTTAGTTCCTCAATACCCTTTTGAGCCAAATACCGACAATCACCACTTAACTGCACGAGGTCTGCAACTAAACCGATTGCTACTAAATCTAATAAACTTTCTACGGGTTGGGTGGGAATATGGGGCATAGTTTCGTACAGTGCCTCGATCAGTTTATAGGCAACTGCCACGCCCGAAAGATGGAAGAGGGGATGATCGGAACTTAAGTAGCGAGGATTGATAATGGCGGTCACAGGCGGACGGTGTTCGGGTAGGGTGTGGTGATCGGTAATAATTACGTCTATTTCAAGCGATCGCAGGTAATCAATTTCTTTGAGGTTAGTGCTGCCCGTGTCACAGGTGATAATTAACTGACAATCTCGGAGCGTATCTATGCCCGAAACAGATAAACCGTGGGATGCAGTTAAGCGATTAGGAATAAAATAAATTAATTGTTCACCTTGGGGAAAAAACTGTCCTAAACCGTCCCATAAAACTGATGTGGCAGTAATTCCATCCGCATCAAAATCTCCCCAAATAGCAACTTTATGTCGTTGTTCCCTTGCTGCTTTAATTCTCTCAATCGCCCATATCATTTCTTCTCCAAAAGCAAAGGCACCGGTGGGCGTATAAGCACTAGGATTGAGAAATGCTTGGATTTCAGATTCCGTTTGTAATCCCCTTTGCCATAAAAGTTGCGCTGCATAATTTCCAACTCTTTCTATGAGCCAAGGTTTAGGCTCCACTAACGGAAAAATTTGCCAAGAGTTTGAGTTCAGTATAGGGAGTTCTTTCATAAATTAAAAAGGGGTTATTCCTCCCAATTTTAACCATACCCTCAGTTAATCAGCATATAGAAGGTAGTGATCAAGACAATGCTCTTCAGGCATGGGTGAAAACTTGGAGATCGCATAGCCCCCAAACCACTTATGCACTAATCTTTATACTAAAAATGGAGTAGTAAAATCTACTGGAGAAAGATTAGAGTTCAGGGTATAGTCTAAAAATTTATCAAAACAAGCTTTTAACCAAAAAGTATAAAGTTCGGGATTAATACTTAGTGCCAGTTTTAATGTGTCCATATCGATCCACTGCCAAGCCTCTGCCTCCAGGGGATTTAGGATCGGTTCACCGTCAAATTTGCCAAGCAATACATGGTCGTATTCATGCTCAATTAATCCATAATCGAGGGGAGATTCATAGATGAAGCTAAAAATTTCTGTCAGTTCGCAGGTAAATCCCATTTCTTCTTGCAGACGGCGGTTCGCAGCAGTAAGTATGGATTCATCTGGGCGAGGATGGCTACAGCAGGTATTTGTCCATAGCCCACCAGAGTGATATTTACTAATTGCCCGTTTTTGTAGAAGTATTTGCCCTTGGGAATTCAGCACAAATATAGAAAATGCCCTGTGTAAGAGTCCCTGCTGATGTACCCACATCTTTTCTCCAATGCCAATGGGGCGATCGCTTTGATCTACTAAGATTAAATGCTCAACTAATGGTTCAGGTTTATCCATGATTTGGGGCTAGTTAGTTCTGACTTGCTCTTCTGACTACTGATTAGATAAAGCTTCAATTTCGGCAAATGTTTCTAAAAGTAAAAGCTTGGCTTGGAGTTCCCATCCCCATTTTTGCAGAGCGATCGCCCCCAAAGCTCCTCCACCTGCTGCCAATAATCCGAGGGGTTCATTGAAGGAAATAGATAGTAATAAGCCTAACCCTGCGATGCCCCAAAATGGTAAAGCCACCGTTTGTCTTTGCTCTGCCACTAATTTATTAATACTATTGGGCTGCATTTCTGTTAATAGTTCCGCTTGGATGGCTTGGCGTTGATCTTTAGTTACAGTTAAACCAATTTTACGGCGTAGTTTTTCAATTTTGCGAGCTTTGGTACTGTACTCCACCAATTCATCTTCCGCTAGTTTCAGCAGCTTTTCTAGTTGGGTCATGTATTTAATAACAGTTAATGGACATGATAGCTAATATTTTAATAGTTTTTAGGTATTAGTTGAAATTGGAATACCATGGAACTTGTGGTAACTAACGCAAATTTATGTAATATATGTAAGCAACCGAAAGACATACGCAGCAACCATTTGGCGGATTTTAGCTAGGGTGATAGATTATTAAAATCTCTTGTATAAATAATGTTGTGATGAAAATATTTAAAATATTTGTCGCTGCCAATTTACTTATCTTTTGTGTAATTATCGCAAATCTCAAACCCATTTCCATCTACAAAACTGTTGAGTCTGATAACCCTGTTTCTGGAAGTAGAGCAAATATAAACAGGAATTCTATCGGTAAAACAACAGGGATTCCTTCTTCTAGCTCACATTTAGATAACAATAATAAATATTCTAAGAATGATCCTGATTTTGTAAATAATATTGCCTCTGATATTGCCAATCTATCAAAAATAGAAGACACCCCTTCCAAAGTTACTTCCTCTAATTAATCCCGTTTTAAGGCTGAGGATTTTAGTTTGGTTAAAGTGAAAAAGTACAGCCGTAGATTTTAAAAAAGTATTTTAGCTGATTTTTTTAGGATGTTAGGGCTTAAGCTGGGTCTTTTTTTGTGTCAGATGCTGTTATGTCAGCAATTTGTTCTATGGTTAGTCCTGTAATTTGAGCAATAAGGTTAATTTCTAAACTAGAATGCCCCATATTTATTGCCACCTGCAGAATAGCAGGAGTTTTACCTTCGACCACACCCTCATCTAAAAAGGCTTGATAGGTTACTCACTCTTTCATAGATATAGATATTGTCATACATGATCAATTAGATTAGGTTTGAGACTCCAAAGCTTCTTGGGCAAGGCGGCGTTTTCTGGCATAGAGTTGAATAGCGATCGCAAATCCCAATACCATTGCCACGGTTAAAAATGTAGCTCCATCGGTGGGTAAACTGCCCTTAAAGATCACTAACAACACAATCAAGACAAAAAGAACGGTTGGTACTTCATTAAACCAGCGAAATTGCTGCCCTGTCCATTTACACTCATCCTTAGCTAACTTCTTCATGAGACGGGCGCAAAGGTGATGATATCCCAGTAAAATTAGGACAAATCCCAACTTAATATGTAACCAAGTTTCTTTGAGAATTTCTGGCTCTGTATAAATTAAGCCGATCGCCATTAAAACAGTTAAGAGCATAGCGGGGGTCATGATAATTCGATACAGCCGCTTTTCCATAATTTCGTACTGACTTTTGAGAATGCTGCGCGCTGGTTCAGGTTGCTCGTATGCTTCAGCATGATATACAAATAAACGAGGCAGATAGAACATCCCTGCAAACCATGCCACTATGCCGACAATGTGAAACGACTTAAACCACAAATATGCCATTGCTAATCCCTATTGCAATTTTTTAATTTGAACTAACTTTTATACTGGACTTCTATGCTACCAATCAAAGTCAATAGATTTAAGATGCAGTTAGCTATAATTAATAAAAGTATTAAGAAATATTAAGAAAATTATGTCCAATCTCAACCTTGAAACCGTATCTGAGCAATTACAAAGTCCTAATTCGCGCGATCGCCTTTTAGCATTGGTGTCTTTACGTCATGCGGAGCCAGAACTGGCAGTGCCTTTAATTTTAAAAGTAATCAATGATGAGAACTTACAAATTCGGTCGATGGCAGTATTTGCCCTTGGGCTTAAGCAAACCGATGCTTGCCTACCAGCTTTACTGGAGATTCTAGAAACTGAAACCGACTATGGTATTCGGGCAGATGCGGCAGGAGCTTTGGGCTATCTCAAGGATATTAGAGCCTTTGAGCCTTTACAACGGGTATTTTATGAAGATACGGAATGGTTAGTCCGCTTTAGTGCTGCCGTCTCCCTAGGGAATTTAGGTGATCCCCGCGCCCATGATGTCTTAATCCAAGCCCTAGACGCACAAGAAACCGTTGTTAACCAAGGAGCGATCGCTGCCCTGGGAGAAATTGGTGATCCCAGATGTGTAGAACATATCCTTAAATTTGTTGAAAATGAAGACTGGCTAACCCGTCAACGTCTAGCAGAGGCGCTGGGAAATCTTCCCCATCCCAAAAGCTTACCTGCCCTTAACTACCTTTCCAAAGATAGCAATTCCAATGTGGCATCATCGGCAATTTTTTCCCGCGATCGCCTTTTAGGTAATAGCAATTGGACGGATTTACTCTAAGACTTTAATCACTGGTTTTAGTTACTTGTAATTACTGGTTTTAAGCAAGCTTTAGCCAAATATTTCCGCAGGGTCGGCAGATTGCACTTTACGCAGAGAAATTGCTCCAGAGATTACACACATTAAAACCGTGAGGATCATTACCTGTATGCCTCGCTCTATGGTCATATCTAGGGGTAATCTTGTGGCGTTTTTAGTCAGAGAATACAGCCCAAGGCAGGCAAAAAATCCGGGAATATAGCCCAAAATTGAAAGGACAAAAGCTTCTTGAATTACCACAAATGCCAAGTACCAGTTGCTATAGCCCATTGCCTTTAGGGTTGCATATTCTGCCATGTGATCAGATACATCGGTATAGAGAATTTGATACACAATCACAATGCCCACAATAAACCCCATGACCGTACCGAGGGAAAAAATAAAACCGATGGATGTACTCTTTTGCCAATAGGAACGCTCAAAATCAATAAAGCCTGCCCTCGTCAAAATTTTAATGTCATCGATCGCCACGGACTTGGACTTTTCAATATCTTCTAAGGTAAGGCGATATTTATCAATGATCAGGCGATCCTTTTTATCTGGATCAGCATACCTAACCCGATCACCATCCACAGTAATTCCTGGTACAGTTGGTAAAATCACCTCTTTATTGGGAAAACTCTGTACATAGTCCAAGATCATTTCATAGGGAGAAGCATCAGGCTTGAGGTTAATTAAGCCTACATTGATTAGTCCTGCTTGGCGGTTATCAAAAATCCTTAAAAAATTGGTTTGACTAGTAATAATAGTGCCATCGGCGGCAAAGGAAGACCCTAACTCAAATAATCCGCCTACGGTTATCGTGCGATTAGCTACCTCTCTGGTAACAAAATTATTACAGGCAAATCCAGCAGGGATATATTTTGTAGCTAATTCCTTACTAACTCCACATTCTTGGACAATTGGACCAAACTCACTACGGGAAGAGCGATCGAATAAAATTACATCTTCGACCTTAGTTTTTGCTAAGTTTTCATTAGCCCCGGGCATTTTAAATATTTTGGAATCGGGGTCAGCCCCTAAAACTAAAATATTGCGGGTTTGTCCAGCAGGATCATTTTTAACTTTCCACGCTGCTAAACCGATATAAAGCTCATGAATTGACTCTACACCCTTATATCCGAAAGCTTGGTACAATCTGCGCTGGGAGAAATTTCGCATTCCCACTAAATTAGTGGATTGGGGACTAATGATCGCCACATCGGTTCGGAGGTTTGTATGTAACCGCACCGCACTGGTAAATAGAGCATCTTGGAAGCCGAGTTGCATAAATATCAAAATTACAGCAAACATGATTCCAGCGATCGCCACCAATAGACGACCTTTTTCGTAGGTTAACTGAAACCAAGCCAAAGGGACAGCAAAGATCATGATGATTAGATGCTTAATTACGAATTAATATATTTCAATATTTCATCATCTTAACCTTCCTCTGCTTTTTTCTCTAAATCCTGCTCTAAATCTTGTAAAACTCTTAAAGCCACTATGTATGGACAGAGAGGATCAATCTTTTCTTCCTACACTTAGTGTAAAGTACCTGCCTAGGGCTGTTAATAATGCCACAGAGCAGGTAAAAAGCAAATAGATGGGATTGCGAATCCAGAAGATTGGTTATCGCCCTAGAAATAAATCTCAAAAGGTACCGCCCTGATCGCTGTGATTGAAGCAATTATCATTACGCCAAATAGATCAAGTTCTGTCTTACCTGCTGCCAATGCACCACTAATTGCAAATACTGCAGCCCCGACTAGATCAAGAATATACAATAACAATTTAGTTACGCCTCTAAATCATCAAAATAACCAGATCATCAAAATAAAAAGTACCTTTGTGCCATTGGTAATATCGTAGCTGGTTCGCAGGTTAGGAGTTCGCCATCGGCTCTGACCTCATAGGTTTCAGGGTTAACCTCAATTACGGGCAGAGCATCATTTAGTTTGAGATCACGCTTAGAAAGTTGGCGATTACCTAGGGTTGGTACCACGATTTTTTTCAAGTTCAGTTGTTCGGGAATACCCTTAGCGATCGCCGCTTGGGATACAAAAGTTAAAGAGGTTGCGGACATTGCCCCGCCAAAACTCCCAAACATCGGACGCATGTGTACGGGCTGGGGTGTGGGAATACTGGCATTAGCATCACCCATTTGCGCCCAAGCTATAAGTCCACCTTTAATTACCATTTCAGGCTTTACGCCAAACATGGCAGGTTTCCACAGACATAGGTCGGCAATTTTTCCTGCTTCAATGGAGCCGACATAGTTAGCAATGCCGTGGGTAATGGCGGGATTAATCGTGTATTTGGCAACGTAGCGTTTGGCTCTGAAGTTATCATTACGACTGGAATCTTCAGGTAAAGCTCCCCGTTGGGTTTTCATTTTATGGGCGGTTTGCCAAGTTCTAATAATCACTTCACCAATTCTTCCCATTGCCTGAGAGTCGGAGGAAATCATACTAAATGCCCCAAGATCATGCAAAATATCTTCGGCAGCGATGGTTTCACGGCGGATGCGAGACTCGGCAAAGGCGACATCTTCAGGAATACTGGGATCAAGGTGATGACACACCATCAACATATCGAGGTGTTCTTCAAGGGTATTGACGGTATAGGGACGGGTGGGATTGGTAGAAGAAGGGAGGACATTTGCTTCACCACAGATTTTAATAATATCGGGAGCATGACCACCGCCTGCGCCTTCGGTGTGATAGGTATGAATAACTCGACCTTTAAAAGCAGCGATCGTATTTTCGACAAATCCAGCTTCGTTGAGGGTATCGGTGTGAATTGCCACTTGGACATCGTAGCGATCGACAACACTTAGGCAATTATCTATGGCTGAGGGAGTAGTTCCCCAGTCTTCATGGAGTTTTAAGCCCATTGCTCCTGCTTCAATCTGTTCATTTAATGCTTCGGGTTTGGCACTATTACCCTTACCCAAAAAGCCTAAATTCATGGGAAAAGCTTCTGCTGCTTGGAGCATTTTGTAGATATTCCAAGGACCTGGGGTACAGGTAGTGGCGGAAGTGCCTGCGGCGGGTCCAGTGCCTCCCCCAATCATGGTGGTAATCCCAGAGGCGATCGCTACTTCTATTTGTTGAGGACAGATAAAATGAATGTGAGAATCTATGCCGCCTGCGGTCAGAATTAAACCTTCCCCAGCGATCGCTTCGGTACCAGGTCCGATAATAATATCCACATTGTCTTGAATGTAGGGATTTCCCGCTTTGCCAATCTTAAAAATTTTGCCGTCCTTGATGCCCACATCAGCTTTGACAATACCCCACCAATCTAAAATTAAGGCATTGGTAATTACCGCATCCACAGCCCCGTCCGCATTGGTAATCGGTGATTGTCCCATGCCATCCCGAATTACTTTGCCACCACCAAATTTTACTTCTTCGCCGTAGGTGGTGTAGTCTTTTTCCACTTCAATGATTAATTCTGTATCTGCTAGACGCAGGCGATCGCCCACCGTAATGCCATAGGTTTCCGCGTATGCCGAGCGATTCATTCTATAACTCATGCTTCATTTTCCCAAGTTTGTATTTACTATACGGCAGGTATTTTCAGAGAATGTGACTCAAAATGCTTTTTTCAAGAAAGATAACTGACCATGCACAAAATTATAAAATTTATGGTGAACACCGCTAAAATTAAACTTGCTTAATCCAGTTAAAAACTAAACCTATGCCCGAACTTGACATTACCCTGCCCAGTATTCGCCATGTTCATCAAATTATTCGCAGTCAGCAGAAAAGTCCCGATGGTTCTCAAACGGTAGAGGTCAAACTACTAACTGGTGATGTAATTGTCGGCACCCTGAAATGGATAGATCAGCAATGTATTTGTGTAGATGGGGCGCAGGCGGGCAGAAGTCATAATATGTTGATTTGGCAGCATGCGATCGCCTATATCAAGTCCTAAACCCTGGGCTTAAAGCTCTAGCAAGATTTGTCTCTAATATTAATCCATACTCTAAACCCTCTGCCAATGCCTGATAGGAAGCATCAATAATATTGCTTGAAACTCCTAGGGTTGTCCAGCGCCGATCGCCATTGGTAGATTCAATTAAAACTCTAGTTGTTGCCTTGGTACCACAATTACTATTGAGAATTCTCACCTTGTAGTCGGTTAGGGAAAACTGGGCGATCGCAGGATAAAATTCAACTAGTGCTTTTCTGAGGGCTGAATCTAAAGCAGCAACAGGTCCATTACCTTCGGCGGCAGTAAGTTTTTCTTGATCTTTCACGATGACCTTAACGGTGGCTAGGGCGGGAGCCTTTTGTTCCATATTTAAATCACAATGAACTTGATCGCAATTGACCTGATCACAATGGACTTGAAAGCCACTGAGGGTGAAAAATTTCGGGCGTTGGGCGATCGCTTCCAGCATTAATAATTCAAAACTTGCTTCAGCGGCTTCAAACTGATAACCCACCTGTTCTAATTCTTTGATTTTTTGTAAAATCTGACGACAGGCTTGATCATCTTTTTGCAGCTTAATGCCAAAACTGGCTGCCTTAGATAACACATTACTCAACCCCGCCTGTTCAGAAATTACGATCCTGCGGGTATTACCCACACCTTCTGGGGCAGTATGTTCGTAGGTGATCGGGTTACGCTGTACGGCACTGACGTGCATCCCTCCCTTATGGGCAAAGGCAGATATGCCCACATAGGCAGCATGATCATCGGGAGCAAGATTCACAATTTCGCTTACCTGTCGAGAGATTTCCGTGATTTTAGTTAACTGGTCAGAACTAACGCATTGTTTGCCCATTTTTAATTGCAAATTGGGAATTACCGTACAAAGATTGGCATTTCCACAGCGTTCTCCATAGCCATTTATCGTTCCCTGTACCATAGTTGCACCTGCTTCTACGGCAGCGATCGCATTGGCAACGGCAACTCCCGCATCATCATGGGGATGAATTCCTAACTTGACATCTCCCAATTCCAATTTCACGGCTGCCACAATTTTGCTCACGTCTTGGGGTAAAGTTCCCCCATTGGTATCACACAAAACTAACCACTCCGCCCCTGCCGCTAATGCTGTTTTCAGGGTGGCGATCGCATATTCAGAATTGTATTTATAGCCATCAAACCAATGTTCGGCATCATAGATAATTCGGCGATCGCGGCTGCGTAGATAGGAGATCGTATCTGTAATCATGCTTAGATTTTCATCTAAACTTACTCGCAAACTTTCCCGAACGTGCAAATCCCATGATTTCCCAACAATTGTGATCCATTTTGTCCCCGCCCCTAAAATTGGTACCAACATTGGATCAGCATTTGCCTTAATTCCTGTGCGTCTAGTCATGCAGAAGGGTACGAGTTCCGCATTAGTTAGGGGTGGCAGTTGTTGAAAAAATTCTACATCCTTAGGATTTGCACCGGGCCATCCACCTTCAATAAACCCAACTCCAAGGCGATCAAGTCTTTGGGCAATTTGAATTTTATCTTCGACGGATAGGGATAATCCTTCCCTTTGCGCCCCATCTCTGAGGGTTGTGTCATAGATATAGATTTGATTCATGGAGTTAGCTTGAAGATTGTGATTCTTTAATTATGCTTGAATTATGGTTTTTAACTAAGTTTGCTAATTGGAGGCAGTCCCCAAAATATAGATGAAAAATATAGATGAAAATAATTTCTAGTAAAAAATTGACATTAATTAGCGATCGCCTGCGAGGACTTAGAAACTTTAGATTTCCATAAATACTCCAATTTATTTGCAGGAATCGTCAGGTATAAAACATCATGATTACTCAGGCAAAATTCCAATAAATCCCAGCCATGAATAGTTTGTGAACCAGTTTTAATATTTTTGGTTTCAATATTGGTTTCAATATAAAGAGGCACAAAATCGGCGATCATTGCAGCATCTTTCACAAGTTTTCCACAAAAAGGATGATGGGGGGTAATTAAAGTGGCTAAAGCTATCCATAAAGTATCGCCAAGAATGCCATTGCCCAGAATCTTTCCTCCTAGGGCGGCGGCGGCAAAGGAAGGTGCCACAATTTCGCTGGGACTAAGAACAAACTCAAAATCAAAGACTTGGCGTACCATTGCTGCAAACTTGGGGTCTTCATAGCGTACGATCGCTGGAACTTTAGGAGCCATCCCTTTAGCATTGAGGGCAATTTCTAAGTTAGCAGTATCATTACTGGTTACGGCAATTATGGCTTCAGCTTTTTCAAGGTAGGCTGCCTTTAAGGTGGCGGGAATACTGGCATCGCCCTGAACTACTGGAATTCCAAGGGAGTTAGCCATATTTAAAAACCGACTACTAGGATCACGCTCAATTACCACGACATCATGTCCATAGCCCATCAGTAGTAATGCGGTTTGAGTACCGACCCCGCCTAGTCCACAGATAATGTAGTGATTTTGTTGGGGAACCCGTGAAGCATTAATAAATTGCTTAAACCTAGTACCCAAGACAAAGTCATTTAATAGGGCATACCAAATGCCAATTACTGCCGTACCTACGAGCATCATGATCACCGTAAAAACTTTGATCCCATCAGGCGCTTGTTCAGCAATTTGGCTATTCCCCCCTGCCCCAGTAATCATACCCACGGAAAAATAGAGAGAATCAATCAGAGAAATGTTATACCTAAAACTGGTGTAGGTTAAGGTTGCCCCTAAAATTGTCAAAACAAGGGCAAAGGCGACTAAAAGCACCGCCCGACTATGTTGCTGAAAGTGCCGGAAATTACTGAATAATTTTGCTAATCTTTGCTTGATTGATTTTTGTCCCGATCGCATTGTGGGTTGAGTGCCAATCAGTAAGCGATCTCCCACATTTAGCTCCTTTCCCATCGTTACAGCCGAAACTAGATCGGTATGGCGATTTTCACAATCTGCTGGTAAATAGTAAACTAACATTCTGGTGCGGTCTTCCCACAGACGGGAAAGTTTAGTACCTAACCAAGCATGATTTTCGTCAATATACTCTTCATGGATAGACCAAGTTTGATTAAATAGCCGCAATTGTCCGATCGCCTCATGTCCCAACGCTGTGAAGGCAAATACGGGAGCAGACAAAGCGGAAACACTCATACTGACATGATCTACTAAGGTTCGATCTAGACGATCACCTAAATTACTATTAAATAAGCGATTAACCACCCGAATCTGCGGATTTAAAACCCTTGCCTGCATTAAAATTGTCAGGTTCTGAGCTTCATCGGAGTTAGATAAAACCAAGGTGTGGGCAGATTGTATCCCCGCCTCTATAAGAGTAGAAGCTGCGTGCAGTTCGCCAATAATAATATTAGAACCTTGATCGTCAGCAATTGGGCGATCGCTAATTCCTACAACTAGAGCTTCCTGTTGCCGTAGTAACCTCAGAATCTTATATCCGACTCGATTTAAGCCACAGACAATAATTAGAGGTTTCATAGGTTACCAAAGGCAGAGACTAAGTTCCTTAGAAATTGTGATCTCTTTCAGGGGCGTTAAATGTAGCTTAAGGTACTTTTACCATTAACCTTAATCTAAACCTTAATTTCTACTTGGGAACAAAGGGTTTACCGTTGGGCATGATCGCACTCGTAAAATCAGCTCCATCCAGCTTAGCACCGCTAAAGTTAGCTTTAGTTAGGTTAGCACCAATTAAAATAGCCCCTGTTAAATCTGCTCCCTTCAAAACCGCTCCCACTAAATTGGCATTACTAATATAGGCAGAGCTGAGGTTAGCACCCTCTAAAATTGTTCCCGTAAGATTAGCATTACTAAGGTATGCCTCACTTAAGTTGGCATTTTGAGCATTAGCCCGATCCAAATTCGCTTCCCGTAAATTGGCTTGATAAAAGTTTGCACCTACAAGGGTGGATGTAGCCAAATCCGCTCCAGTTAGGTTAGCCGTATTTAAGTATGCTCCAGTTAGGTTTGCTTGTCTTAAATCAACATCTGTAAGGATAGCTCCAATTAAGTTGGCACTGCTCAAATTCGCCATACTCAAGTCCGCTAGGTGCATATTTGCACTACTCAAATCGGCTTCACTCAGGTCAGTCATACTCAGGTTGGCAGAGGTAAAATTCGCCTTACTCAAATAGGAACCAGTAAGATTAGTTTTTACCAAAATTGCCTCAGTTAGATTAGCACTGCTCAAGTTAGCTCTACTAAAGTCAGATTCACTAAAGTATGTCCCCGATAGATTCGCCATAATGAAATTCGCTGCGATCGCCACCGCATTACCCAAATTTGCTCGGCTTAGGTTGGACTCACTCAAATAAGCACCACTCAAATCAGCCATAATAAAATTAGCCATGCTTAAGTTGGCATTGATTAGACTTGCTTCGGTCAGGTTCGCCTTACCTAAAATCGCCCCACTGAGATTCGCTTTACTTAAATTCGCTCTGCTTAAATTAATCGATCGCAGATTCGCCAAACTCAAATTAATTGAACTTAAAGTAGCAGCACTCAAATCAGCATAGGATAAGTCAATTTTGCTGCGAAAAACCTCTGACCGCCAGTTATTCCAGATATGAATACCCTGTTTAATAAGGTCTAGTTGTTCTTCATTTGCCATGACAGGAGTTATTTTACTTAGAACAAATCGGTGATGATATTATGCGTTATTCATAAGCTGACTAGACTGTGCTTTAATCACCATATTAATTTACAGTTTTTTTACACTTCTTTTACAGTATTTTTAATAATACTTTTACATAACATATCTAAAAATCTTACCCAGTAGTTTTTTAAAATAATCACTAAAAAAATGATCAGGTAGATTTTAGTCAATTAATCTCAGATTGCAAAGCAAAATTAAAATGGGTTTGGGGTAAAGACCCAATTGAAGGCGCAGCCATCAAGCTCCCACCTATAAGTACTTGATAAATTTCAGTGTGTAAGTCCTATTAGTTGATCTACGCGAATCGCTTGGATAAAATCAATTAGATAATTTAAGCAAATCTAGTCAGAGAATTGATTACAATGTAAAAGTTTACAAAACTATAAAGTCTAATCCTATGACCGTTGCTCATCCCCGCAGATTTAGAAATCAACTCACGGCTCAGGCAGTTCTTGATCAGGTTGTGAGAACCCGTGAAATTCATATGATTACTCTTAATCGTTACCGCTATAGCGAACAGCGCAGCTGTAAAGACCTAACTGAGTTAATTGAAAGCTTAAATGGTCAGCCCCGTGACCTAATTAAAGAGCTTTCCCACCATGTATCTGACGAAGCTCGCCATGCTTGTTGGCTGACAGATTTGTTGTACGACTTGGGGGAAGAAATAGGTACTCCGCCCGGCTCATCCTATATTAATGAGTTTGAGCGGTTGATTAAAAATAATGCGGTGCTTGATCCAGAGGATGCCGTAATTGAGGCATTGGCAGCAATTAATGTCACTGAAAAGCGAGGCTGTGAGTATTTTTCTGCCCATATTAAGGCACTCAAAAATGCTGATCAAACCGATGAAAATATTAAAATTCGTGAAACAATTGCCAAGATTATGCCTGAAGAAGTGGGGCATGTACGGTGGGGGAATCGTAAATTAGCTGAAATTGCCCATAAAAGCCCAGAGCATAAGGTTAAAGTTGATGCAGCTAAACGTAAATATATGGCGATCGAACAGGCAGCTTTTGAATCAGGAATGGATGTCATGGCGGGAGCAGAGTTACGCCGACTAGAAAATCTGATTAAGGTTGTGGATACATTACCAGTGTGGCAACGTCCTCAATACCTAATGGAGCATTTACCCGAAACATTACTAGCACCGAGCTTGCAAAAAACTAGAATTGACATGATCCAGAAAGCATGGCAACGTGATCCAATTAACTTTGTCCAAAAGTTTATTCCTATGTTTTTTAATGCTGACTTAAATTTAAAAAAATAAGTAGAGAAGCATAGATAGGCTAAAGCTAGCAAGCCTAAAATTCTCTAAATCAAGGGTTAGAGCCTATTGAAAAGTAGGCTACTGTCCTTTTCAGTTTTAGGGGTCACGAAAAAAAATATAACGGGGAACCTAACCCTGCAACCCCGCTTTGTCCCTTGTTCTCGGAAACTGCAATAACTAATGAACTGCCCCAGTGGCAGGTTTGACTTTTCTCAAAAACAACACCAGAACCGCACTAAATAGAAGTGAGTAACCAATAAATAGAAAGCAATCATTGTATGCCATTACATTTGCTTCTCGGCGTACCAGTCGATCTAACTGGGCGATCGCTTGATCATGGGCAGTTATTGCTTCAGTACCCTTGGAGATAAATAGATTAGTAAGGTCATTAATTCGCTCCTGAGTCGGAAGATTAGCAAGGGAAACCGATTCCACCAAATGATTGGAATGGAACTTTTCGCGAACCGATTGCAAGGTAGCCAAAACCGCAATCCCGATCGAACCACCCAGATTACGAGCAGCATTAAAAATAGCTGAAGCTGAGCCAATATTTTGAGGTTCAATGCCCACGGTAGCTATGCTCGCAAGGGGAATAATAGTTAAAGGCTGTCCTAACGCCCGCACTAAGAGGGGAAAAACGAATTGTTCTGCGCCAGTATCGTGGGTAAGGCTGGAATTCATCAAACAACTGGTACCAAATAGGGTTAGCCCAACACAAATGATATGCCTAATATCAAATCGCTTCATTAATTTAGGGAGAAATGGCACGATCGCCAATTGGGGAAAACCAATCCAGACCAGTGTTTGACCAATTTGCAGAGCATTGTAACCTTGAATCTGGGCGAGGTACAGTGGGAGTATATAAATTGAGCCGTATAAACCCAAACCAAGGGCGATCGCAATAATGGAAGATAACCCGAAATTCCGTCTCCCTAGTAATCGTAAATTGAGTAAAGGTTGTTTCCGCATAAACTGAGTAATTACAAATAAGGGTAGAGCGATCGCTGCCACCATTCCCGCCACTTGAATTTCCTGAGAACTGAACCAGTCCTTACGATTTCCCTCTTCCAAAAAAAATTCTAGGGAACCTAATCCGAAAGCCATCAAAGCTATCCCTAACCAGTCTCCCTGCTTTAATAACTCCAAGCGTAAGGGCTTTTGTGCCAATCCATACCAAACTCCCGCCAACAAGATTATGGCTGGAAACACATTCAGATAGAAAATATATTGCCAGCTAAAGGTATCCGTAAGCCAACCACCTAAGGTGGGTCCTAAGGAAGGTGCGAGTACTGCCGACATGCCAAATAAAGCTTGACCAACGGGCTGTTTAACTGGGGGTAGGGTGGTCAAAATTACCGTAAAACTAATGGGAATCAATACTCCTACCGTAAATCCCTGCATGGTACGATAGAGAATCATTTGGGGTAAGTTGGTGGCAAAGGCACATAACACGGAAAAAATCAGAAATAAACTTGCATTAACTAATAAGTAGCGGCGCACCGAAAACACCTGAGATAACCAGCCAGTTAGGGGGATCACGACAATTTCTGCCACTAAATAGCTCGTAGAAATCCAAGAGGCTTCATCGAGAGTGGCACTTAAGGAACCTGCAATCTCATTCAACGAAGCATTGGTAATTTGAATATCTAAAATTGCCATAAAGCCCCCGATCAACGTGGCAATTACGCCGATCCAAGTTTTGATCGAAACCGCATCAGGATTTTTGGGTGTAGAGGGATTAGCCATAGACCTACTCCGTAATCACAGATACCGATGCCGACATGCCGGGAGTAATACGCTGATCATAGTCCTTGATACTCTCTGGCTCAAAAGTGATCTTGACGGGAACACGTTGCACAATTTTTGTAAAGTTGCCCGTGGCATTATCAGGCGGTAATAGGGAAAATCTGGCACCAGAGGCGGGAGCAAAACTATCAACCTTACCCTTAAATACATGGCTCGGAAAAGCATCAATTTTAATTTCTACTTCCTGCCCCGATCTCATTTTTTCTAACTGAGTTTCCTTAAAATTCGCTACGATCCAAGGCTTTTCTTCGACAATTGCCAACAAAGGCTGACTAACACTAACTCTCTGTCCTACTTCTACGGTTTTATTGCCAATCCTGCCCCGATTCGGTGAAATAATTTGCGTATAGGAAAGTTGCAGTTGGGCATTTTTAACATCTATTTCTGCCTTGGCGATCGCTGCTAAAGCTGCCTGATATTGTTGACGACTTGTTTCTATTTGCTGGTTATTTGACTCTGCCTCCTGTTGAATGCCTTGACTAGATTGGAACTTGGCTTGGGCATTATCTAAATTTGTCCTAGCTTCGAGTACTTTGGCTTGAGCCTCTTGGATTTGTGCTTCGGCGGATTGCCTTTGGGCAACGAGGGAATTATAACTAGCTTGGGCAGCATCTAACTGTTGCTGAGCGATCGCTCCACTTTGTCTAAGTTGGGAATAACGTTGATAGTCCAGTTTTGCCTTAATTAAATTTGCCTGTACCTGTGCCAAGTTTGCCTGCCCAGCAGTTAGAAATGCTTTTGCTTCGGTCAAAGTAGCTGTGGCTGTGGCAATCTCTGCTTTTGCTGATTGAATCGTGCCTGTTGCTTCTGTATTTTTACCAAGGGCATTAGTAGCCGCAACTTGAATATTGGACTTAGCCACATCAGCCTGACGTTGAACATTTTTCAGCGTAGCTTGTGCCTGTTGCAGGGCAATTTCATAATCTTGACGATCCAATTGCACCAGAGGTATGCCTGCGGGAACTTCCTGATTATCTTCGACTAGGACTTTGACAACTGTCCCAGCAATACGCGAACTGACTGGCTGAATGTGCCCAATCACATAGGCATTATCGGTTTCTTGGTGACTAGAGGCATAGCTCCACCAGTGATAGCCTAAACCACTCAAGATCAATCCTCCTAGTCCTAAGGCTCCCCATAGAAGTAATGGACGATGGGATTTATGCACAGCCTCTTTACTAGGTTTACTAGGTGCTTCTGTTAAGGCTAAACTTGGCGACTCAGAACTAACTAATCCGTGATTATTGTGATTTATATTTGACATATATTTTTGTTAAATGCCTACCTATAAATATAGTAAACTAAGCTGACTAATTTAGTAAGGTTGCCTGACAATTTTTTAAGCCCATATTTTTAACCAAAATTTTTCAACAATGACGGAAACAATCTCTAATATTGATCTTCTTCATCTTCTCCAAGAACTCAGGCAACTGAATACAGCTAAGCTTTTGCTCAATGCCTACCGTCGCATTAATGAGTTTGGTACTTTGGAATTAAGACATTATGGACATAATGAAATTGCGATCGCCCATGCAATTGTCCTACCCCATATTGATCTTGAGGGGACTAGGTTATGTGTTTTAGCGGAACGGGCTGGTGTAACGAAACAATCAATGACCCAACTAATCCAAGAACTGCATCAGCATAATTACATTTCTCGGCAATGTGACCCCACAGATAAAAGAGCGCAAATGATTACAATTACATCAAAGGGATGGCAGTTATTACAAGACCTCGACCAAATCAAGCAAAAGATGGAAGGAGAGGTAAATAGAGTGTTGGGAACTGAAGATGCTAAGACTTTAAGAACCTATTTATTAAGCCTTATTGATAAAAATACTGGATTTGGGCGATCTCTTGATCGTGGTTGATTATAGCTTCAGTTCCCTTGGGGATAATTATGCTGCTTCATATTGCGCTTTATAATTCACTGCTCAAATCCCTTAACTTCGTAAACCTATAGGCACCAGTGATCGCTCCCCAAATTCCTGCTCCCGTATTCATATCTATGCCCTTGTCATAACTGAGAAATTCTGACTTGGAAGCAGCAAAACCCAAGCTAACCTGTCTAGTCTCGCCTTGATAAGTAAAACAACATTTAGCATTGATGGGTAATTCAGCTTTAAAGGTTTCCTGCTCATATTTAACCTTGAGGGTGCAATCGGGCAAAGGTATCAAGTCATTAATACTTAACTGCTGAAGTTGCTCTGGTCTAGTAGCGGCACCTCTCCAGGCACTTGGTTCGATCAAAGCATAATAATCAGCCTGAATATTCCCATCTGTCTCTCGTAAATTAATAATTCTTTGGCGGTAGGGCTGATCGAGATTAATGATATTAGCCTGTTCGGCAAAAAAGGCAATTCCATCTAAGAGTGATTGGGGTAACGGTATTTGCCATAGCCTTAAATTTACATACCACACAGGTTCTGCGATCGCCTGCTCACGGTTACTAAATTCCCCCGCCATATATTGTGCCAAGGTTAAAAGCTGATTTCCCATTGATTTTGTAATTACTAACTAGGCTACTTTATGAGAATTATCTACCGAATTTTAGATAGTTAGAAATTTGATTGTAAAGATTTTTTCTATTTTTGAGCAAATCACTCAATTCATATATTGCTTAAACATGATTTCAAGCATTCAGATGTAATTCTGATCCTAGTGAACGAAATTAGATAATCTTGAGGTGAATTACATGATCAATATCGTAACTGGTAGTAGTTTTTTAAGTACTTTAATTCCTAAATTTAAGAGTAATCTGACGGATTTAAAAACTAGCTCCTTTACTATCATTCTCAGTGGAGCTTTAGTTTTAGTATTACAATTCACGTCTCTAAATTCTGAAGCGATCGCTGCTCCTTTTTCTAAACAAATTGACGGCGTCAAAGTAGATATGGCAATTGATAAAGCTGCTGGAACTATTAAGGAAATTAGTCGTGATGTTCGAGATGGTAGAACAGATAAGGTAATTGATAAAGTTGCAGATACAACCAAAGGAATTTCTAAAGAAATAGGAGATCGTACTAAAAAATTAGCCAAGAATGTTCAAGATGGCACCAAAGAAAATATTAGCAAAGTCGAGAATACAATTAAAAATACCAAAAATGATATTGGAGATGGGGTAAATAAAGCTAAAGAAATAGCTAGCGATCGTACGGATGAAGTTGCAGATAATACTAAAGATTTATCCGAAAAATCTGGTAACAAAATTGAAGAAATAGCTGATTCTGTCAAAGGTTTTCTAGGGCAGTAAGAACGGGAGCAAGGTGTTTATATCTTTGGTTTATATCTTTGTAAATAGAGGAATTGTATGTCATTTATTTGGTTTATTTTGATTGGATTAGTTGCAGGTGCTCTCGCTGGTCGTGTAGTACAAGGTAGCGGGTTCGGAATATTTGGCGATATCGTTGTCGGTATTATTGGTGCCTTACTTGGCGGCTGGTTATTCAGTCTTTTCGGCATCGCTACTGGTAGTGGCTTGATTGGCAGTTTGATTGTTGCCACTATTGGTGCAATTATCCTACTGTATGGAGTTCGTTTAGTTAAAGGAACTTCGTAATTCCTCTTTTGGCATTAACGCTCCAAAATCTTTCTAGCACGACTTGTGCAGTATTAACGGAAAAACCCAAGTTTGGAAGGAGGTTGGGGCAAAGTCACTACTCTGTAAATTTGAGTGCGTAAGTTCTAACCTAAAAACCTGTTGATAAGGCGAAACTCTAAATCCTATGCTGTTTAACTATTGGGAAATACCTGTTCCTACAGTTCCATAGCATTGAGATCTTCTCCCTTCTGTAGAGGGATTAATCACTTCAATTATTAATTTCAATTCAAATTATTTGTAGTAAAGGAAAATACCCATGAATACTCAAAATACACATCCTGTCGATCAAACCGATGCTAACCTCGATCCCCTCTCTGGGGAAACAGGTGCACATCCTTTAGGAACAGGTGTTGGAGCCGCAGGTGCTGGTGCAGCAGCCACAGTAATTGGTGGCGTAGTTGGAGGACCTGTTGGAGCCGTAATTGGTGCAGTAGTTGGTTCTGTAGTTGGAGGTTTAGCTGGTAAGGGTACAGCCGAACAAATAAATCCCACCTTTGAGGAGAATCGTTGGGATGAAGTCTATAATTCTCGCTCGTATGTTGAAGCGGGAACAACTTACGATGACTATGAACCTGCCTATCGCATCGGTTATGACGGATATGAGCGTTACGGTAGAAGTGGGCAAAGTTACAACGAAGTTGAGTCCAGTTTACAACGTGATTATGAAGCAAATCATAACGGAAACCTGTCTTGGGAAAAAGCTAAACATGGAGTAAGAGATGCTTGGGATAAAGCTGCTACATCTTTAAGGAGATAGTAGTCAATTAACTGAATCAATTTACTCCCTACGCAGTGAAAGATTAGCGTATTGGTAGAAGGGAGTATGTAGTGAGCTAAATAGTCCTTTGATACTCTCGCTGTTTAGAGCAATCAGAGGGCTAAGGTTTTCTCAATTCAATCCGACTAAACTCCCATGAAGTATAAGGTTGCCTCTAACTCATCAAAAAACTGGAAAATTTTTCTAACTTTTATAGATGGTAATGGATTTAAGCCCAACTCTAAATAGATCTCTGACACGCTAAATCAGAGATTCATATCAGTTACTAACTGATTCTAATCAAGCTAAATATTTATTCATAACTTATTCATAACTAAGGAGCAAAAGACTATGGTTGGTCAACACAAACGTGCTGTAGGTACATTTCCCACTTTTCAACAAACTGAAGCAGCACTACTACAATTAAAGAATAGTGGGTTTCCAATGGATCATGTTTCTGTTATTGGCAATGATGTTAACCAGAATTCCAATTTAGCGGGAGCCAAACAGGGTAATAATCTTAAAGATGTGGATAACAGAGCGGATGAAGGTGCTACTAAAGGGGCACTCTCTGGAGCTACGGCTGGTGGGTTGGCTGGATTACTGGTGGGTTTAGGACTTATCGCTATTCCTGGTGTAGGTCCAGTGATAATGGCAGGTGCTGCCGCTACGGCACTTGCTACTACTTTAACTGGTGGAGCTATTGGTACAGTTGCAGGAGGTCTTTTAGGAGGATTAGTTGGTTTAGGTATTCCTAAAGATCGTGCCAAAATATTTAGCGATCGCGTGGATCAAGGTGATTATTTGGTCATGATTGATGAAGGTACAGATGAAGGAATTACGCAAGTTGAGTCGATCTTTAGACAACACGGCATCCATGAATGGAGTATTTATAATTCCACTGGTAAAACAGATTCTTCAATAGGTAACTAATTTGCTGTCAGGTTATACCAAATCCAGAAAACGAAACTACAGTTGATCCATAGTAAGACTATACAATCTATTTCACGACTGAGGGATACGCTTGCGACTGAATCTAAGGCTGAGTTTAATTTAGAGCTTTTTATCCTAAAGTGGGATAAATTAGCAATTCTTGGCGATCGCATTGCAAATTAATTAAGAACCTTGGAACTCAATCCTGATGAAGTTTATTTATAGTCCTCTGCCAGAATTTAGCGATCGCCCTACGGTTAATGAGTTGGTTGAAAAGTTATTAGAGCCTGAATTCAGTGAAGTAACTGAGGAACTTTTAGTTTTACCCTTAGCCGTAGGAGAGAACTTTCCCGATTGGAAATATGCCCAAGATATTTGCTTACGTTTAGCTGAACACAATAACAATCAAATACGTGCCAATGCTTGTTTAGGGCTTGCCTATATTGCCCGTACAAAAGGAAAGTTAGAAAAACATCTAGTCAAACCGATTTTGCTAAGGGAACTGCGTAGTCAAACTGAGTGGCGGTGGCGAGTTGAAGATGCAATCCAAGATATAAATATTTATTTGCAATGGCATTTAGCCTTTAAACATCTTGAGACATCTTGAGAAATTAGATTAGAGAATTAATTGGCATAATCTTTATAAAGATCAGAGAATTGATGGTATTCAATCTGATATTTAATCTACAGGGCTAAGCAAGATGATTCCCACCCAAAGGCTGTATTTATTACTAATTGCAGGCATAGCGATCGCCGCAGGGGTGGCAGGTATTTTTGATCCAGAGGTTAGGTTAATAGAATCCCTTAAAATTGTCTTGGGCTTTGACTTTACGGTTTTAGCGATCGCATTTTTAGATGCCCGCCATGTTAAATCCCATCGTGTAGAAGTCAGTAGGCAGCATCTCTCCCGACTATCGATCAATAGAGATAATCCTGTGCAAATTTTGGTAACAGCCGCAGCGAAGCCCCAAAGAAATGCCATTGTTACTATTTGTGATGACTACCCTCAAAGCTTTAAGGTTTCCGATCGCCTCCTTACCGCATCTATTAGCCCTAACACCACCCAAACGATTACTTATACAGTTCGCCCCTTCAGTCGCGGAGAATTTAGCTGGGGAGATATGCAAATTCGCCAATTGGGAGCATGGGGATTAGCTTGGCATCAGTGGAAGGTAATTTCTCCCCAAAAAGTGTCTGTTTATCCCGACTTACTGGCATTGCGATCGCTCACAATTAAACTAACTTTGCAATCCACGGGTGCAATGCGGAATAAAAAGCGATTTGGACTAGGTACAGAATTTTCGGAATTACGAGAATATGCCATAGGTGATGATCCGAGATTAATTGACTGGAAAGCCACTGCGCGCCGTCAACGTCCTTTGATTCGAGTCCTTGAACCTGAGCAAGAGCAAACTCTGATCATTCTTTTAGATCGGGGACGCTTAATGACCCAAAAAGTGCAGAACTTAAATCGGTTTGACTATGGCTTAAATGCAACTTTGTGCTTAGCTTTAGCGGGTTTACATCGAGGTGATCGCGTGGGAATTGGCGTATTTGATCGACAAATGCACACTTGGATTCCCCCCGAACGAGGACAAAATCAACTATCTAAACTGATCGAAAGGCTTACTCCCATTCAGCCAGAAATTATTGAATCAGATTATGTCAATGCTGTTACTACCGTGGTTAATCAACAGAGTCGTCGAGCATTAGTGGTGGTGATTACGGATATTATTGATGGCACAGCCTCTAGTGAGCTTTTATCTGCCTTAGGAAAACTGCGATCACGATATTTACCCTTTTGTATTGCCCTGCGTGATCCTCAGGTTGATGTCATTGCTAATGCTCCTAGTTCTGATCTCCAATCCGCCTATACGCGCTCGGTTGCCCTGGATTTAATTGGTCAACGTCAGGTTGCCTTTGCATCACTACAACAAAAAGGAGTTTTGGTTTTAGATGCCCCTGCCAATCAAATTAGCGATCTTTTGGTTGATCGGTACCTCACCTTAAAGGCTCGCAATCAAATATAAATTAGTTACTCCCTTCCCACTATAAAAAACAGACTTAATTAAATGGGGTGAAGGGGTGAAACCCTCTTGTGGGGAGCAGCTCCCACACCCCTGACAGTATAATCCTTCACTGGACAAGGAGTAGTAATTAACCTAAATCAGGAAATGTGGCACTAACCGCAGGATGAATAATTTTGCCATTTTTAACATTCAAACCCCCAGCTAAAACTGGATCGAGTGCTAATGCTTGTAATCCGTGATCGGCGATCGCTAAAACGTAAGGCAGAGTTACATTAGCCAAAGCTTGAGTCGATGTCCACGGCACTGCTCCCGGAATATTAGGAACACCATAATGAAGCACCCCTTCAGACTCATAGACAGGATTAGTATGCGAAGTAGTGTGCATAGTTTCAATACAGCCGCCCTGATCCACCGCCACATCCACAATGACGGAGTGCGATCGCATTTCTGCAACTAAGGATTTAGATACCAAAGTGGGAGCCTTTCTCCCCGCAATTAAAACTGCTCCAATTACTAAGTCTGCATCTCTAACGGTTTCGGTAATATTACTAGAATTGCTAATTAATAATTCCGCCCGTGAGCCAAAAATTAGCTCTAATTCACTTAAGCGATTAACATTAATATCTAAAATTTGCACCCTTGCGCCCATCCCCACCGCAATTCGGGCTGCCTCTGTGCCGACAATGCCACCACCTAAAATTACAACTCGTCCCGATCTCACTCCCGGAATCCCACCGAGAAGAACTCCCCGTCCGCCCTGTTGCCGAGTCAAAAAATGCGCGCCAAATTGCACAGCTAACCTGCCCGCAATAATGCTCATGGGCGTAAGCAAAGGTAGTTGACCATTGTCGGTCTGCACAGTTTCGTAGGCAATACAAGTAGCCCCAGATTTGATTAAAGCTGCGGTTAAAAGGCGATCGGCAGCCAGATGTAAGTAGGTAAATAAAATTAAATTAGGATGAAGAAGATCATACTCAACCGCTAAAGGCTCCTTAACTTTGACTACCATGTCTTGGGCATAAATTTCAGCAGCAGTACTTACTAATTCTGCTCCCGCCGCTACATAGTCAGCATCACTAAAGCCTGAGCCAATGCCTGCCCCAATTTGGATTTTAACTTGATGCGATCGCCCCACTAAACTAGATACCGCCGCAGGAGTTAAACCCACTCTATACTCTTGATCTTTAATTTCCTTGGGAACACCAATTCTCATTTTTACTACTTATTAAAATTATTAGGACTTATTGGAGATTATTCTTAGCTCTGAGAACGGAACAAAGCCATAGGGATTCTAGCAAGATCACAAATCTATTTTAAACAGTAGGAAATTCTTACTCATTAGTTTTTAACATTTAGAGCTAACTAATTAACTAAAACCCATACACAGTCAATATTTGACAATCTAAAATAGGCAGAGTAAAGTTGATCATCCCATGGAAACCTTAGATTTTATGGTTAAGTTACCCCTGACTGCTTCTTTAATTGCAATTGGAACTGCAATTGGTGTGGCGATCGCTACAAGTCCTGTGTTTGCTATTTCTATTGCTGCCATAGATTTTACAGGTGATCCTAACTCTTCACCAAGTCTTGATTATCTTGATGGATTTCAGTTTACAGTAGGCACAAGTAATATCATCGTAGATCAACTGGGATACTATGATGCTCGACAGGATGGTCTGCTAGTTGCCCATGATGTTGGTATTTTTTTAGAATCTAATCAACAATTAGTTGTTAGCACTACCGTCCCCAGTGGTACGGAGACAAATCTAAGCGGGTTTTTTCGATATGTAGGAATTAAGCCTACGATCTTATTTGCAAATACAACTTACAGAGTTGCTGGTGTAAGCATTGCTAATCAAGACCCTTTTACCTACGATCCAACTGGGTTTTCCGTGAATCCTGCAATTATCTATAAATCTGCTGCCTATACTCCGAATACCACAGTATTAGCGTTTCCTTCCAGTCTTGATGGCGGATTTATTGGCTATTTTGGCGCAAATTTCACTATTTCTGCCACTACTCCCGTTCCCTTTGAGTTTAATCCTGTCCTTGGATTGGGAATTTTGGGTGGCTTGTTTATTGCTAAAAAGATCAGTGGTAAGTTATTGAAAAAAGGGAAAAATTAGTGTAATTGAAACTTGAGCAATTATTTCTCTTTGCGATAACCTAAATCCTGCAATTGACTGGGCTGCGATCGCCACTTAGGTTGAACTTTAACAAACATCTCTAAATGAACAGAACCAAGGATCAGCTTTTGCATTTGCAGTCGGGCTTGGCTGCCAATTTCTTTGATCATTGCTCCTTTTTTGCCGATTAAAATGCCCTTTTGGGAATCTCTCTCCACATGAATAGTTGCCATCACTGTTGTAATTTTGACTTGCTCATCAACCTTATCAATGGTTACAGCTACGGAATGGGGAATTTCTTCTCGGGTTAATAATAAAATCTGTTCCCTAATTAGCTCTGCCATAATAAAACGTTCAGGCTGATCCGTAACTAGCTCTGGTGGATAATAGTAAGGACCAAGGGGTAAGCGATCGCTCAATGCGGTTTTTAGCTGTTCCAAGCCAATATCATTGAGGGCGGAAAAACTTAATGGTTCCCATGGCTGCCCTTGAGCAAAATCTCTATAGGTTTGTAAAATTGCCTCGGAGGGTGCGCCATCAATTTTATTTAAACCCACTATGGCTGGTACCTTTGCCTTAGCAATAATCTCCGCCACAAACCGATCTCCCGATCCCAATGCCACCGTACTATCTACTACCCATACCACTAAATCCACCGCCGAAATTGCCCCGATCGCATTATGGACAATGGTTTCTCCCAAAAGGTGATGGGGTTTATGAATACCCGGAGTATCCACTAAAATGATCTGCGCTTGATCTAGGGTTAAAATTCCCTGTAACCGATTGCGGGTAGTTTGGGGTGTGGGTGAAGTAATGGCAATCTTCTGTCCGACTAGGGCATTAAGTAAGGTGGATTTTCCCACATTTGGTCTGCCAACTAAAGCCACAAAACCCGATTTAAAACCCTCAGGTGCATTTGGGATAAGCATTATTTTTTACTATTGATTTATTCTAAAAGCTTTTTTATAAGTTACTCTACAAGTGCCTGTAACCATTCGGGGGGAGGGCTGATCGGATTTCCCAAGCGATCGCATAGTAACCAAGCAGCAACATGAACCAAGATCATATAGGCAAAATTAGCAATGACAATGCCAGCGATCGCCATCGTTTGAATTAACCATAGTTCGGGCTGTTCTAAAGAACCTACCAGCTGAAAACCCCACCGAATTAATTCCGTAACTTGGATCGTACTGTAAGCCCAGAGATTTTCACCCAATAGTGCCGATAGTAACCAAAATTGAAATCCGACGCCTGCTGCACCTGCTAGGGTACCAAAGGTTAAAGTTACCACCCAAGGCGATCGCCGTTTCCACAAAAAACCTAACATCACTGCCATTAATCCGTGGGGAATTAAAAACTGAATGCTGCGGGTTGGACCCATCAAAATAGTTAGCAGTAATACCGTCACTGTCATCGTCATCCATGCACACCGTTGTCCCCAGCGTAAATAACCAAGGGCAATGGGAATCGGATAGAGCATTCTTAAAAATGGACCTAGGGGGAAATAGTAATTGATTAAAAAAATAATACCCGTAGTGCTGGCAAGGAAGGCGGTCTCTACCATTGCTAAAGTAGAATTACGAGATTTAGACATTACTCTATGACTTCCCTGAACTCATCATATTTTCTGTATCCCAAAATCTGCCATTGCGTCCGTACAACCACCATAAACCAATGACTCCTAGTGCGATCGCCGACAAACTAATTATTTGAGCAATCCGCAAAGAACCGAACATCAAACTATCCGTCCGCAAGCCTTCAATCCACACCCGCCCTAAACTATAGCTTATTAGGTAAACCATCACCATCGTACCTCGCTTTGCTTGGGGAAATTTGTTAAATACGGTGATTAAGATGCCAAATACCATCAGGTTCCACAGAGATTCATATAAAAAAGTAGGATGAAAATAAGGCTCAGCATAAAATTGGGATGGACGTTTATCGGGAGGAATAAATAATTTCCAAGGTAAATCCGTAGGCACCCCAAAAGCTTCGGAATTAAAAAAGTTACCCCACCGCCCGATCGCCTGTCCCAAAATTAAGGACGGCATACATAAATCCGCCAACTGCCATACTGATAATTTATTGAGCTTGGCAAAAATAGTCGCCGCAATTACGCCACCGATAATAGCTCCATGAATGGCAATCCCGCCTTCCCAGATCGCAAACATTCGGGGCACAGAGGCACCGCCAATAATTGGCACCCAAGGTTGATCCTGAAACCGATCCCAAGTAAAAGCCACATAGTAAGCCCTAGCCATGGGAATTGCTCCCACTACCAACCAAATTACCAAGTCGCCGATTAAATCGGGATTCACACCTCGACGGCTTGCTAGTCTTTGTGCTAGAACCGTACCAATAATTACAGCGATCGCTATTAATAAACCATACCATCGCACTGAAAAACTTCCTAATTGGACAGCAACAGCACCGGGAGAGGTAAAAACTAGCATAGGCTTGAACTTAAAGTTGAGCTTAAAGAAGGTTATTCTATCATTGCTAGTTCCGAGCTTGATCATCAGAGCTTGCACCTGCAAACTTTGACCTTTGACTATGAATACTTGAGCTTTAGAGTTGAGGAAGAGCTATTAGAAATAATCGCCAAGGCTGTAAGAGAAAATGCCACATTTCTGGATTTGTCAGGGGAAAAAATCAAAACTATTACACCAGCGATCGCCCAAACTCAACACACATGGCGGATCGAAATGTTAAGGCGGGGTATAGATCATGAAAGTTTCCAAATTATTAGTGGTTTAAATCGGGCAGAAATCTTAGCCTATGACCTCAAAGTTAAGGAATATCTAGCTCTTCAACAAGCAATCGCCTTGGATAAATCAACAAAATTTTAATTCTTGGCAGTCAATTTTTTTAAGTCAATAGCAGCTACTATAACTTTTGTAGCCAATTTTTTATTCTATTTTCTAGAAATCGCACTTCATCACAAAATTGGCAAATACTCTTATAGTCAGCTTGTTCAGCTAATATTTTTCGTCCTTGACTTTGTTGATTAACAACCCCTTTTTGAGTGGCAAAGGGAATAAAATACAACTCTTTTGGATCTCTTTCGTTTCGCACATCCTGCCATTTCCATTCTTTAGGTAAACTATGTCCAGCGAGTACCCATACTTCTAGTTCTTGCCATGCATTTTCTGCTAAAAATAGGCGATCGCTTGCCAATATTTCCTTTGCCTTTGTCTCAATTTCATCAAGTCGTGATTTTCTATTCTGGTTGTCATCACGATCTACACAGAGTAAAAATAAATCTGTCATACCTTTACGCATATCGATAATTTCCTCAAGACACTCCCATTTCAAAGCTTCCCCAATTCCTCCTAAAAGCGGATCTTTTAGTACGATAACTGGTAGTGATCAAGAGGGCATGATAGATAAAAAAAGGGGTAAAACAAAATAGAAGTAACTATGGAAGTAAAATGTCCTTACTGTGAAAGTGACCAGATAGTTAAGAATGGCATAACCCGTCACAAAAAACAAAACTACAAATGTAAAAAGTGTAATCGTCAATTTGTGATTAATCCCAAAAACCAGCCAATAGCTGAATCCACAATTAAATTAGTCGATAATCTGCTGCTAGAACGTATATCCATGCGAGGGATTAAGCGTGTTGCCAAGGTGTCATTACAGTGGTTACAGAGTTATGTAAATGGTAAGTCTGTCAGTGTAGAGCCGCAAGTTAAGGTAATCCCTAAAAAAAAGCACGCCTGACCATTGAGTGCGATGAACTATGGTCATTTGTAGGGGATAAAAAATGTAAGGTATGGATTTGGTTAGCAATTGACCGAAATACTAGAGAAATTGTTGGAGTGTTTGTTGGTAGTCGAGACCAAGAAACAGCCTTGGGGTTATGGCAATCTTTACCAACCGTTTATCGACAATGGGCTGTTTGTTATACTGACTTCTGGCAAGCTTATAGCTGTATTTTGCCTAAAAAACGCCATAAGGCTGTGGGCAAAGAGTCTGGACAGACTAATCATATTGAAAGGTTCAATTGTACTTTAAGGCAAAGAATTTCTCGCCTTGTTAGAAAAACTCTTTCTTTTTCTAAGAAATTAGAAAATCATATCGGTGCTATTTGGATATTTATCCATCACTACAATTCTGAAATTCACTCTAAGTTCTGCATCATGCCCTCTTGATCACTACCCGATAACTTTTGTATTCGACTTACCTAAAGCTTTAAATATCTTCTGGATAATAGGCTTAAGTACATATTGATCTTTACGAAAATCCTCAGGAATAATCAACACATTCATTGACTCTCTTCCTCATCCGCCAGAAAATAAGTAGTATCTTCTAGCCAACCCGATTCTAGTAAACGACCAAGGGTTTTATCTTTGGTAATGCGCTCTGCATCTGGAAGATTAAGAATGGGAGTAATGCGGGATTCGGTATGTTTAGGTAGTCGGTAAATGAGCGAGGCAGAGTCCCAGTTATCAGGGCTGAGATAATGTAAAAGTAAGGGCGAATGGGTAGTGAGCAAAACCTGCTTGGGGCTATCCGTTTTTTGGCTTCGAGCGACTTCCTGTTCTAATAATTGCATTAATAAAGATAGTCGGGTGGGATGGATACCATTTTCTGGTTCCTCAAAAAAGTAGAAGTTGGAAGAGTTCTCACTCAAAAGTGCAGCAAGTATTCCCAAAAATCGTAATGTGCCATCAGAAGCACTAAACGCAGAGGTTTTATGTCCATTCTCTTCAACAAGATGTAATAAGATTTTGCCTGTAAAGTCTGAAGGAAAATCAAAATCTTTAGCATCCATTGGGGTGAGTTCTTGTAGCCAGCTTAGTAAAATTGCTTTGCGTTCTGGATCTCTGCAAATATCTTGCATAACTGATGAGAGATTTTCTCCGCGATCTCCCAACATCGTCTGTCCAGAAATGGAAGGTTGTCTCATCGCATCGGGACTAAATTCAAAGAAACGCACATCACTCAAAGCATTGAGAGCTATTTGAGAAAGGTATCGAGCGAGTGGTTCATGCACAAAAGGATTAGTTTTAGTATTTTGCCACAAAGCGGGAACACGTCTTAGTACCGCTAACGGATATTCATGTCGGTGAAACTTAATATATATAGAGCCTGTTTCATATCTATTATGAGCAAGATTTATGATGCTTAGAAAATGCTAAATCCATACTCAAGTAGCCTAACAGATAAAGAATGGGAAATTATAGAACCATTGCTCCCAAAGAAAAAGCAAACTAGACCGCCAACTTGGACAAAAAGACAAATTTTAGACGGCATACTCTACCAACTCAAAAACGGTTGTAATTGGCGAGATATGCCCCGAGACTTACCACCATTCTCTACAGTGTATCGATACTACAAGGAGTGGAAAGATACAGGTACATTTACTGCGATTATGGAAGCTTTGCATGCAACAGCCCGTGAACAGTCAAAAAAAATCAAAATGGACAACTTTAATCATCATTGACTCACAAGCAGTGAAAAATACTTGTAATGCAAGTATAGAATCCAAGGGCTTCTGCTCCTACAAAGCAACTAACGGGATCAAAAGACATTTAGCCGTTGACACTCTGGGATTTCCTTTCTTTACCTATTTAACAAGAGCAAGTGTATCAGATGACCAAGGACTGATTGAGATGTTAACGTTTAACATTGATTACTTCAAATCGAAGCCAGATGACATTACCCTAACTACGATATTGCTGGATAGTGGTTATCATATCGAAAAATTGACGACTGATTTACAGAAGGTTTATCCTGAGATTATGACTAAGATTAGGTTTGAAATTTCTCCTAAGATATCAAAGCAACAGAAGGCAGAAAAAGGTCTGTCTGGGTTTGTAGTTGTGCCGACAAGGTGGGTAATTGAAAGGTCAAATGCTTGGGTTGAAAGATGCAAAATCTTAGTTAAGAACTTTGAGAGAACTCTCGTTAATGCTACAGCTAAACTCAATCTTTGCTTTATTCGCTTGATGCTAAAAAGAATTGCTACTCATGAGATATGAAACAGGCTCTATAAGCTTGCCAGAAGTCAGTATAACAAACAGCCCATTGTCGATAAACGGTTGGTAAAGATTGCCATAACCCCAAGGCTGTTTCTTGGTCTCGACTACCAACAAACACTCCAACAATTTCTCTAGTATTTCGGTCAATTGCTAACCAAATCCATACCTTACATTTTTTATCCCCTACAAATGACCATGTTCATCGCACTCAATGGTTAGGCGTGCTTTTTTTTAGGGATTACCTTAACTTGCGGCTCTACACTGACAGACTTACCATTTACATAACTCTGTAACCACTGTAATGACACCTTGGCAACACGCTTAATCCCTCGCATGGATATACGTTCTAGCAGCAGATTATCGACTAATTTAATTGTGGATTCAGCTATTGGCTGGTTTTTGGGATTAATCACAAATTGACGATTACACTTTTTACATTTGTAGTTTTGTTTTTTGTGACGGGTTATGCCATTCTTAACTATCTGGTCACTTTCACAGTAAGGACATTTTACTTCC
This sequence comes from Synechococcus sp. PCC 7502, assembly GCF_000317085.1. NCBI lineage: Bacteria > Bacillati > Cyanobacteriota > Cyanophyceae > Pseudanabaenales > Pseudanabaenaceae > Pseudanabaenococcus > Pseudanabaenococcus habilitatus. The sequence goes on from NC_019702.1 coordinate 2,531,312, forward strand.
ATAGTTACTTCTATTTTGTTTTACCCCTTTTTTTATCTATCATGCCCTCTTGATCACTACCGTAAAATCTTAGTTAAGAACTATGAGAGGACTCTTTTTAATGCTAAAACGAAATTGAACCTCTGTTTCCTAAGGCTAATGCTCATAAGGCTTGCACAAAATTAGATCTCAAATAGGCTCTATATCATCTAATACTTTTAAAGTTTCAAGAATTTCTGGATGTTTCTCTCTAAGTACTTTGCCGAACTGTTTGATATTTAGCATATGATCTGGAAGCTTAAGTTCTAGAATTTACTCACACCGCAGAGCGGTGGGGTATTTACCCTCTTTGTTCAATAAAACTAAATCCACAATAGATTTTAACCAATCGTATCTATTGATATCTTGCACCGATGATTTCAAAGTAATGCTTTCAACACTAAGCATATGAGGTATTACTCTTAGATCTACAAACTGCTGTTCTAACGCATTAAATCTAAGATAGGTTAATTGAGCATAAGCCATGTGTGGATCAGCTTCTGAAAATTCATCCCAGTTTTTGTACGGATGGTCATGAAGAAAATACACATTGATTGAATCATAAAGAACACCTATAAATATTGATTCTTCTAAATTCCAACAATAGTACTTGCTATTCATGATATTTCCTGAAAGTGACCGAGATAGATAATTAGTATTATGCTGAAGCTTTGAGTATATCTACCTTAACTGGGGTGATTATACCTGAGCTGTTTGCTTAATACAACTAACAGGAATTTTAAGTAGAGACATTCCACATAAAGACTTAAAGCAGTATTTTATCAATTCGTGATCGCAACCTCACCACTAAAACAACGCCATTGTATTTATAAATTTAAGACTTTTTAATTTTTGTTCGCTTTATAGCTTTGTCTTTCCAGATTAAAAATACTACGGTATTATCATGTAAATACAATAGATTTTTATCTAAAGTTAAAATGCCAACCTCAGTATTTGGCAAGTTAAGTAAAGGAGTAAATTTATGGCACATACGGAAAAATTTCAAAAGTTAGCTGATGAGGCAAAAGCGAAGATTCAAGAAATCTCCATTGAAGAGTTCACATCTCTGGATAAAAAAGAAGAAACACCACCAATTTTAATTGATGTGAGAGAAGAAAGTGAATGGCAAAAAGCCCATATTGAAGGGGCAATTCACCTTAGTCGAGGCGTAATTGAACTCAAAATTGAAGAAGCTGTTCCTGATTTGGATGCTCCCATTGTTTGCTATTGCGGCGGCGGCAATCGCTCGGCTCTAGTGGCAGAAAGCTTGCAAAAATTAGGCTATACCAATGTTCAGTCCTTAATTGGGGGATTTAAGGCTTGGGAAAAGGCTGAACTACCGATCGCTACTCCAGAAAAAAATGCTAACTAAAATTAAATCTATTAACTCTCAATCAAGCCTTTCCCTGGCTCAATCTTTAGCACAAGAATTTGCAACTACAGCGATCGCCAGAGATAAAAGCGGTGGCACTCCTAAATATGAGCGTGATCTCATCCGTGCAAGTGGGTTACTAAAAATTGCGATTCCTAAAATTTATGGTGGATGGGAATTACCTTGGCATGAGGTATTTAAAATTAGCCGAGAATTTGCCAAAGTTGATAGTGCGATCGCCCATGTCTATTCCTATCATCACCTCGGTGTAACTATCCCCCATATTTTCGGTTCGGAGGAGCAGAAGGCAAAATTCTACACAGAAACAATCAATAATAATTGGTTTTGGTGTAATGCGCTCAATCCTCTGGATCGCCGAGCAACGCTCACTAGAGATGGTAAAATCTGGCGGTTAAATGGCATTAAAAGCTTTTGTTCGGGTTCCAAAGATTCTGATATTTTGCCAATTACGGCTGTTAATGTCGAAACCTCAGAACTAACAGTATTAGCAATTCCAACTAACCGTGAAGGCGTAACTATTCATGACGATTGGGATAATATTGGACAGCGTCAAACCGATAGCGGTAGCATTAGCTTTGCCCAAGTGGAAGTATTCCCCCAAGAAATATTTGGTAATCGTAGTCAAAGCGATCGCCCTTTTAAAACGATAAGAGCCTGCTTGACACAATTAAATCTTGCCAATATTTATCTAGGCATTGCGATCGGAGCCTTTGAGTCGGCAAGGGAATATACCCAAACCCAAACTCAACCTTCGCTGAATTCGGGTGTAGATAGTGCGACGCAAGACCCCTATATTCTGGAAAAGTATGGAGATATGTGGGTGAATCTGCAAGCTACAGAGGCACTTGTCGATCGCGCAGGATTAGCATTACAAGCATCATGGGAGCAAGAATGGGAACTCACTGCTCAACAAAGAGGTGAAACGGCGATCGCAATCGTTACAGCTAAAGTTGCAGCTCACAAAGTTGGGTTAGACGTTACCAGTCGTATTTTTGAAGTGATGGGGGCGCATTCTAGTTCAAGTAAGTATGGATTTGATCGCTATTGGCGTAATTTACGCACTTTTACACTCCATGATCCTGTGGAATATAAGATTAAAGCGATCGGCGATTTTGCCCTTAATGCTCAACTCCCTAAGCCCGATTTCTATATCTAAATTATTTGTACAGCCTGATTAGGTCTCAGTAGCCTCATAAAGACTTTCAGCACAGACCACAACAGACCACAACATCTCAATTAGATTAAAATTCGTTCTTTAGGTGGTTCAGACAATCTTCATAATTGAGCTTTGGCTTGTCAAAATTGATATCGTGCTTATCATAATTCATAGATTAACTAAATTAGCTCCTATTCAATCTCCCAGAGGCTAGGACAAAATTACTTTTTTTTGAGAATCACCAGAGTAATGTCATCGTAAATGCGGTGCTTACCAATATGCGATCGCACATCAGCGATGATAAGATTTTGGATTTCGTTAGCGGATAAATGACGATGTTGCTGTAAAAGGTGACAGAGCCGTTCTAAGCCATAGAGTTCACGATTGGAGTTTTCTGCTTCAGTAATGCCATCGGTATAAACTGCAAGTAGATCGCCCGCCTCCATATACATAGAACTTTCGCTTAAAAAGGGACGAATATCCTCTTCCATACCAATGGGGAAACCTAGATCGATAGTATCAAAGAGTTCAATCTTGCCGTTTTGACGTACCAGCAACAGCATTTCATGTTGCCCACTTACCGTAACCTTACCGTGATCATAGTCAATGAGAGATAGGGTCATAGACTTACTAGTAGCCATGCGCTGAATATTGCCGTATAAGGTTTGATTGAGAGCATGTAAAAAGACAGCAGGATCGTTGATATTAGCATTGAGTAAGGCTCGCACTGTCGTTTGTACCATGAGCATAATCGTGCCACTTTCTAAACCATGTCCCGTAACATCACCTATGCCGATCTTGACCCTTCCTCCTTGGTGTAGTACGTCATAATAGTCGCCACCAACCTTTTCTGCAGGTTCCATAAAACCGACAATTTCTAGTTCTGGATTTTGGCATAGCTCATCGGTTTTCGGTAAAATCATTTGCTGGAGTTGCCTAGAAATATTTAATTCCGTACTAAATCGTAGATTCTCGGCTTTAATTTGCTCGTATAGAGCTTGAATTTCTTCACTTTCTTTTTGATACTGTGCCACAACTGCTTCTAAGGCATTGAGTAATTTCGTTCCTGCGGCTGTAACGATTGTCCGTAAATAGGGATTATTGGCTTGTAACTCACTGGCGGGACAAGAGATCAGCGATCGCACCGCACTAATAAAATCACAAACTTGGCGATCGACAAACAGTGGTTCCCCAAAGTATATCTTCTGTAAAGATTGAGAAGGATTTCCCTGTAAACCCATGCTGGCATCTCCGTAAATAAGTCCCCGATGTGCTTTTCCCATAAGGTCAGCTAGGTTACTTAATTGTTCACGCACAGCCTGCTGCTCCGTAATGTATTCTGGGCTAGCCAACCGTAGGGCAAACATGGCAATCCGTTGGGATAGCATGCGTTGGCGACCACTAATATTCACACTGACAGCATTCATGTTTACATCCATATTTCTCTCAAACTGACTTAATAGTACTCATTTTTGCTGTGATCACCTAATTTAGTATGGGTTTGACATGGAGTCTAATAACCGTGATTTGACAGCCCGTCTTTTGACTTTTAGATCAACGTAGTTTCACAATAGATGTAATTTTGATTATCTGGAGAAAATGCTGAAGTGAAAAAAGTTATATCTGTAGTGCTGCTATGTATGTTTCTGCTGGGATTTAGCCAGCCCGCCTTTGCCGTGGATTTAGAATCTGGAGCAAAAATCTTTAAAGCTAACTGTGCTGCTTGTCATGCTTTAGGACGCAACAATGTGGTGGCAGCTAAAACCTTAAAAAAAGATGCCCTAGAACAATATGGAATGTATTCTGTTGATGCCATTATCACCCAAGTAACCAAGGGTAAAAATGCCATGCCAGCGTTTGGTAAGAAACTGAAAGCTGATGAAATTGAAAACGTTGCTAATTATGTTTTAGCTCAGGCTGACGCTGGTTGGAAGAAAAAGTAGGTAGATAAAAAGCTAGTGATCCAAAAAGTTAGGGTTGTATTCAGAGTTCTAGTTGCAGTATTTGTGATCGGGACTCTTTTATTTTTTTCTGCTGCTTTCGCCTATTCAGCCAATTCTTCTAGTAGTTCCCAATCCAGTGATTTTGACAGGGGAATTCAGCAAATTCTAACTAATGATTTTTCTGCTGCGATCGCCAGTTTTAGTAAGTCCATTGATAGCAAGACTAGTGTAACTTCTGCATATGCTAATCGGTGTTTAGCATACCTGCACCTGCAAAAGTATAAACTGGCAATATCAGACTGCACGATCGCCATTAATACCCAAAGTAATCCCGAATCCTCCTTAAATCGAGGCTTGGCATATTACAATTTGGGAAAATACCGAGAGGCAATCGGTGATTTCGATCAAGTTTTAACGATTAACCCGGATTTTCGCGCCTACTATAATCGAGGACTGGCAAGGTTTGCCTTAAATCAATTACCACAGGCGATCGCTGACTATGATTTAGCTATAAACGTAATCAACCATAATGATCCGCAATTATCGGAAATATATAATGAGCGGGGCTTAACTTACTTTTTCCTCAAAGATATGGGTGCCGCCTTACAAAACTATACCCAGGCAATCTTAGCCAATCATCAAAGCGATCGGGCATACTTTAATCGGGGCTGTGCCTACCAAAAACAAAGAAACTATGTTGCTGCTGCCCAAGATTTTAGTCAAGCTCTTAGGATCAATGCCCATAATCCTGAAGCTTTAATCAGTCGGGCGATCGCCTTTCAGAATCTAGGAAAAAAATCTGAGGCAATTGCCGATCTTAATGCTGCTGCCCAAGAGTTTTTAGCAAAAGGACTAATGGATGACTATGCCTACGCCCTTGATCTAGCAAAACAGTTAAGTGATCGCACTACTACAGCCTAAAAATAGCTTAAAAAGTATCAGATTGTGATTGTAGATACTCTAAAAAATCGAATACCTCTGATGCACTTAACTGATCACGGGAACTCTTTTTATACTTGCGTTGGAGATAATCTTTTCCCTGTTGTTTTGTCCAGCCAATTCTTTCCATTTCTACCATAATTTGTGACAACTGACTGGATAGATCAATGGGTTCTGATTTATGTTGCTCTGGTTTTGCGGACTTTACAGCCGTAGGGCTTTCATATTTATCCGCATAACTATCAAGGGCTTGTTGTTGAAACTGCTGGGATTTATTTGCCTTACCAGATACTTCAGGTTCATATTTTTCTGTGTATTTAGGCTGAATATAACTAGAAGGCTGCTCCTTAGATTCGTTAGCAGATTGATTAGATGCAAAGGATGATTCAAAAGTTGTACTGGTGGCAACAGATTCTAAAAGATGTGCTGCTGACTTTGTTGGTGCTTTAAGGGCGGGTTGGTTGATTTGCGGCATCAACGTGGCTTGGATACCATAACTACTCTCAAAGGTAATGCCAAGGGTAGTTAAAGCTCGTTTTATCGCTCGATCCTCTGCAGTTTCCAGATCGGAGTCTACCGCCGTAGCTGTACTCAAAACCAGATCGTGATCTTTAATAATCGCTCGAAAGGTATGCAGCCCATCAACTTTAGCCAGCATTTCGGTTACGATACTACCTTGGGGATATTGGGAACGGAACTGAGAAAATACCATTTCCATGATTTATCAACAATTCAATACGGTTCTATAGTAAATCTGTTACTGAATCTATAGCGAACCACCTAGACCTAATAGTAGCATTTACAGGGTTTAAAGCTCAAAATCATCGTCATCATCGCTAAAAGTTGCCAGTTCAGCCTGAATATCTCGAAAGAAGTCGGATTCTGTAATTTGTGATACTTGTTTTTGGCGCTTCACCTCATCGATTTCAATTTTTAAGTCTTCTAACTGTTGTTTTAAGGATGTTTCTGCCAGTTTTGCTTTGGTATAGTCATCGGCAATACCTTCGTAATAAAGAATATTTTGATCGGCATCACGGACAATTCTGACGCTTTCTCTGATCCATATAATCGAGCGATCGCGTCGGTAAGCTTGGTATTCAAAACCTGAAACCTCATCAGAGTTGGTCTCAGAAAAAAGTAAATTCAGTTCAGTTAAGCAATTGGGACTAACATATAAACTTTCCCCCGTTTGCTCTAAATGGGTAATCAAATCCTGCGGTGATTCATAACCAAACATCTCTGCAAAAGACGGATTCACACTTAAAAATTTCCCCTTAGGAGTCATTTGAAAAATTCCTTCTACCGCATTTTCAAAAATACTGCGATAGTTTGCCTCGGCAATCCTCAATTCGTCGGCAATGAGACGGTACCTTTGTTCGCTGGCTTTAAGTCTGTCCACATAAATAAACGCAGTCATCCCCAGTCCTGTACTAACTACACCTATAATCGGCGGTATAAGGGGAATCCACCAACTAAGTACAATAAATGCGCCATAATCACTCAGGGCGATCGCTCCCACAGTTAAAATTACACCACTGAGGTTAGCTAGCCAAAATTGTTGAGCCGTGCGAAAATTTCGTAGTTGCCATGTAAAAATACCGATTCCAACAGTCCAAACAATAATCCATAGGTATTCCCAAGGTTTCTCCCAAGTCGTAATACCTTCTCTCCCATCGATCGCAGCAGCTAAAACTTGACTAGCAACTTGAGCATGAATTTCCACACCCGCCGTTTGGCTAAAGCTAGTGCCAAAGTTACGATCTAAAGGAGTAGAGAAAAAGTCCTTTAAACTCACTGCCGTCACCCCAATTAGCACTAGGCGATCGCTAAATAAATCTTGGGGAATCTTATTTTGCAGCACATCTCGTAAACTAACCGTGCGAAATCTTGGCTCAGAACGGCGGTAATTTAATAAAACTTGATCACCTAAATCCTCAGCCCCCACATAACCACCATCATTACTCTTAAAATAATGGGGAGATTGCACAGCTTGGGGATAGCGCACATTAGGTTCGGCATTCAGAAACTCTAATGCTGTATATAATCCTAAGCCTAAAATTGACTGCCCTTTTTCTAGCTCTGCCCCCCAAAAGCCCCGTCGAACTACACCATCATTATCAATAATTAGCTCAGCTGCACTTACCTGTCCTTGATCTTGGAGGGTTGGAGGAGGAGCGATCGCCCCAGTCCCAGATTTAATTGTTCTGACTCCCACAAGATTAGGAGTAGTCTTAAACACTTTAACTAATTCATCATGTCCAGGTTCAACGGGTAGATCTCGCACAATATCCAACCCAATTGCCCTAGGTTTTTGTTGACGGATTTTTGTAATTAACTCAGCAAGAATGCGATCGCTTATGGGATATTTTTCTAAGGTTTGAAGGTCAATTTCATCAATGCCAACAATAATTACCCGTTGATCTTGAGGTTCACTAGGACGTAACTGTAACAACTGATCATAGGCAAACAGTTCAGAAAGTTGCAAAAACCCCAATGCCCTTAAAGCAATAACCAATAATACGGTAATTGGCGTTACTACCAGAACCCCTCGCCACGCCCAAATTTGGTTACGGATTTTTGCACGCATTAGCAACTCAGTTAGTTAATCGGTTTGCAGCATTTTAGCAGGGGCTGGTTAGCGATCGCTTCAAATTTCACGGATTTCAATAATTCTCGCATCTGCACTGTGGCTTCTGGGGCTTTATCATCAACAAGAGTTTTAAGCATATCTAGCCAAATACCCTCTTGAGCATAGGTTTCTGCCGTTTGAGGCTGGCTATTAACCTTTGCACTTAAGCTGACTCGCCGCACAAATCCCTTAAGCTCGTTTGTCCCCTCAGTATTTCTAATTACCACCCGCCACTGATAATTTTTGCCAGTCTCTAAATTAGGAGCATCATTGGGCAGATTAAATTGGACAATACCACCAGTTGCTGTTAAATCAAAAGTAGTTTGAAAAACCTTATCATCCTGTTGATCAAATAGCTGAAATAGGGCTTTACCTTCTTTCATACTGGGAACATAAAATAAAAAACTAGGCTTTGCCGACGCGGTTAAGGGAATAGTATCAGCAGGAACCAGAACAATAGGGCAGTTACTTTTACATGAATCCGATCTAGTGGTTCCCCCCAAGGAGTTTTGGGGAATACCCATGCCTGTGCGAGGTTTGTAAAAAAATCTCTGAAACTGACTAGGGTTGGCACTGCTCTCCAGACTTGGGGCAAGAAGAACAGCTAATAATAAAGAGCTAACTAGTAAAGGCTTGGCGATCATGGTTTTACTCCTAGGGAGAAAATTAAGCATAAACATCGATTGGAACTATAACCTACAATATCGATTAAGGCAGATTAAAGCTGTGAGTTATATCACGAGACTTAATACTATTAATCACCCAATAAAATAACTAGTATCTAAATTTCAGAAAAATCTTAATCTTTACTCTTGTCATTTTTGGTAACTCTGCTAATATGTATAAACCCCAAAGGGCGATTAACTCAGTTGGTAGAGTGGCTCGTTTACACCGAGTTTGTCGGGGGTTCGAGTCCCTCATCGCCCATAGCTATTCGTATCTTAATCTTTTGAGTAAATTCCCTAAGATTTAAGCAGGGTATCCAGTGCTAGATTTAACTTCAGCACATTTACTCCTTCTTCGCCAAAAATGCCAAGGAAACGTCCATCGGTATTCTGCTGAATCAAAACCTCCAACTGATTAGGGGATATTTTTCGACTTTGGGCAATTCGAGTAATTTGTGCTTTGGCAGCGAGCGGGGTAATGTGAGGATCAAGGCTAGAGCCGGAGGTATAAACTAAATCTGCGGTGGGCGTAATGCCAGCTTTTTGGAGTCGGGGAATCTCGCCTGCGATCGCTTTTTGGGGGTTTGGATCAGGTTTACCTTTGATGCGATCAATCAAATCAGGATTACTCGGAGCTAAATTACTTGCCCCAGATACCCCCGTTTTCAGGATTCCAGCTTGATCATCTTTGGGATTGGCAGTGCTGTAGTTGGTAGTGCTAGGGCGGCTGTTAAAATAGCGATCGCTAGTAAAAGGCTGTCCAATTAAACCAGAGCCAATAACTTCACCTTGGGCATTACGAATTAAACTACCATTTGCCTGATTGGGGAATAATCCCTGTCCGATAGCTAACATAGAAAAGGGATAAATTACTGCTACCAAGAGCCAAATGATGATGGTAAAGCGGAGAGCTTTAGTAAGTTCACGAATGGGGTTCATAGGTTTTCTTTGATTCTAAAATTTCTCTGGTTGAAACATGACAAAAAAGAGGTAGATGGAAAAACTCACAGTTACAATTCCCAAAATTCCAATGGCATAAGCCTGCGATCGCCCTAAAATTTCAGAGTTAACAGCATAGATTGCTGGAGCAATAATCAGGTTTAAGCACACCAACAGAAATAATTTGAGCGATCGGGAATGCTTAGGACGAGTTAAAGAAAGTAAATGCTGCTTTAATTCATTTTTAAGTTCATTTTTAAATTGATTAGCAAATTGATTAGTAGAATTAGGCTTAATCTGAGTCATGTGTACATTCTCCATTAGGTAATTGGCAGTAGAATATCGATAAATTTAATTGCCACAAACGGAGCGATAACTCCACCCAGTCCATAGATCAAAATATTCCGTTGTAGAAGTTGATCCGCAGTCAAAGGACGAAATTTTACTCCAGTTAGGGCGATGGGAATTAGGGCAGGAATAATTAAAGCATTGTAAATAAGTGCAGAGAGAATTGCTGATTGCGGACTTTTTAGACCCATGATATTTAATGCTCCAATTCCAGCACTGGCAAAGATCGTGGGAATAATCGCAAAGTATTTAGCAATATCATTGGCAATGGAAAAAGTGGTTAATGCTCCCCGCGTGATTAGTAATTGCTTCCCGATCGCTACAAGATCAATCAGTTTAGTTGGGTCAGAATCTAAATCCACCATGTTGGCAGCTTCCTTTGCGGCTTGGGTGCCAGAATTCATGGCTACGCCTACATTTGCTTGAGCCAGAGCAGGAGCGTCATTGGTGCCATCCCCTGTCATCGCTACTAGCTTTCCTTGAGCTTGTTCATTGCGAATAACTTCAATTTTATCTTCGGGAGTAGCTTCGGCAATGAAATCATCGACCCCCGCTTCGGCGGCAATTACTGAAGCTGTAATGCCATTATCCCCAGTCAGCATGATGGTTCTCACTCCCATACGCCGCAGTTGATCAAATCTTTCGCGCAAGCCCGGTTTAACAATATCCTTGAGATAAATTACCCCATACAACTCATTCCCTTGACATAAACCTAAAGGCGTTCCACCGAGCCTGGATACTTGTTCATAGGCATCATCAAATTCCTTTGGTACATTGCCACCGCGCGATCGCACAAAACCTCTAATTGCTTCGGTTGCGCCTTTACGCACTTCAGTTTGATCTGGCAAGTTAGTTCCACTCATGCGAGTTCTAGCGGAGAAATCAATTCCTTCAGCTTTACTAGGGTCAAAGTGTAAAGTTGCTCCCAATCTGTCTGCTAATTGCACAATGGATTTACCTTCAGGGGTTTGATCGAAAAGGCTGGCTGCTAAAGCTACGGATGCCACTTGATCAATAGAATGTCCATTCACAGGGATGAATTGATCTGCTAGGCGGTTACCTAAGGTGATAGTTCCAGTTTTATCCAACACCAATGTATTAATATCTCCACAAGCCTCCACTGCTCGACCAGATGTGGCAATTACATTAAACTGAGCTACCCGATCCATGCCTGCAATGCCGATCGCACTTAAAAGTCCACCAATAGTTGTAGGAATTAGAGCTACTAATAAAGAAACTAGAATAGCGATCGTCGTGGGAGTTTTTACATAGTTGGCAATGGGAGGAATCGTGGCTACTACGATTAGAAAGACCTGTGTTAGCACAGCCAAAAGAACCGTCAAGGCAATTTCGTTAGGAGTTTTCGTGCGTTCTGCGCCTTCAACTAAGGCAATCATCCGATCAATAAAACCTTTACCTGGGTCGGTAGTAATCCGAATAGTTAATTCATCGGAAACTATGCGCGTTCCACCCGTCACCGAACTTGCAATATCCGTCCCCGGTTGTTTGAGTACTGGTGCTGACTCCCCTGTAATTGCAGACTCATCCACTGATGCCACTCCATCAATCACTTCCCCATCGGCGGGAATCATTTCACCTATTATTACTTTGACTAAGTCCCCCCGTCGCAGTTCCGTAGAGCTAATATTTTGGATGGAGCCATCGGGTAGAACCTTACGGGCAAGGGTATCAGTGCGGGTAGTTCTTAAGGAGTCAGCCTGTGCTTTTCCTCTACCTTCAGCGATCGCTTCGGCAAAGTTAGCAAAAATTACTGTAAAAAACAGAATGATTGTAATTAATCCATTGAGAATACGTTCTTGATTCACATCCCTTGCAACGGTGCCAAATAAATTGGGATCAATAGTGACAAGAAAGGTGACAATCGTGCCAATCCAGACTAAGAACATCACTGGGTTTCTAGCAGCAATTCTGGGATTGAGCTTCACAAAAGCTGATTTAATCGCCCTAGGATATAGCCCTACCATTGAGGCTTTGGGGGTATGTCTGCGAGAGTCACGAGTACCACTGGGAACCTTACTAGGAATTTTAGGAGAAGATGGAGTATTCATTTTTTCTCTAAACTATTAAGAAGTATGGAAGAATATTGGAAAGAATGAAAGAGAATTGAGTATTCTGTGTAGAGATACCTTATTAGGAAGTTGAAATGAAGTTGAGATCGAAAAAAGTATTATTTTCAACTAGAATTCACACTTAAATTTTTCACTTTAAACTTAGTTAAATTTAGTTAGTAACTAAGTTGAAAAGCTTCAGCAATTGGTCCTAAAGCTAATACAGGAAAGAAAGTCAAGGCAGCCATAATCAAAATCACTCCCGCAGTCACAGATGTGAATAGAATCGTATCAGTGCGAAGTGTACCTGCAGTCATGGCAACGGTTTGTTTACGGGACATGCCATCTGCCAATAAAAGTAGGGCAACTATGGGAATATATCGACCTCCCAATAAACTGACGGAAGTACTAAGGTTCCACCATAATCCTGTGGCGGCAGGTTGACTATCCACTAATCCTTCAAACCCAGAACCATTATTTGCTGCGGCTGAAGCATATTCATAAATTACTTGGGAGAGTCCATGAAAACCGGGGTTGCTGATTCCTGCTAGTTGATCGGGAAATGCTAGGGCGATCGCTCCGGGGATGAGGATAAAAATTGGATGCACTAGCAAAATCAAAAAACTAGTTAGGACTACTTCCTGCTTTTCAATCTTCCGTCCCAAAAATTCGGGAGTTCTACCTACCATTAACCCAGTGACAAATACCGCCAAAATTGAATAGGCATATAGGTATGCGGTTCCCGTCCCCTGTCCACCCCAAAGAATTTGCAAAAACAAATTAGATAAAAATACAAACCCACCATTTGACATAAAAGAATCAAGCATAGAATTAACAGCACCAGTCATAGTTCCACTGGTCGTCACCGCAAATAAAGCCGACTGTGCCCAACCAAATCGTACTTCTTTACCTTCTAAATTTGGACTTTGCCCACCAAGTAGGGTATTGACCAGAGGGTTCCCTTGATACTCACCAACTCCCGTAACGATAATGAAAGCGACATAGATAATGAACACCAAACCAAACAATAACCACGATTGTTTACGATTATTAGTGATCTCACCATAGGTGAAAATCAGTGCTGTAGGAATCGAAATCATCGCCAAAATCTGAATTAGATTCGTGAAGTTATTAGGATTCTCAAAGGGATGGGCGGAGTTAATGGCAAAGAACCCTCCACCATTTTCACCAAGTTGCTTGATGATCTCAAAATGTGCCACTGGTCCGATGGCTATTGCCTGACTCAGATTAGGATTTTCTAAGGTGGGGACAATAATAGGTACAGATAGGGTCTCAGGCACGCCAGCCGCCATAAATACGATCGCCCCGACAATACTAATCGGTAATAAAATCCGCGTAATCGCTAGGGTTAAATCACTATAAAAATTACCCAAGGGTCTGCCCGTTAAACCTCGGATAAAAGCGATCGCCACCGCAATCCCCGTTCCCGCAGAGGTAAAAAACATAAACCCTAGTCCCAGAGTTTGAGTGAAGTAACTGAGAGTAGTTTCCCCTGAATAATGCTGCTGATTGGTATTAGTCATAAAGGAAATAGTTGTATGCAGAGCCGTATCCCAAGTGGGAGCAGGTAAACCCGTAGGATTTAAGGGTAGTAATCCTTGCAACATCAGCATTAAAAATAAAAACACTGACATAATCAAGTTGCTGTATAAAACTCCCCCAGCATATTGCCAGCCATTCTTAGGGTTTTCGGGATTAATTCCACTCAACCGAAAAATTAATGCTTCAATTGGTCTCAAAACTGGATCAAGTAAGGTCTTTTGTCCTAAATAAACCTTGGCGATATAACTACCAAAAATCGGGGCGATCGCCACAATCAATATCAGTGTTAGCCCTATTTGTAGCCATCCTTGTAGCATAGATTAATTCCACTAATTCGATCTAATCATTAACTTAGTCCTTCCATCATTGACGATTTTCTCAAGTTTGCACAGGTATAAAAAGATATAACTTGAGTTTAGGGAAATGTTTAGATGTTGTTTAGGTCAAGACTTACGCAATACAATATAAGAAAAAAACCAGATTTGGAAGGGATTTGGGGCTTTGCTCTATATGTATCGGCATGGGCGATAGTGGTATGACTAACCTATCAGAACGGGTTGACGGGCTACTTTATGCAGAGCATCCAGCCCCATCTCCCGTTAAAAATCGAGTCGGTATATTAAACTAGCCTTGAATTAATTGAGTATCTGGTCATGAATATAGAACTTGTATCCCTTCAGCTACCCGCCAGCCTCTACGAAAAATTGCAAACAATAGCGATCACCGAGAATACTGATATTGTTGGTGCGATCGCCTCTCAACGAGGATTACTTTGACATCCCAGCACTAGAATTTAAATAATTAAACGCCGATCTTGTATTAATAAACTTTCTAATTCCAAAGCAGGTAGAGCTTTACTAAAGAGATGTCCTTGAATTAAATCGCAGTTGTTTTCTACTAAGATATCTAGCTCATCTTTGGTTTCGACACCTTCTGCTAAAACTCTTAAGTGCATACTATGTCCCAGTTGAATCATGGCAATGACGATCGCTTTATTCTTAGAATTAATTGCCATATTGCGGACAAAACCTTGATCAATCTTCAGCGTGTTTAATGGAAATTGTTGCAAATAGCTTAAAGACGAATAGCCAGTACCAAAATCATCGAGGGAAATTTCTACGCCCAAGGATTTAAAGTAATTAAGCCGAGCAATGCTACCTTCAATATCTTGGACAATCGTGCTTTCAGTTAGTTCCAAGTCTAGATAATTGGGGTTAAGGTCTGTTTTGGTTAAAATATCATCTAACATCTGTCCCAAGCTTGCCTGTTGAAATTGCCGAGGCGATAGATTAACTGACACTTTAATTAGCTCAGAACCCTGCCGATTAAGTAGATGATGCCAAGCTTTCATTTGCTGACAGGCTGACAGGATCACCCATTCACCAATCACCATAATTGCGCCATTGCGTTCAGCCAAGGGAATAAATTTATGCCAAGGCACAGAGCCATACTTAGGATGCTCCCATCGCAGTAAAGCTTCTACTCCTTTGATTTTGCCAGTTTTTAAGCAAACTTGGGGTTGGTAATAAAGCTCAAGCTGGTTACGTTCTATGGCTTTATATAAATCTATTTCCAGCTCTAGGGAATCTTCAGGCTCTTGGATATTAGCATTATAGACTCCAAAGGTATTACCACCGGAAATTTTTGCCTGTTGCAGGGCTGTGGTTGCACTTTGCATCAGCGTATCTAAATTTTGACCATGTTCAGGAAAGAAGGCAGACCCAATACTGGCATTAATACGGATTTCTTGGCGATCAATGACAAAGGACTGAGATAGTGAATCGAGAATAGATTGGGAAAGACTTTCAACTTTAGATTCAAGAGATGATTCAAGAGGCGATTTAAGAGATGGTTGAGGATTTTGATCCTTAATCAGAATGGCAAACTCATCAGCATTGAGTCGAGCTAGGCTGTAATCATTGTTAACTAAAGCTTTTCCTAGTCTTTGCGCTACTAGTTGCAACAGAGCATCGGCAAATAAATAGCCTTTGGTTCTATTAATCCGTTTAAAGCGATCTAGATCAATTATTAAAATAGCTAAGGGAACTCTAGTAGCGATCGCTCGGTTAAAATTTTCTTTGAAGGCATAGCGATTGAGTAATCCCGTCAGACTATCCCGTTGGCTTAGGTAGTTTAGCTTCTCTTCGGCGGTTTGCAGACTACGGATTAGGTCTTGGGTTGTGGTTTGATAGAGGTTTTTTTGCAGACGGGTAGCGATCGCCTCTAGGAGATCATTTTGTCCAATGGGTTTAGTTATATAGTCATCGGCACCAAGATTCATTCCTAATCTGTGACTGGCTCGATCGGCTTTAGCTGTCATAAACATAAATGGAGTAGAGGCAAGCCCATCAGAACTTCGCAATTCCTGTAATACACCATAGCCATCAAGATTGGGCATGATAATGTCGCAGATGATTAAATCGGGTTGATAGTTCCGTGCCAACTGCATACCTATTAATCCATCTTCTGCCCCTAGGGATTCAAAGCCATGATTTTCTAAAATTTCTAAAATATCTTCTCGGACTGATTGTTCATCTTCGATTACTAGAATTTTAGGCATTTGGCTCTAGTGTAATGAATGGCAAGTGAATTGCAGCTAACTTAATATTGCTGACATTATATTAACGCTGCCCACGGGATTAGGCAAAAGTTTGATTATGACTCACCTATTGCTGTAATATATTAATCCTATGATCTGCGGTCATGGCGGAATTGGTATACGCGCTACTTTGAGGTGGTAGTGGGCAACCGTGGGAGTTCGAGTCTCCCTGACCGCACTTAGTTTTTACTACTATTTTTATCAGAATTTTTAGCTTTTTGTTCCAATTCTTGCGCAACAGCTTGGATTGCCACCTGATGTTCGGCAAAGGTACGACTAAAAATATGACTGCCATCATAGCGAGCCACAAAAAATAAGTAGCCATGAACTTGGGGATTTAAAGCAGCTTCAAGACTTTTTAGTCCTGGTGCAGCGATCGCTCCCGGTGGCAAGCCCTTATTCAGATAGGTATTATAGGGAGATGGAGTCCGAACTTGCTTGAAGGTAAGAGGCTGATCGGGGGTTTGCTTAATATTTAAGCCATACTCAACGGTGGGGTCTGACTCTAGGCGCATTCCTAGCTTTAATCTTGATTGAAAAACCCCAGCGATAATGCTCCGCTCTTGATCTAAAACTGCTTCTTTTTCAACAATACTGGCAAAGGTCACCCAATCCTTAAGATTTATACTGCCTGATTTAGTATGAATTAAAGGTAACGCCACCTCTTCAAACCGTGAAAGCATCATGGCAATAATTTGATCGGGGGTAGCTTGTCCATGAATTTGATAGGTATCAGGAAACAAAAAACCCTCAAGACTACTAATTTTAGAGGGCAGCCAAGGTCTTTGCTTTAGGTTAGTTTTTGTAGCTTTAATAAAATCTCTGGCGGGAAAAAATCCCTTCTGCTCAAAATAAGTTGCCATCTGGGCGATCGTCCAACCTTCGGGAATGGTAAAAACTACTTCTTCAGGGATTTGGGTCTGGATTTGATCTAAAACTTCAAACAGGGAATGACTAGGGGAAAATTTATAAATTCCTGCCCTTAAAGCGGTGCGATCGCCCTTAATTTCTAAATATTTTAACCATATCCGCAGTGCCAAGCCAGAACGAATTACCCCCGCAGTTTCCAGCTTAGAGGCAATTTCTTGGGTAGGTTCGCCCTTATTGATGATCAGTTTAATTTTGTTTACTTCTAGGTTTAATTCTGGATTCGGAGATGCGATCGCCCACAACCACCACAACCCAGAGCTAGTTATTACCAAAGCGATAACCAATAGGAGGTTAGTCTTCTTCGTCATCAATCATATGCTCTTCAACATAGGGCTGAATCATTTCTAATTCGTCTTCAGTTAGCAATTCGTATTGACCATTACTGCCCAATTTAGCAAAAAACATCACTGGACTGAGGGGGGTAAATATGGAATAGGGCTGCTCTTCGTGAAGAAATTTAGCTAGTTCTTGGTATTCTTCAAAGCTATCATCATCCAAATCTACGGTAAAAATTTCCTCTTCGTCAAAATCTGGTAGCTCACCCTCAACGGTTAAAGTAAAAGCTGTGCGCTTTAGTTTTAAGTTCTGCTCTGATAGAACAGCCTGGGCTGTAGAAAATACTGCTGCTAGCTCATCCGCTTCCAAGTCAACTAAAATTTCATCATCTTCATCTTCGCCCTGTTCCCACGCAAAAATCTGTACAGAGTTATCAATGGGTTGCAGCAAAAAATACTCTACGTCATCAACAGCAATGGTATCTTCTATGTTGCATACTAGGGTTCCGCCCGTCTCATCAGTCAGTATTATTGTCGAGTCCATAGGTATTAAAAAATTTTGTGATCAACGTTCAAAGCTCTGTTGGCTTCAAAATTATGACAGTTTTTGGCACACTATTTCTATTTTTAGCTTCTATCTTCAGAAAAAAGTCTAATTTGAAATCTCTTTGGGGTATCAATTTAGATTTATTTTGGATTTGCTATACACTGTGATTGCGTCTTTAGGTATCTTCTTTAACTATAAAAATGGGCAGTAAAATCAAATTGTTGGTATTAGACATAGACGGCACGATCAATGGTAGTTCTAACCAAGTTAATGCTCCAGTCAAAGCCGCAGTCAAGGCAGCCCAAGCACAGGGGGTAAAGGTGGCGATCGCTACGGGGCGAATGTATAGATCGGCATTGCGATTTCATCGAGAAATTGGCGCAGACTGTCCCTTGATTTCTTACCAAGGCGCATTTATTAAAGACCCAGAGGCAGATAAATTAGTAGGACATTGGCCCGTAGAAGTACCTCTTGCTTTAGCTTTAATCGATCACTTTAGCCAGTTTGATTTTAGCGATCGCCTGTCGGTGCATTTATATCTGGATGATTGTTTATACGTTAAGGAAATTACCCCAGATTCTGCCATCTATGCCGAGCGATCAGGAGTAGAACCTATAGCAGTTGGTAACCTTCAGGAATTTCTTAAAACTAATGCCCATAATCCTCCTACGAAAATACTGGCATTGACTGATCATCCTGAACCGATTAACTATATGTTTGATACCCTGATTCAGCAATTTTCGCCCCAACAATTGTATTTAACCAAGTCCCAAGCAACATTTTTTGAAGCGACCAATCCCATTGCCAATAAAGGTACCGCCGTTAAGTATTTAGCGGAAAAGATTTTAGGCTTAGATGCAAGTGCTGTTATGACTGTGGGCGATAACTTTAATGATGTGGAAATGATTCAGTATGCAGGAGTTGGTGTAGCGATGGGAAATGCACCCTTGGGTTTGCAAAAGTTAGCGGATTGGGTGGCACCAGATGTAGAGCAGGATGGGGTAGTTGCTGCCATTGAGCAGTTTATTTTAGTTTAGTTTTAACTAAATTGGGCTAAATTTTTTGCTAAATTTTCAGAGCAGAGACAAATCTTTCGATGCCATTGTGATCAAGATGGATTTGAATATTTTGATAGTTGCCGTTAATTTCTAGGAGCGATCGCACGGTTTGTGCCTGTCCTGCCATCACTTCAATTAGCCAATGCCCACCCCTAATTAAATACTCGGGTGCGGTTTGAATTAAGTAACGAATGCAATCTAGTCCATCTGTACCGCCATCTAATGCCAAGTGGGGTTCATGGTTACAAACTTCTGGCTCAAGTTGCTTAACCTCTACCGTAGGAATATAGGGTGGATTAGAGATCATGCCTGTAATTTGAGATTTAAGATGATCTAAAGGCTCAAACCAAAACCCTTGATAAAACTGGATCGGAATTTCTAGGGGATACTTGTCGGCATTACGTTGAGCGATCGCTAAGGCACCATGGCTATAATCCACCGCATAAACTTGAGAATTTTTTAGTTCTAATGCTAAACCAATGGCGATCGCCCCACTACCAGTACCTAAATCCACCCAAATAGCTGCTGAGTTAGGATCACTTTGGTCTAAAACCAGATCAATTAAAATTTCTGTCTCTGGACGGGGGATCAAAACATCAGCATTAACCACCAATTCTAAATTCCGCCAGTGAGTTTTACCAATTAGGTACTGAATGGGAGTTTTGGCAATTATTCGTTGCTGCCACATCTGATCAAGTTTTACAACTTGAGACTGATCTAACTCAAGGGTTCCCAACTTTAAGTGCAGCCGCTCCGCCCCAGTCATCCCCAAGACTAACCAATCTAATTCAGCCCCAGAGATATTATGGGATTTTGCTTCAACCTCCGATCGCCTGTACCATTGCCCAAAATTCATTAAGAGCTAAGGGATTGAGACTTAATCCACTGGCGAAAATCATAGATCACGCTATTTTCACTCCTGTTTTGCCGATCCGCTAGGACTTGATTTACCTTAGCTGCTGTGAGCATTGGAAAAGCTAAACTAAATGCAAATATTTTATAATCATCCCCAATTTGAAGCTGAAAAAACTGTAATCCCTCATTAGGGTTATAACGCCACACTTCAGGAATACCTAGTTGTTGATAAATTTCCATGCGCTGAGTAGAGGGACTAGTAATATCTACTTCGATAACTAAATCTGGTGGTAGATTGGGGGGAAGTTGGGGATTGAGTCCTTTTAGGTAGTGAGCATTGTGAATATAAAAGCAGGTATCAGGTTCCACTCCACGAGCTAAATCTTCTCGCTCCAAAGTGGTTGATCCCATATCTACAATCTCTAAACCCAGTTCCTCGGTTAGTACGATAACGATCCTAGTAAGTAATCGGTTAATGATTTCATGGATTTTAGATGGCATTTTAATGCTTAGAAGTCCTTGATTATAGGTCAGGCGAATTCCACGGTGATCGCCCATATCCCTTTTCAGGTTTTGGTAAGTCTGCCAACTAACATGGGGGAGAGAAACTAACTGAGTAAAAGTAGATTGGGACTGATTAACCAAACTATTAATCACGATTGAAATTTACTCCAGCAATAGCTAATACTCTAAACAGACACTTCCTGCCACTCTAACCTTTCTAGGGTAATGGAGCGTTCCAAAGCCCGTTCAAAGCTATCTAGTTTAGGTTCAATTTGTAAAGGCTCGCCGACGTAACCTTGAATTGCTTCTTGGGTTTTTAAGCCATTGCCCGTAATATAGACAACTGTAACTTCATCGGGATCGATTTTACCTGCTTCCACAAGTTTCTTAAGTACAGCGATCGTCGTACCCCCAGCAGTTTCAGTGAATATGCCTTCGGTTTCGGCTAGTAATTTCATTGCTTCAATAATTTCGGCATCAGTGACCGACTCAATATTACCGTTAGTTTTGCGGGCAATATCTAGGGCATAAACTCCATCCGCAGGATTGCCGATCGCAATGCTCTTGGCAATGGTCTTAGGCTTCACAGGGGTAACAAAATCCCGTCCTTCACGGAAAGCTGTAGCAATGGGAGAACAACCATCAGCTTGGGCACCACTGAATCTAACGGGTTTATCATCTACTAAGCCAACTTTAACAAACTCTTGGAAACCCTTATAGATTTTGGTAAACAATGAACCAGATGCCAAAGGCGCAACAATGTGATCGGGTAACTGCCATCCCAACTGCTCCGCTACTTCATAGCCCAAGGTTTTAGAACCCTCTGAGTAGTAAGGACGCAGATTAATATTTACAAATCCCCAACCGTGGGTGTTAGCAACTTCGGAACAGAGGCGATTAACTTGGTCATAGTTACCTTGCACGGCAAAAACCTTGGGGGCATAAACTACAGTACCCAATACTTTGCCTGCTTCTAAATCTGCAGGAATAAATACACAACAATCTAAACCAGCATGGGCAGCGATCGCCGCCGTTGAGTTAGCCAAATTTCCTGTACTAGCACAGGCAACTGTACTAAACCCTAGCTCACGGGCACGGCTTAAAGCCACAGATACTACCCGATCTTTAAAGCTTAGAGTAGGCATATTGACGGCATCATTTTTGATGTAG